>JAGWWT010000051.1 GCA_018970245.1 Patescibacteria group bacterium
CGATGGAAGCCTTATCGCTACGAGCAGTCAGACCATTACTCCAAACACAGGGGTCTATCCCGTTAATATCGGAAGGCAGGCTGCTGGTGGCGGCAGCCGTTATTACACCGGAACGGTCGACGATGTGAGGATGTATAGCCGCGCGCTGTCGGCGGCGGAGGTGAAGCAGCTCTATAATTCCGGCAGGTGAGGTGGTTGACTAAATATGGATTTTTGATACTATAGTATCAATATTCGCATAAATTTTAGGACTATGATCATAAAAAGAGCACTGCAGCGAACAATCGAAACATGGCTTTTCAAGGGGAAGGTCATCATCCTATACGGTCCTCGGCAAGTCGGCAAAACCACATTGGCCAAGGAGATCATCAAGAAATACGGCGACAGCCACAGCTATATCGACTGCGAGATCATCGACAATAAGACCGCGTTGGAGGATCGTAATCCCGAAAGGCTGAAGAAATTCTTGGGCCCAGGGAACTTCTTCATCCTCGATGAAGCCCAGAAGATATCAGACATCGGGACCACGCTGAAGCTGCTCGTAGATACCTACCCGGATATCCAGATCATAGCTACCGGCTCATCGAGCTTCGATCTGTCGAACAAGGTGAATGAGCCATTGACCGGCAGGGCCATAGAATTCACGCTTTACCCGATATCGTATGCGGAATTAGCGGCGACTTCGTCAGAGAGGGAGGCCAAAGCGTCGCTGGCCCACCTTTTGCGCTTCGGCGCGTATCCCGCCCTTTTCGGCAAGTCGGAGCATGAGATGACCGTCCTTCTTCAGACTCTGACCGGGCAGTATCTCTACAAAGACCTTTTCGACTATGAGGATATACGGAAGCCTGATCTCCTGCTGAAGCTGCTGCAGCTCTTGGCGTTCCAGGTCGGAAGCGAAGTCTCCTTGCATGAGATAGCGACCAAGCTCGAGGTGTCGACCAAGGTGGTTTCGAGGTACCTCGATCTTCTGGAAAAGGCATTCGTCATCTTCAGGCTGACAGCCCTATCGCGGAATCCCCGCAACGAGATCGGCAAGAAGCAGAAGATCTACTTCTATGATCTTGGCATCAGGAATAGCTTGATACAGCGCCTCCTGCCGCTCGACATCCGCGACGACGTCGGGCCTCTGTGGGAGAATTTCTGCATCGTCGAGCGCCGCAAGAAGATGGACTATGCCCAGTCGTACGCCAACCGCTATTTCTGGCGCAGCCTGTCGGGTTCGGAGATCGACTATGTCGAGGAAGCCGAAGGCGCGGTGCATGGCTTCGAATTCAAATGGTCTCCATCCGCGTATCGCCGTCCTAAGCGCTTTGTCGATACCTACAAGGCCGATGTGACGATCGTGACCCGGGATGATTTTGAAAGTTTTGTCTCCTAACGAAAGCATCATGCAGCCGAACGCCAAAACACCGAAGCTCCTCCTCGCCGGCCTCATCCTCGCCGGGCTGTCATTGGCGTATATGATCACGGCGACGGCACCCGCGCATCGAGCGGCGAGCGATCTGCCGCCTTTGAGCGCGGTCGCTCCGAACACCCAGCTCGCCCAAGTCTCCGGCTCTTCCTGCACCGCCGGCGATCTCACCTGCGGCCTGGTCGGCTGGTGGAAGCTCGACGATGGCAGTGGAACGACGGCGGCGGATTCGAGCGGGAATGGGAATACGGGAACGCTCGTGAATGGGCCCACGTGGACGACGGGGAAGATCGGCGGCGCGCTGCGATTCGATGGCATGAATTACGTTTCAACCCCGAATACAGTTACAGTGCCGGCGTCCTTCACATTTTCAATGTGGTTCAAATCTATAGGTGCTATCTTGGGCAGTGGTACCGTAATCGGATGGAGTTATCGCGGTTTTACGTTCTTCTACAGCAATCCCCATAAGATCTCCTTTAGTGTCGATGGAAGCTACTACGATGGCGCGATCGCAACTGTCAATGTTGATGATGGACAATGGCATATGATCACCGGCACGTATTCAAGCGGCGGGACGCCACAATTATTCATCGATGGATCATTGAATAAGATATCAACGCAGACTCAATTTAATTCTAGTAACGACAGGTTCATGATCGGGTCAGATAATGGCACAGGTTTTGGTTATGGTGGCGTACCGGCCACTCTCGACGACGTCCGCGTCTACAATCGAGCCCTCTCGGCCGCCGAAGTCCAGTCGCTCTACCAAGAAGCGACTGCAGGAGGTACCACCCTTCCTCCCACGACCTACTCCCTCACCGTCACGAATGGCGGCAATGGCACAGTCACCTCATCTCCTGCAGGCATTAGCTGCGGCTCCACCTGCTCGGTCTCCGGCATCACAGGAGGGACAAACTACACCCTCACAGCAGCACCCAA
The DNA here is from genome assembly GCA_018970245.1 of Patescibacteria group bacterium. GTDB lineage: Bacteria > Patescibacteriota > Minisyncoccia > Phycocordibacterales > PALSA-1337 > C7867-002. The sequence continues at coordinate 2,351 of JAGWWT010000051.1, forward strand.
CACGAACTTCACCGCCTCCTGGTCAGGCTGCACCTCTTCGTCAGGTAACACCTGCACGATCACGGTGAATGGGAATACCACGGTCACCGCCACTTTCAGCCAGCAGACCCAAACCTCGGTCCCCGCAATTTCCAACATATACATTTCTCAGATTGGTTCAGGTTCTGGCTCGAGCTGCGTCGATGCCTTACCGGTTTCTTGGTTCAATAATTCTGTCAATTGGGGTACTGGCCAAAATCAGATAGGGCCGGGAGATACGGTGCATCTGTGTGGCATCATTTCAAGTCCGTTGATAGTAGAGGGGGACGGTGCTCTCGGTAGACCGATCGTTATCTATTTCGAAAATGGAGCGCGTATAAGCATGCCGGCTTGCCCTGTGTCCGGTTGCTTGGTGCTTGATAAGAGGAATTATGTAACGGTCGATGGAGGTGGCGTTGGCGTGATAGAAAGTACGGCTAACGGGACTGATTTTCCGTCACATATCGCAGCTTTAGGTATATCAGCAGACAACAGCGGTTGGATCGAGATAAAAGGCCTTACCGTCCAGAACATGTATGTTCACAGTAGTCCTTCCGACGTCGAGATATCGCCTCCAGGAGCTGAATGTGTGCGATTTATCTATGGTTCACATGACATATCGATACACGATGATGTCCTACATGATGCTGCGTGGTGCCTGAACGGTGGTAGCACAGGAAACGTCAACTACGAGATATATAATAACGATATCTACAACGTAGACCATGGTTTTGGAATGGGATTGGCTCAGGATTCAGGCGTAGCCACAGGTATCAGCTTTTACCATAATCATGTCCATGATGCTGCGAATTGGGACACGACGACGGATGTCTTCCATCACGATGCTTTCCATATTTGGGCCTTTTGCGCCGATGCTTACAGCTATTGTCCGACAACATATATAAGTGGTATCAGAATCTATGACAATCTGATCGACGGCGATTGGGGTAGCTGCTGTGTCACCGGCCTCCTCTATTTCGAGCGGAATATCCACGACGCTGATATCTTCAATAATATATTGGATGGGTCTAAGACAACGAATCTGCCGTATGGCGCTATCGCCGAAGGCGGCGGCACAGGTTTTAACATCTATAACAATACGATCATCGGTAGCGGACTTTCTACACAAATGAGTCCGCTGGTATATCTTCGAGGGACCGGGAACTTTGAGAATGACATCGTCTCGTCGGCCGATCAATTGGTCGCAGTCGTAGATGACGCGTATTCTGGTCAATCGTCTGTGTGGGATTTCTCACACGATATCTGGGCTAATGGCGGCCAGAACGCCTTCAATTGGAAATCAGGGAATTGTCAATTTCTACCATTCAGCCAATTTACAGCGTGGCAGACATGTTCACAGGATTCAGATTCGCTGCCTGTCGCGAACGCCGATTTGTCCAACTTATTCGCGCCTATTTTTGGTTCTCCCGCCATTGGGGCAGGTATCAATCTGACTTCAACCGGTGTTTCTGGACTTGGATCAGATTATGCCGGCTCGATCCGCCCGTCGACGGGTCCTTGGGATGTTGGTGCATATCAATATGCAGGTAATTCTGCACCAAATCCGCCGATATCAGTCACTTCTCCGACATCCACGTCTGTTTCTCTACCTTCAAGCGGCGGTTCCATCCCAACCATGCCTGTCTCGAGCGGTGGTGGAGGCGGAGGCTCGGTAGGCAGCTTCACTCCAGAAGTATCTCAAGCTCCTGTGTCAAGCATTGGGGGAGGCGGTACGCCGATCATGGCTGGAACGTCTACGAAGGCATGCATGTCGCTTTCCACCATTCCTGCATCTGCCTTATCGCTCACCATTGGCACCCATGGCCAAGCAGTCATCAATCTGCAGACATTCCTGGTGATCACCGGATATCTTCAAAGGCAATACATCACCGGCTACTTTGGACCATTAACGAAAGCGGCCCTCACTTCATACCAATCAGCTCATCCCACTTCTACCTGTAACCTGCAACCTGTGACCGCTTCCGGTTCCCAGATTCCAAACTTCACCCGCTCTCTAAAGCTTGGAATGATTGGTAACGATGTCAAGAACCTCCAGATCTTCTTGAACCAACACAACTTCACCGTCTCCCAATCAGGCGCAGGCTCTTCTGGCCACGAAACCTCCTATTTCGGTCCTGCCACTTTCAGAGCCCTCATCAGATTCCAGAACGCCTATGCTGCTCAGATTTTGGCACCCTACGGTCTTTCGCAGGGAACAGGGTTCTTTGGGCCTTCGAGCATCAAGGAAGCAAATAGTCTCATATGAGCAAAGCCGGTATAATAGTACCTATGTCCGCTTCCCAGAAATCGCTTCTCTTCTTGTTTGCGCTCCTCCTTACTCCTTGCTCCCTACTTCTTACCTCTACTCCCGCCCAGGCTTCTACTCTCGGCTCCACGCCAACCTATGGTCCTTCTACCCTCTATTCAGGTCTGATCGGTTGGTGGACAATGGATGGGAAGGATACCAATTGGGCGACGGGTATCGAGAAAGATGATTCTGGCTCAGGTAATTCCGGATATTTGACTAATCTATCGACTTCTTCATCGGCAGTGAATGGTAAAATTGGCCAAGCATTATATTTTACAGGAACTTCATCCCAGTATCTCAACGTGCCGACGATAAATCCGCTCCCGAGCACAGTTTCGATTGCGATGTGGGTCAAGGGGCCTCCGGGTGTTTCGGGTGTGTATCAGCAGATGTTCGGTGGTTCATACTATGTGAAGTTTCAATTTCCTTCTGGCACAAGCAATGTAGATGTGTGTTTCGACGGATGCACGGTTGATATGTATTCGACATTTCCCATACTAGACAATAAATGGCACCACGTAGTCTCAACTTTTAATAGCGGTACGGATATTGCTCAACTTTATATTGACGGTAAATTGAATGCCACGTCGTCTGTTTCAGGTCCTATATTAAATGGCCCTGTTTCATTCGGCGCCTCTCCGTCCACATTAAACAATATGGGATTTATTGGAGCGCTCGATGATGGTCGTATCTACAATCGTGTCCTCTCTGCTTCCGAGATAAAACAGCTCTACCAGCAAGGCAATGGCGGCGTGACCATCGGGTCGACGGTCGCTTCGGGTCCTGGATCGCTCAATCAGGGCCTCGTCGGCTACTGGACCTTCAACAACCAGGACATGAATTGGGCCACGGGGAAGGCGTACGATCGGAGCGGGCAGGGGAATAACGGCAATTTCGTCAACCTCTCCACCACGACCAGCCCGGTGCAGGGAAAGATCGGCCAAGCCGTGTCATTCGACGGCGCCACCCGATACGTCGATGTCCCTAATACGTCATCATTGAATATCACCGGCGCTGTGACCGTCAGCGCTTGGATCTATCAGCGGGCCTATCCCACAGTGAATGCCTATCCCATCGCCTGCCGCGTAGCCACCACCTATCCAGGCGCCGGCAGCGGCCAGTACTGCCTCGGCGGCCGCACCAACGGCGCCATCGTCTTTGCTGTCTACAATGCTTCCGGCAGTCTCGAACCAGGCGTCTTCACGACCCAGCCGCCCCTCAATTCTTGGCATCTCGTGACCGGCACCTACGACGGCACCAGTACGGCTCGCATCTATGTCGACGGCGTGCTCAGCGACACGGCTGCCAGCTCGACGTTCGGCAGCCTCGTGACCAAGAGCTCGGATGAGTTCATCGGCGGCGGGGGAAGCTCGTATTGGAATGCCAATATAGATGACGTCCGCATCTACAACCGCGCTCTGTCGGCGGCGGAGATCCATCAGCTCTACCTCCAGGGCGGCGGCGTCGCTCTCGAAGGCACGACCGGCGGCGCGTCACGCGGCTGCGGCCTCTCCACCTTGAATTGCGGCCTCGTCGGCTACTGGACCTTCAATAACCAAGACATGAATTGGGCCACCGGCAAGGTGAACGACATGTCCGGCAATGGCAACAGCGGCCAGCTCATCAACATGTCCACCACCACCTCGCC
>JAGWWT010000095.1 GCA_018970245.1 Patescibacteria group bacterium
CGTACGCCAGATTGAGAAATTACCTCAAAATAGACAAAAGCCGGGGATGGTGCCCCGGCTCTGTCGTGCCGATTGGGAGAGATGTTTAATCTACCCCCATCATGGCTCCCTCCCTTCCAACAGCGCCAATCGGGCCATAGCGTCTGAATTGTTGGCCCAGTGGGCCAAGGCTTCGGGCAACGTGAACCAACGGCGGCCGGCGGCGATACGCCAGCCATCATCGTATGGTACAGCGACAAAGCGGTAGCCGCGAGGATCAACGCCCAGGTCAATGAGATTAGACCTGACCAAATACGCCCCCCACAAATCCACCCGCCGCAAATCCGCCCCCCACAAATTCGCCGACTGCAAATCCGCTTTCCGCAAATCCGCCCACTGCAAATCCGCCCCCGACAAATCCGCCCCCCGCAAATCCGCCTTCCGCAAATCCGCCCACCGCAAATTCGCCCCCCACAAATTCGCCCCCCGCAAATCCGCTCCCCGCAAATCCGCTCCCTGCAAATCCGCCTTCCGCAAATCCACTCCCTGCAAATCCGCTCCCCGCAAATCCGCTCCCCGCAAATCCGCCGATTGCAAATTCGCCGACTGCAAATTCGCGTGCGGCTCGATCGTGTAACCGTTTCGTATTATCATGGCTCCCTCCCTTCCAACAGCGCCAATCGGGCCATAGCGTCTGGATTGTTGGCCCAATGGGCCAAGGCTTCGGGCAACGTGAACCAACGGCAGCCGGCGGCGATACGGCAGCCGTCATCGTGCGGTACAGCAACAAAGCGATAGCCGCGTGGATCAACGCCCAGGTCAATGAGGTTGGAACCTTCCAAATCCGCGTTCCGCAAATCCGCGTTCCGCAAATTCGCCTTCCACAAATTTGCCCACCGCAAATCCGCCTCCCGCAAATTTGCCCACCGCAAATCCGCCGACCGCAAATCCGCCGACCGCAAATTCGCCCACCGCAAATCCGCCCCCCACAAATTCGCCCACCGCAAATTCGCCCCCCACAAATTCGCCTTCCACAAATTCGCCCACCGCAAATTCGCCCACTGCAAATCCGCCCACTGCAAATCCGCCCCCGACAAACCCGCCTTCCGCAAATCCGCGCGCGGCTCGATCGTGTAACCGTTTCGTATCATGGCTCCCTCCCTTCCAACAGCGCCAATCGGGCCATAGCGTCTGAATTGTTGGCCCAGTGGGCCAAGGCTTCGGGCAGCGTGAACCAACGACAGCCGGCGGCGATACGCCAGCCGTCAT
>JAGWWT010000096.1 GCA_018970245.1 Patescibacteria group bacterium
CGCCTCAACGGTCGAATACGCGAACGTGCATCGGGAGCACCGGTACCGCCGGTAGATGCTGCCGTCGGTACGGACCTTGGCGTGCAAGGTGCGGACGGGACCGTCGTCACAGTTCGGGCAAGTAATGGTAAGCATACAGCTTCTATAGACTACCATAAGTCTGCATTTGTGTCAAGTCTGTCTCCGCATCCGGCCGTACACAGTTTAGAGTGTAACAGGTCCGTCGGCGATTTTCCCGCCAGGTACAAATATCCACCAGCCGGTCCCTGCGCATGGTGGAATAGCCCACCAGGGATATATTCAGGCCAAAATACTGGTGCAGGCTTAGTCATGTCTGCTCTTCGGTGTGTGTGTATTTACCTAGACCGCGACAGTGCGCGGTTTCGCCGGAATCTCGCCGGCTCATCGGTAGGTTTAAGCGGTGTTGAACACATGCACGCCCTCATCGCCGCGCGCAAAGTCCACGTCTCCGCTCATCTCCGCATCCCGCGCAAACGCGGCCATATCGAAGTAATAGCGGAGATTCTCCGGCACGCTTTCCAGCATCCCGGTACTCTCGACGAAGTCATCCGCCCAGGCTTCCTCACTCTTAAAGCACCCGGAATACCTATCACCAAAGTCTTCCTCGGATGCGTCCGCCGCGTCGGTAATGTCCATGTAGGCAGCCCACGCATCCCCGTGCTTTTCCAGCATTTTCTGCTGGAACATGAGCGCGTCAAGATCGGGATACTCCCCAAGCTGACAGCTGCGCGGGCCTTCGTAGTCATGGATGGCCCATTCTTCACAGCCGGGAAACTTGGAAGCCCTGAGCATGGCCGCGATGCGTCCCTGTAGAGCAGCCACGTCAGCCACGTCCTCAAGGTCTATCCACTCGCCATGCAAATAGCCGTTGTTGTAATCAGTCAACGATGCTGCATAGATTTTCATGTTGTGTCTCTTGTGTGTAAACGCAGACCGGGAGCGTGCCCGGTTTCGGCCTTCCGGCCTCGTCAGTGCGTCGGTATAGCGGCCATATCTGTGATATACAGCGCGCGTCTGTGCCTTCCCGAGCCTTGCTCGCTTTTTTTCTCCACAAAAGCCCGCGCCTCGTCATCCGAAGAAAATGTGTCTTTCGTATCTAGGCGTTGGATAACGATGCGGCCGCTGTGGTCTAAATCGAACAGCCCCCAGCCCTCCCGCGCGCTGTAGTGTGAATCTTGGGAATTCCATCTAACGCTACTTTTTGTGGAC
>JAGWWT010000002.1 GCA_018970245.1 Patescibacteria group bacterium
TCGCCTGTCTTGAGGAAGGCTGCGATATCGCGATCTCTGATCTCGAAGTCCCTCTCTCCCGCCAATCCTTTCCGGATGGACTGGAAGAGATCGTCGACGGGCATCTGGACGCCTACGTTCTTGACGATCATCTCGGCATTCAGGCGCTTGTCGCCGAGCGTAAATAATAACTTGACCGTCTTACGGTCCGTGATGATCCCCAATCTGATGCCAGGTTGGCGCATAGCGCGATGCGTGAAGTGATAGACATTAGAGAGATTAACCTCGCTTGCCTGGATATCCAGGCTTTTGAGGTAAAAGCCAGTCATGGCGGTCAAGCATTTGACTTCGACAGGGCCAGCGTCTCCGCTGACTGTGACTTGCGGCAGGAAGCTCGGCAAAGCGAGCGTTTCATTGCTATTCATGGATTCAGTCTCCTCGTTCTTGTTCTTTTTCTATTGCTTTTTCTATTGCTGTTGCTGTTCAGTTGATGTCTGGTCACAGAGGGATCGGCGAAGCCGAACTGGCCCTCCAACCTTTTGCGAACTTCTCGATGCCGCTAAGCCTGACGATCTGTCCCGCCTTAGGGGACTCCTTGCCTGACCAAGAAGACAGCGAGAATGTCACGGTGTCTCTGATCGACAAGTTGGTCGGCCTGGGCGAGGACCCCGTCAAATGCGTGACGGCATACTTCTTGCCCCGTTCGCCGCTTATCGCAGTCACTACGGCTTCTAATTCTGGTTTTTGCATGATCTATAGATTTGTTTTGTGAAAGGGCTTCTAGATGAGGAACTACAGGTTCCCCGAAGTCCGGTATTCTTTTATCATTCTTTTGGCTGAAAGTCAAGCGGCTGGCGCAGGGCTGAAGCCCAGCCTAAAAGCTAGGCAGCGATTGTGCTATATGCAATTTTTGCTATGATTCCCCCTATGAATGCCAACGAATCTTTAGAGAAGAAGCGCCACACGCTCGCCCACCTATTGGCCGCCGCTGTCCTCGAGCTCTATCCCGAAGCGAAGCCCACGATCGGGCCAGCCATCGACAACGGCTTCTACTATGATTTCGAGTTCCCTGCCGACAAGCGGCCGGCCGAAGCCGACCTCAAAGACATCGAGAAGCGCATGCGCAAGCTCCTGCCGTCATGGAAAGAGATGACCGGCGAAACGGTCAAACTCGAAGCCGCCCAAGCCCGCTTCAGCCACAACCCCTACAAGCTCGAGCTCATCGAAGACATCATGGTCAAGAAAGAGCCGGTGACGCTCTACACTGCTGGCGGCTTCACCGATCTCTGCCGCGGCGGACATTGCGAGGCGCCCGCCAAGGACATCGCGCCCGACTCATTCAAGCTCACCCGCCTGGCTGGCGCCTACTGGCGAGGCGACGAGAGTAAGACCCAGCTCACCCGCATCTACGGCTTGGCATTCGGTACCAAAAAAGAGCTCGACGCCTACGAGACCATGATGAAGGAAGCCGAGAAGCGCGACCACCGCAAGCTCGGCAAAGAGATGGACATCTTCGAGTTCGACGACGACGTCGGCCCCGGCCTGCCCCTCTGGCTGCCGAACGGCGCCGTGATCGCCGAAGAACTGGAGAAGCTCGCTAAGGAGACCGAATTCGCCGCGGGATATGTCCGCGTCCGCACTCCTCATATCGCCAAAGACAGCATGTACCTCAAGAGCGGCCACCTCCCCTATTACGAGGATTCGATGTTCCCGCCGATGGAATACGAGGGCGGCAAATATTACCTCAAGGCGATGAACTGCCCTCACCACCACAAGATCTTCGCCGCCCGCCCGAAGAGCTACCGCGACCTGCCGCTGCGCCTGGCCGAATACGGCACCTGCTACCGCCACGAGAAATCCGGCGAGCTCTTCGGCCTCATGCGCGTCCGGATGCTCGAGATGAACGATTCCCATATCTACTGCACCGAGGAGCAGTTCGCCAGCGAATTCCGGGCCGTGAACGAAATGTATCTGAGATATTTCAAGATCTTCGGCATCGAGAAGTACGTCATGCGCTTCTCCACCCACGACCCCAAGAGGCTCGGCGACAAGTACGTCGACGAACCGGCTCTCTGGAAGAAGACCGAGGACATGGTCCGACAGGTGCTCATCGACTCCAAGATACCCTACGTCGAAGTGCCGAACGAGGCCGCCTTTTACGGACCCAAGATCGACGTCCAGGTCTGGTCAGCCATCGGCCGCGAATTCACCCTGGCCACCAACCAGGTCGACTTCGCCGTGCCCAAGCGCTTCGGCCTGACATACGTCGACAAGGACAATAAAGAAAAGACCCCGCTGTGCATCCACCGCGCGCCCCTGGGCACGCACGAGCGCTTCATCGGCTTCCTCATCGAGCACTATGGCGGCAACTTCCCGCTCTGGCTGGCGCCCATTCAGGTCAAAGTCATCCCGGTGGCCGAAGCCCACCTTGAAGCAGCCAAGAAGGTCGATGACTCCCTCCGAGCCGCCATGATCAGAAGCGAGCTCGATACTTCCAACGATTCTTTCGGCAAGAAAGTCCGCAACGCCAAGACGTCGCGGGCGCCATACTTCATCATCATCGGCGAGAAGGACCTCGCCGCCGGCAAAGTCACGCTCGAGTCGCGCGACCACGGCCAGATCGGACAATTGTCGGCAGGAGAAGCATTAGCGAGATTCGGGACGGAGATCCAAGAGAGAAAAGCCTCCTAGCACGAGCCTAGCGCAAGCAAGAATGAATGCCCGGGGAACCTTTCGGCTCCGCCGGGCATTTTCAGAACAGATGATCAAGATCCGGCCCCGCCTCGCGGTTTTTCCGCGAGTTCGAATATTTCGGCCGCCGTCAATCCCAGGATCCGCGAGATCGCATCCATCTCGTCGATATCGCCCTGGAATAGGGCCATCCTCCTTATCTCGAGAGCGCGTTTCTTGCGCTCGAGCTTCACGAACTGGTTGACCATCTGAGCTTTCTCGGCATGTAACGTGCTATTCACTTTTTCCTCTTTCTAAGGTCGGCCATTCCGCTTGCCAGGCTACGACATGGACCGTTCACCACCCGATGTATATCATATTTCTTGGTACAACGCAAGAAGCCCCCGAAGGGGCTTCCTGTGCTTTTGTCTTTAGACTATTTTGGAGTTCTCGCACCCGTCACGTTCCAACATCCGTCTCTATCTCTTAGATCTTCTGCCTATTGAAGAGCAGATATATGACCGTGAAGAAGAGGACGAGGATGATCAGGAAGGCTACCCAACCCCACGGGACGCTGCCGAGAGAGAAGAAGGCAGCTGCCTGAGACTGGTTCACCGGGGTCGGTGAGGGCGTAGGCGTGACTTTTGCTGCCGGAGCAGGCGTCTTGCGGACCGTAGAATATCCGGAAGCGACCGTGAGCGTGCCGCTGCAAGCGCGAGTGGCGGACTTGCCATCAGCCGAGCTCACCGAGACGATAGCGCTCTTCGTGCCGCCCGTAGCGTAATACTTTATGACTGTGCTCTGCGATCCAGAGAGCCCATCGGTGCCGGTCCAAGAATAGGTGTAAGGAGCCTGGCCGCCGACGACTTCCACAGACCAGGTGACTGGCTGATTGACGCGGGCATTGGCCGGGTCGACATAGCATCCGATATCGAGGCCGCTATTGTTCGACTGCTGATAGACAGGAGTCTGATAGACAGGAGTCTGATAGACAGGCTGTACCGAGTACGTCTGGTAAGGATATCCGTAGACCGTGACGACGTTGCCGCAAGCCTGCGTGACGTACTGGCCATTCGAATAGACCGTGACCGAAGCCGTCTTATTGCCAGGATAGGAATAAGCGTAGCTGGTCGTCTGTCCGTAACCGGAGATGCCGTCGGAGCCTGACCATGAATACGTGTAGATTCCGTTCCCTCCCGTAGCATAAGCCGTCCAAGTCACATAGCTGCCGGCCGGCACATAGGTATTGCTCGGGCTGCATGAGACCGAGAGCCCCTGATAGACCGGATAGTTATAGACCACCGGCTGAGGCGCCGTATACACGGGCTGCACAACAGGAGCCGGATAATACACCGGCACAGTGACAGGCTGAGGCACATATTGAGGCCTGTTGTAGCCGTAGACGTTGACGATCGGTGTGCCGTAAGGGCTGCCGCCGTCGCCATAATATTGGGCATGAGCCGCCGGAATGGAAGCTCCGACGCTGAACACGAGCGCCAGCGCCGCACCCAGGAAAATGGCCTTAAGATTGATAGTTTTCATGGTATTTATGGACAAAACTCCGTTAAAGGCTAACGGTTACAATTATATATTAAATAACAGAAAAGTCAAGAGGCAAAGGCCGATCCCCTCTTTTTGGCCGTTCCAGCGTCCTTTGAGGCCTCTGCTGAGCCGTCTTTTTTGACCTTAGCTGCCTGTTCTATTTGAACGTCCCTAGCTGCTTTCCTATACGAGCAATGATCGCATTCTGGCGAAGAAGCCGGCGGCACATCGGATAAAAGGCACTCTTTGAGTTTGAGAAGGATGGGCTCGACCCAGGACGTGTCGCCTTTGCACGGCAAGAGCACCACATCGAATTCGAGCTTCTTGTCGAAAGCTTGGGCGTCCTTGTTCCCGTTCACATAGACGAAATACCCGGTGTCTGCGACCTTGAAGCCATTCTGGCGCAGGAGCCACTGATAGACTTCCATCTGGCGCTTGTACTGCGCGCCCAGGTCTCCTTCCAGGCTTATCGCTTCCCTTTTCGAAGTGGCCTTGTAGTCGACAACGATGAGCTCGCCGGTCTTTCTGTCCTGCCAAATATCGTCTACGCCCCCGCGGACCGAGAGATTGGTCGCCGGGTGGACGAACTCGACGCCGCGCTTCAGCGAATCGCGCCATTTGTCCATGTCTGGATGATTGAAAGGCACAGCGTCGATGCCGTAGGCTTCCATGAATGGATGCCTCGTCTCTGCGAGGCGGTGCACATCGAACTCTTTCTTCAGGAGCTCGTCGACGGCGACATTGAGCGTGAGCGGGAATCCGGGTGGCCGACCGACCCCGAGGCGGATGTCGAGGTAGAAGCAGAGCGGGCAGTCGACGAACAAGTCGATCTTGGAACGGCTTATCCTGAACGGCTCCTTGGAAGCGGGATCAAAAAGATACTTGGCGCTTTTCCGGGGATTGTAGAATTTGGACATTATGAGAAGTTTACGGCTATGGACAGGAAGTGTAAAGCGAAGTGTAAAGCTATGCGCACCTCATCTCTCCAGCCTCTTCTTTGAGCAACCTCGCTTTCCTGTCGGCGCCTCGATTGTAGCCGCCTGTCTTCCCATCAGAACGGACCACCCGATGGCAAGGGATCGCCGGATCGTAGTTGGCATGCAGTATGTTGCCGACGACCCTGAATGCGCGAGGGCGGCCTGCATTCTTGGCCACTTCTTTGTACGTCATAGTCTCCCCTCTCCTTATACCGCGCACGACAGAGAAGACTTTTTCTTTGAAGGAGAGCAAATCAGTTGGCTGGCGATACGGTCACGCTCGTCATCTTCACAGGCGTGAGCGGACGGTCGTTGTTATTGGCATCGACAGGCACAGAAGCGATCGCGTCGACTACGTCCATGCCCGAGATGACCTTGCCGAAGATCGTATAGTCATGCGGCAAAGCCGGCGTATTCTGCTGCATTATGAAGAATTGGCTGCCATTGGTGTTGGGCCCGGCATTGGCCATGGCGACGGTGCCGCGCACATAGCCGGCCTGGTATGACGGCGTGCTCGGATTGAGCTCGTCAGCGAACGTATAGCCAGGGCCGCCCGAGCCTGTCCCGGTCGGATCGCCGCCCTGGATCATGAATCCTTTGATGACCCGATGGAATATGAGGCCATTATAGAACCCCTTGTCGGCCAGGGTTATGAAATTCTTAACCGTGTTCGGCGCGTCAGCATCATAGGTCTGGAAGACGATGGTGCCTTTGCTCGTGACGATTGTGACTGTGTGCATGAAATTCTTTGTGGAGTTAGAAGACTGGCTGGTATTGGCGTCGGCGCTTCCCGATCCGTCCATGGTCGAAGAGGCCGATGACAAAGCATTCTGGTCAGGCGATGTATTGGACTGCGAAGTGGAGTACCACTGCAACCCGACTATCACGACGAGCACGACGGCTATTAAGCCTACCCAAGTTGATGTTTTCATATTCAGAGATTATACAGAGACTTGGCGGTCGAGACAACTAGATCGCGCGCTTCCGGCCACGGCTTCTTCAGGATCAGACCGGCCGCTGCTTTATGGCCGCCGCCTCCAAGCTGGCCCGTCAGTTTCGATACATCGAATCTATCAGCGTCCTTGGAACGGAAGCTGAATTTTATGATGTCCGGCTCGATCTCCACGGCAGACACGGCGATCTTCCAATCCTTGACCGTCAGCATGAATGAGGAGACTTCGCTGGTGCGCACCTGTGCCGGTTCTATGCCGCTTTCCTTTAGAAAAGCGAGCGGCACGAATGATATCGCCATGACGCCGCCTAAGAACGTCTCGATCGAGCTCAACGCCTTGCCTTCGAAAGCGATGAATTCCGGCTTATTGGAGTTCTCCATCTTCAAGATGAGCGACGGGATATCCGCTATATGCTTGGAGAGCTCGCTCACCGCCTCGTAAGTGCGGTGGTCGACGCCGCCGTATTTGAACGCGCCGGTATCAGTGTACATGCCGATGAAGAGATCGGCGGCGATCTCCGGAGTCATCTTTATCCCCCATTCCTTGAAGATATCGTAGAGCAGCTGGCAGTTCGCGGGATACGACGGCGCGACCAGATTGGTGCCAGCGAAACCGCTGTTCGACTGGTGGTGGTCGATGGCGATGGTTTTCAATGACGGCGAGAATCGGACCTCGCCGCGCCGCGACACCATCTCTATGCGCGCGCTGTCTAGGATGATGAACAGGTCGAACTGGCTCTGGTCGATCTCCAGGAAATTCTTCTCGACGATGCCGTTCGCGCCGGGAAAGTGCCTGAACTCATCCGGAAAGTCAGAGTCCCCCTTTATGACCGTGGCCTCCTTGCCGAACTGCTCGAGCGCGAACTTCATGGCCAGAGCCGAACCGACCGAATCAGGATCCGGCGACGGATGGCAATGCAAAAGGATCGACTTGGCCTTCTTTATCTCGGCCAAGATGATGGCCGCCTTTTCCTTGATCTCTTTCGATGCTCCCATTCTGGCAGTATACCGAAAGATGGCCTAGAAAGTCACCTGGCGCTCGAATGCGGCTGCTGATGAGGCTCGGCCGGAAGGATTGTCTTTCTCCAGGATGAGGTAGCCCGTCGCCCCGGTAGGCTGGCGCGCGAATGTGAGCCTAGCCGTGAACGGCACGAAATCGGCCGTCTGCCAATCGCTCGTCGCCCTAGCCTGTCCAGACGCTAAGATGCGTCCATCCTTGTCCGTAAGATAGATCGGGAAGACCGCCTCGAAGAACCATGTGCCGCGGGCCTGGCCCGTGACGGCCATGGGCGAGCTCACGGTCGTATTGGCGGCGGGCTGAGCCAAGGCGACTATCGTGCTCGATGCCGACATATCGTTGTAGATAGGAAGCATCTGCGGCTTCGGGCCAGAATAGTAGCCGGAAGCGGACTGTTTTGGAGCGGACGTATTCGACGGCTCCGCGTTCATGGGACCGGACGATCCAGACGGCTGCGCCGCGAGCGATGGCGCCGGCTGCTCCGACGTGGAGCGAGGCATGAAGATGAGGACAGCGGCAACGGCGATGATGAGCACTATCGTTATGTAGTGATATGGTTTCATATATGCTATATTCTACGCCATGAAAAGAACCTATATCAAGGACCTCCATGAAGCCGTCGGAAAGGAGGCTTCCATCTCCGGCTGGGTCGACGTCAGGCGCGATCACGGCAAGCTCATCTTCATAGACTTCCGCGACATGACCGGCCGCATCCAGTCCGTGGCCTTGCCGAACAACAAGGAGGCTCATGAAGCCGCCTCGAAGGTCCGCTCCGAATGGGTCGTCCGCGCCACTGGCGTGGTCAACAAGCGCCCAGAGAAGATGGTCTCCATGAAGAACAAAGAGACAGGCGAACCGGAGCCGAACGGCGATATCGAGCTCGAGCTCAAGAAGCTCGAGATCCTGAATGAGGCCGAGACGCCTCCGATAAGCGTGGGGACCGACGGCAAGGATATCGGCGAGGAATCCAGGCTCAAATTCCGCTATGTCGATCTGCGCAGGCCGCGCATGCAGAAGAACATCCGCATGCGCGGGAAGACGATCAAATTCATAAGAGATTTCCTCGATCGTGAAGGATTCACTGAGATAGAGACGCCGATCCTGACGAAGTCGACCCCCGAAGGCGCGCGCGACTATGTCGTGCCTTCTCGCCTCGAGCATGGCCATTTCTACGCTCTGCCTCAATCGCCCCAGCAGTACAAGCAGCTCCTCATGGTATCCGGCTTCGAGAAGTACTTCCAGATCGCCCGCTGCTTCCGCGACGAGGACACGCGCTCCGACCGCCAGCCGGAATTCACGCAGATGGACCTCGAGATGAGCTTCGTCGATCGCGAAGATGTCATGGCCTTGAATGAGCGCCTGCTCATCGAGATCGTCTCCAAGCTCTTCCCAGAAAAGAAGATCCAGGAAGTCCCCTTCCCGAGGATCTCATACGCAGAGGCCATGGCCAAATACGGATCCGATAGGCCTGACATCCGCAAAGACAAGGATGATCCGAACCTGCTCGCCTTCTGCTGGGTCGTCGATTTCCCATTCTTCGAAAAGACCGACGATGATCCGCTCACCGGCCACAAAGGCTGGACCTTCACCCACAATCCATTCTCGGCGCCGAAAGCGGAAGACATGGAGAAGCTCATGGCCAAGAAGGACATAGGAGATATCTTGGCCACGCAGTACGATGTAGTCCTGAACGGATTCGAGATCGGCGGTGGCAGCATCCGCAACCACGAACCCGCCGCGTTGAAGAAAGTCTTCGAGATAATGGGCTATGAAGAGGATCGCATCGATGCCAATTTCGGCCACATGCTCAAGGCGCTGGCTTCCGGTACTCCTCCCCATGGCGGGATCGCTTGGGGACTGGATCGGCTAGTGACGCTTTTGCTCGGCGAAAGCTCCATCCGGGAAGTAATCGCTTTCGCCAAGACCGGCGAAGGCAAGGACCTCATGATGGAAGCACCGTCCGAGATCACAAAGAAGCAGATGCGCGAGTTGGGCATAGAAGTGAAGAAGAAGAAGTAGAGATTAGAGATTGGAGATTAGAGATTGGAGGGCGGAGTTGCGCGAGATAGGCTGCTGGGGTAAGGTCGTAGCAGTATGATCTGTCCAACACTGTCCAAAGGCGACTTGGAAAGCCAGCTCGAGCCCTTGCCCATATCGGACCTCGCGAAAGATAAGCTGCGCCAGGCTGTGAGAGGCCTGCACACGAAGCGGTTCCCGACCGTCTCGCAGGTCGAGTTCAACCTCATCGTGAACGAGGTTATGGTCATCGTATACAATGGCAGCCGGTATCTGTTGAATTATAAGAGCGGATTCTTGACTCTGGCGCGAGATGGATAGCTCCCGTGCCCCTCGCTGTTCGGCCGCAGAGATGCGGCTTTTTTGTCGGCCAGCTCAGCCTTCCGCATTCGGCTGGGCTGTGTCTCCTGTGTCCGCCGCCGGTTCCAAGTCCAAGCATACTGAATTCAAGCAATACCTCTTCCCCGTCTTTGTCGGGCCGTCATCGAATAGATGGCCGAGGTGAGAGCCGCAATTCTTGCATATGACTTCGGTGCGGACCATCCCGTGGCTGGTATCGGCTTTTTCCTCGACCGCTCCAGGCAGCGCCTGGTCAAAAGACGGCCAGCCTGTCCCAGAATCGAATTTGGCACCAGAAGAAAAGAGCGGCCTCCCGCAGACTTTGCAGTTATAAGTGCCGGTCCTGTCGTCATGGAGCAGTTTGCCAGAGAATGGCGCTTCAGTGCCTTTTTGCCTGAGCACGCGGTATTCTTCTGGCGTCAGCTTCTGTTTTATCTCGTCTTCATTCATATGAAAAGCAAGCGGTTCATGCGGCCTTAGGCGCAGCCTGGGCTGAAGGTGCCACAAGCTCGGCGAAGCGCTTCCGCAATTTCTCCAATTTCGGCTCGATCACGATCTCGCAATATGGCGAGTCCTTATGATTCTCATAGAAATCCCGATGATAATCCTCTGCTCCGAAGAACTCCGCGAGCGGCCTGACGGCCGTGACGATCTTGTTCTCATAGGCATGCGCCTCATCCAGCTCTTTGATCAGGGCTTCAGCTTTGCGCTTCTGTTCATCGTCCGCGTAGAAGACAGCCGATGAATATTGCTCGCCGATATCGTTGCCTTGGCGATCGATGGTAGTGGGATCGTGTATGTTGAAGAAAACGGCCAGAAGGTCGTCATAGGATATGATGGCTGGATCGTACTCGATCTTCACCACCTCGATATGCCCGGTACGGCCGCCTGCAGCGACTTCTTCGTAGGTAGGAGCCTTGGTCTTCCCGCCGGTATATCCCGGCGTGACCGAAATAACGCCTTTAAGAGACTTGAATACCGCCTCCGTGCACCAGAAGCAGCCTCCGCCGAACACCGCTGTTCTTCGATTGTCCGACATCGTTATAGATTACGACCGTCCTACCTGTGACGATGCGACCGGGCATGCTTCCTGGTGATTCGGACAGCCTTGAGGCGCGCATACTTAGCAGCGCGTCGTTTGGCGGTCTTCTTGGAGCGCGACCCGTGTGCCTGGACTGATGCTCTTTTTGCCATGACATCATCATAACCTATGGTAGAATATCTGCCAATGAGCACCAAATCACTCATTTGGATAGGAGCGACGATCGGCGGCGGTTTAGGAGGATATATTCCGATGCTCTGGGGCGGCAATATCTTTGGCGTGAGCTCGATAATCTTGAGCACCATAGGCGGCCTTGCCGGCATCTGGGCAGGATTCAAGCTCGGGCAGATGGTTTGAATTTGCTGATTGACATCTATCAATTGAGGATTAGACGCTGTTGAGCCACGCAATGGCTATGAGGTGGACACTCCCGATTCACGCGCTTTCCAAATGGAAAGCACCTGAATCTGATATGTGTCCACCCCGACTAGCCGTAACGAAAAATTATGAGATTTATGAGATCATGTGCCCTGGGCTGCGCCTATCACTTACCCGAAAGTGAACGTATACACCCTAACCCCTGGCCGATCGAAGATTATGTCTATCCTATGCCGGCCGAGCGACTGATTTACATACAAGTCATAAAGGCGTTGCTCCTGGATGTGTAGCACGCCATTCGAGTCGACGTCCTTCCCTGCCCATTGCGGCGGGATGGGCTTGCCGTCTATCAAAACGGTCGCAGTAGCCGGCTTGCCGTCGGCAGTCAAAGCGATCATATACATCTTTGTGGCCGCGAATGTGTAGGACAATTGCCATGAATCGATCGCGCCGGAATTTGAAGCCGTCGGACCGGCTGTCTCCGCATATTCACTGGCGATCTTCCAATCCCCTCCGAGATAGAAGGCGTTCGGCGTGAGCGAACCGTTCGGGATCGCGTACGTCTGTTCGCCCGAAACACCAGGCTCTCCGTTGCCGAAGTACTCATTCCTAGCCGAACCGAAATATGTCTCCGGGCTTTCGGTGAGGACTTGCACGTCAGGAACAGTAGACGTGCCCATCACGACCGTGCCAGATTCGCCGAGAGCCTGCTTGCGCTCGTTCAAGAGCTTGACGATCTCCGCTTCCGTCTCGTCGTAGCCGCCTTCGCCGATGTGGTCGTAGACAACATCGCCGTGGATGTCGATGAGGTACTTATGCGGCCAGTATTCATTCTTGTAAGCGTTCCAAGTGGCGTAACTATTGTCGAGGACGATCGGGAACGTCAGGCCGAACTCTTTGGCGCCCATCTCCACGTTCGCGATGTCATGCTCGAATGAGAACTCTGGCGTGTGTATTGCCACGACTTCGAGGCCTTGGTCCTTGTACTTGTTCCACCAGCTCTCCAGGTACGGGAATGTCCGCTGGCAATTGATGCAGGTATAGTCGATGAAGTCCACCAGGATGACCTTCTTGCCCACGAAGTCGGCGAGCTTGAACGGCTGGCTGTTTATGAAGCCCGCCGGCTGGGCGATCTCCGTGAATTGGCCTTCATTCTGCTCTGGGGGCAGCAGAGGCGATGTTCCGCCGGCAGCTTGCGGACTGAGCGTAGGCGAAGGAGCAGCAGACCCGGCGCCAGCAGGCGCCGAGGTCGGTGCCGAAGGAACATTGCCTCTGCTGCCCTCCAACGCCTGATGGATCGATTGCTCCACATTCGTGACGTCGAAGAAGCCCGAATTCAGGATGCTCGACTCCAACTGCTTGTCATATCCGCCTACGATCGCCACAGCCAAGATTATGAATAGGACGCCGAGCGCCTTGCGGAACCAGCCATTCGGGTCGGTAGCCCAACCAAGACGGTCGATTATCCTCTGGCCTATGAAGGCGACGAGCAACAGGATGAGCGCCAGTCCTATTATGTACGCAAGCAGATCAGCCGCGCCCATGGCGAAGCTCGCGGGCAGGACCGTCGCCAGGATGACGAAGAACGTCGGACTGCAAGTCGTGAAGACCGGCCCGAGCGCAGCGCCGACTATCACATCCGTCCAGAATGAGCTGCGGCCGCCATAGCCCTTGGTGATCCAGCGATCCGGTCGATTGTGGCCAGGGATCTTGAGGACCAGCTTTGCCCACGTCTCCGGAAATATCAATGTCAGTCCGAAAGCTGCCAGTATAGCGGCCGATATAAATGAAAGAACTGATGGTCCGACATTTATAAGAGCCGTGCTTCCCTTCAAGATGAGGGTGAATATGAAAACGGAAATCGCGAGCGAGCTAATGATAATTATTGGCCTGCGTTTATTCACGGTCTCTGAGACCGAGCCTGCGAGAATGACGGGCAAGAGCGGCAAGACGCACGGCGCAAGGACGGTGAGCACGCCAGCTATGAATGACACTACGAACAACAGCATCACATGATTATGACATGAAAGCTTGAGGCGAAGAATGCAGCAAATTAGGACAACAAAATACCGTAACGTCAATCTGATTCATCGCCTCCATTCATGTATGATGGATACCTAGTATGCCCCATCCGAAGCCCGGAATGCCCCAGAACGCCTCATATCCGCTAAAAACGGACGAGGAGTTGGCAGAGCTGAGCCGTCAGAAAGACGAGGTGGCTTTCCGCGAATTGATGCAGCGCTACATGAAGCAGATCTTCAATTTCGCCAGGCAATACGCTCGCACCGCCGAGGACGCCGAGGA
Organism: Patescibacteria group bacterium; assembly: GCA_018970245.1. Lineage (GTDB taxonomy): Bacteria > Patescibacteriota > Minisyncoccia > Phycocordibacterales > PALSA-1337 > C7867-002. The sequence continues at coordinate 13,218 of JAGWWT010000002.1, forward strand.
CATCGCCCAGGATAGCTTCTTCAAGGTCTGGAAATACATAGGGCGCTACGGGAAGGGCCGTCAATTCAGGCCATGGCTCTACACGATCGCCAGGAACACCGCCCTAGACCATCTGAAGAAGAAGAGAGCGGCGTCCTTCTCCGAGCTCGACGATGTCGAGAACGACCTCCTATTCGTCGATACGCTCGAGGATACGGAGCCGCTCGCCCACGAAGCATTCGACAACGCGAGGATGTCAGAGCGGGTCATCGCCGCGCTAGATTTCCTGCATCCGGACCACAGGGCGATCCTCATCCTCCACTACCGAGAAGAGATGACTTTCGACGAGATAGCGTCGGTCGTCGGCCGGCCCATGAACACCGTAAAAAGCTGGCATAGACGGGCTCTTTTGCGGCTGCGAGAGATATTGGGCCAGAATTGATGGCCCCGCACCGCTCATGCTGATGCTGTCGTAGATAACCTAATATCCATTTATCGCCATGAACAATCAGATGAAAAAGATGCTAGATATGGCTGTTTTGGAAGCCGATCCGACCGACCGCCTCTGCGATAGGGTCATGGCCAAGATCGAGCGCCGGGAACTGGCCCGATTGCGCCGCCGAACATTCGGAGCGGGCTTTTTTCTCATAGCCGCCCTCATAGGCTTCATCCCTGCTTTCCAATATCTCTCGTCGGCTCTAGCCCTGAGCGGCCTAGGAGATTACCTGTCTCTCTTCACGAGCGACAGCTCGTATGTATTCGCTCATTGGAGCGCTTTCGCCATGTCGGTTAGCGATTCCCTGCCGGTGCCAGCGTTCATGGCCGTCATCGGCCTGTCCATAGTCTGCTTGGCTGCCGCTTCCCGTTTCGTGAAGTACGTCTCCTCTATCCAGTCGCATGAACGCCAGCTCGCGACCGTCTCCATATGAATAAGATGACCGCCACTTCGAAGATCATCCTGGCGCTGGCTGCCTTGCTGGTCATCCTTCTCTCATTCCAGGCCGGAGTGACGGTCGGCTACCGCCGCGGATCGTTCGCCACCAACGCCGACACGGGGATGGTCCGGGAATTCCAGAATCCCCGCTCTTTCTTCGCCTCGTTCTTCCATGACGGCGACGATAGCAACCCCAATGGCGCGGTCGGCCGCATCATCTCAGTCAGCCTGCCGACATTCATGCTCAAGGGGCCGACTTCCGAACAGATAGTCAACATCTCTCCGACCACCACCATCCGGATCTTCAGGGACCTGGCTTCTTCGAGCGCCCTCCAAGCCGGACAAGAAGCCATCGTCATAGGCAATCCTGGCGAGAATGGCCAGATCAACGCGGTATTCGTGAGGATAATGCCTCGCCCGTTCCAAGCCGCGCCTCCATCCGGCAGCTCGACCGCCTCTTATCCATCCGCATCCACATCGCGATCATCCATATAACATCCACACAAATGACCAATCCATTCAGTAAGATCAGAAGGGCGATGGCCGCTCACAAGCTGTTGTCGGCCATCCTCGTGATCATCATAGTCGGAGGCTTGTACTATTGGATCCGGCATGCCGCCACAGCCAGCGCCGAGCCGCAATACGTCCTTTCGGTGGCGCATGTGGGCACCCTGCAGCAGACCGTCACAGGCACCGGCCAGGTTTCGGCATCGAACCAGACCGATATCCCGGCTCAGGTCTCCGGTACGATAGAGTCCATAGATGTCAAAGTCGGACAGCACGTCGCCGCTGGCCAGCTCATAGCGACGATAGACCCGACGAACGCCGCTCTGGCCCTCAAGAACGCCCAGATCTCCCTTGCCAAGCTGATCCAGCCGCCGAAGGCGACCGATATCTCCAATGCAAACGCCAACCTCGACAAGGATTACAATAACGGATTCAATGCGGCATCGACCATATATCTCGACCTGCCGAATATAGTGGCAGGAATGAAATCCCTCTTTTACGATCAGAGCGGCTTTCTGACCGACCAGCAGTCCTCATATCTGACGCCGACCGCCAGGGACATGAGGATGAACGCCGGCAAGGAATATGACAACGCCGTCGTCGAATACCAGACGGCTCTCGCTGAATTCCAGAGCCTGACCCGCGATAGCGCCACCACTTCCCTGGACAAGATGATGGCGGACACCGCCGCTATGCAGACCGACATGGCCAAAGCCGTATCTGACGCTCAAAATGTCATCGCCTATGTGACCACATATCAGCCGGATTACGACCCGAAGGGCGCTACTACGGCTGCGACCAACATCAGCTCTTGGTCCAGCCAGGCCAATAGCGACCTCTCGGCTTTGATCAGCGCCCAGAATTCTATCCAGACCGACCAGAACGCTCTGACCACGCTCGTGAACGGCGCAGATCAATATGACGTCCAGGCCTCAGAGCTCGCCGTCCAACAGGCCCAACAGGCTTACGACAATTATTTCATCCGCGCGCCATACGCCGGCCTTGTCGGCCGCATCCCGGTGAACGTCTTCAGCCAGGCTTCCAACGGCACGGTCATGGCCACGATCATCGGAGACCAGAACGTAGCAGACATATCATTGAACGAGGTCGACGCCGCCAAGGTCAAAGCAGGCCAGCCGGTCCTCGTGACCTTTGATGCGATCAGCGGGTTGGATGCCACAGGCACCGTCGAGGAAGTGGACCAGGTCGGAACGGTCACGCAAGGCGTCGTATCCTATGGAGTCAAGATCGCCATCAATACGCAGGACAGCCAGATCAAGCCAGGCATGAGCGTGAATGTGACCATCATAGTCAATCAAGAGGATGGCGTGCTCTTGGTGCCGAATTCTGCGATCAAGACCCAGGGCAACACGAAGTATGTACAGGTCCTTGACCAAGCGACCGTCGAGGCTGCCTTGAATGCGATGCGCGGAGGAGCCGCTGGCGGAACAGCCGGCGCCGGAGGAAGCGCTTCGAGCACGAGGAGATTCGGCCAGTTCGGATCGACCAGCCCCAGCCAGCAGGCTCTCGGATCAACAACCAGCTATGGCACCAGCACGCCAAGCCGTGGGAATAGCGGCCCTTATGGAGCGAACCGCGGCAACTTCATCCTGACGATATCGACTTCGGCCGCGCCGCAGCAGGTCGCAGTGACGACAGGCGATTCTGATGACACGAATACCGTCATATTGAGCGGCCTGACGCGCGGGCAATTCGTCATAACCAGGACGATATCCAGCGGATCTTCAGGAGCCTCTTCGGCTCCGAGCATCTTCTCTAGCATAGGCGCCAGAGCAGGCGGCAATGCCGGCGGCGGAAACCGCGCCTTCATCAGGCCCGGCGGTGGCGGGTAGGATGCCGGCTTCAGATGAGCGCCTGAAATAAATGATTGAGATCAAGAACATAAAAAAGACCTACGTGACTGGCGATATGGAGACCAATGCCCTTCGCGGCGTGACCTTCACCATCAAGGATGGAGAATTCGTAGCCATAATGGGGCCGTCCGGCTCAGGGAAATCGACGCTGATGCACATCCTCGGATGTTTGGACACGCCCACTTCCGGCACATACATGCTTGACGGGCAGGATGTCTCCAAGCTCTCCGATGACGCTCTGGCCGATATCCGACATAACCGGATCGGATTCGTGTTCCAGTCTTTCAATCTCCTTCCGCGCGCCACGGTCCTGCGCAATGTCATGCTGCCGCTCATATATGCCAACGTGCCTGAAGCGACCAGGCTCGCCAGAGCCAGATCAGCGCTCGAGAGCGCCGGTTTGCCGGAAGACCGGTACGATCATCGGTCTAACCAGCTCTCCGGAGGACAGATCCAGCGCGTGGCCATCGCCAGAGCCTTGGTCAATGATCCGACGCTCATCCTGGCCGACGAGCCTACAGGCAACCTCGATACAGCCACCGGCAACATCGTCCTCGGCACCTTCCAGAAGCTCAACAAGGAGCTCAAGCGCACGATCGTCCTCATCACGCACGAGCGGGACGTGGCCGAACACGCAGACCGCATCATCCACATCAGAGACGGACAGATCGTGGAAGACGGGAGAAGGCATGAGAGGAGGGAGATTAGAGATTAGAGATTAGAGATTAGAGATTAGAGATTAGAAAATGACTACGGCCGACCTAATACACGAGACATTCTCAGCGCTCACAGCGAACAAGGTCCGCACGGCTTTGACCATGCTCGGCATCATAATAGGCATAAGCTCGGTGATCGTCATGGTCGCCATAGGCCAGGGCGCTCAAGGATCGATCCAATCCTCGATACAGAGCCTGGGATCGAACCTGCTCATCGTCTTCCCGGGCGCACAGAGGACATTCGGATATGGCGCTTCCGGCGGGCGCGGCGCTGCCCAGACCCTCACCCCATCGGACGCTGACGCGATCTCTTCAGAAGTAGCCAACGTGAGCGCTGTCGCGCCGGAGCTAGACGGGCGCTATCAGATAACCGCTCGGGGCACGAACACCAATACCCAAGTGATCGGGACCGTCCCAGCCTATACTTCGATCCGGAACGTCGAGATCGCTGACGGCAACTTCTTCAGCGATGCCGATGTTTCAGCGCGCAACAAAGTGGCTGTGATCGGACCGACGACTGCGAGCGACCTTTTCCCTGACGGCGCCGAACCGGTCGGTCAGCAGATCAGCATCAAGGGCGTCCTCTTCACGGTCATCGGCGTGACGCAATCCAAAGGCTCATCCGGTGGACCAGGCAATCAGGACGACGTCGTCTTCGTGCCCCTCACTGACGCCCAACTCTTCCTGGCCGGGAATACGACCTACTACAGCACGATAGACGTTTCGGCGGCGAGCCAGGGCGCCATGGCTCAAGTCCAGAACGACATCACGGCGCTCCTGCTCTCGCGCCACAAGATATCCGACCCGACGCAAGCCGACTTCAACGTGCTCAATCAGGCATCGATAGTCTCGGCCGCATCTAGCATCACCGGCACATTCACGCTGCTCTTGGGGGCGGTGGCCGGGATATCGCTAGTCGTGGGCGGCATCGGCATCATGAACATGATGCTCACGACTGTGACCGAGCGCACGCGCGAGATAGGCCTCCGCAAAGCCATCGGCGCCAAGCGCCATGACATCAACACGCAATTCCTGACAGAGGCGGTGGCCCTCACCGTTATCGGCGGAGGCATAGGCGTTGCGCTGGGCTGGCTGGCCTCCTACATCGTCACATCGGCAGGCATCCTCCAGACGAGCGTCTCTACCTCATCGATAATCCTAGCCTTCGGCGTCTCGGCTGTGATCGGCATCGCCTTCGGCTACTATCCCGCGCGCCGGGCGTCTCGCCTCAACCCTATCGAGGCGCTGCGCTACGAATAGAGGCGCCGCAGGCAGACATGACAGGCATATCAGTCATAGCCTGAGCGCCAGTTGAGGCTTCGCCGATAGGGACAGCGGATGCCGGCACGCGGACCGTGAACGACGCACCCAGCTTCTCGGCGCTCTTCACGGCGACGCTACCGTGGAAATCCGTCTCGACTATCCTTTTGACCATCGAGAGGCCTATGCCGATCCCTTTCCCTGCCGGTTTCGTCGTGAAGAACGGCTCGAAGATCTTCTCGATGCAGTCTGGACGGATGCCGCATCCGGCATCCTCGACTTTGAGGACCAGCTGATCGCGGTCTCTCGTCAGAAAGACCGACACCGCGCCGCAGGTCTCTGACGCAATCCCGTCATAGGCGTCGATAGAATTGGCGATCAAGTTGATGACGGCTTGATTGAACTTGGACGGATCGCCGAATATCTCGCAATCGCCGCTAGAATCTAGGATCCTGATCTCGACATTGGCGCTCCTAGCCTTGAACGACAGGATCTCTGCCGCATCCCGGACCTCCTTGATGGCCGCGAAAGAGATCCGGTCCATCTCCCTGGAGAGCTGCTTGCGGACCGCCGCGATCATCGCTTGTAGCCTTTTCGAGGCTTTTATGGCGTTAGAGAGCGATCCGCCTGCGCATCTTGCGTCCAGGCCTTCCTGACCCTCCATCTGCTCGACCGAGAGCGCGACGGCATTCAAAGGATTGAGGAGGTCGTGGAATAAGCCGGATGAGATGCGCCCGAACTCCGCGAACCGATAGAGCTGATCGATCCTCTCAGCCTGCGCGTCCCTGAGCTCGCGCGCCCGCTCTTCGATAGATGCTTCGAGCTTCTCGCGCTCCGACTCGAGCTCCCTCTCCGACAGGCGCGCCCGCATGATGGATCTCTTCACCTCTCGATCGGAGATCCAAGAGAATAGGTTTATGACGAAGAAAAGGAAGCCGAAGATCGCGATATCCGCCACAGCTGTGGACTCGTTCTTCCAGTATAGATCCGGCGCATGGATATGGTTCGTCTGTATGTAGCCTATGGCCGCAGCGACTGCCGTGATGAGCATGGTCATGAAGAAAGCGAACCTGGCATTCACTAGTATGCCGGACATGAGTATCACGACAGCATAGACGAGAAGAGACATAGGAAGGTCGACTCCTCTGAACCAAGCTTCCAAAGTGGAGAAAGCGAACAGCGATCCTAAAACTATATATGAGCCTGCGCGCAGCCACGCCTTTTTATATAAAAGGTCTAGTTGGCCTATACATCGCAGCCGATCTTGGTCTTCACAAATTTGAAGGACCATGGTGAGAAAATGATAGCATTTATGTCAGGCAGGTTGTACCATAGTTATGAAGAAGCGATGAAGAAAGCATGAAGAAACGATAAAGGGGCCATGAAGAAACCATAAAAACTCAGTATAAAAGTGATAAAATACACCTTATATGAAGACTGTCCTTATAACCGGCATCGGACGAGGCATAGGCCAGGCCTTGTCGTCGAGATTCCTGAAGGAAGGATGGTCTGTCTTGGGCACTTATCTCAATACTCCCGTCCCTGCCAATGAACCCTCCCTGAAGACTTTCGAGCTCGATCTTTCGTCCGAGGAATCGATCGGCGCATGCGCAGAAGCCATAAAAGCGGCCGGCACGAAGATCGACGCGCTCATCAATAACGGCGGCATCCTAGTCGACGACGAAGAAACGCGCCTCATCCCTGACAAGCTGCGCAAGACTCTGGATGTGAACGTCATCGGCACGGCTTCATTCACGGAAAAGATCTTGCCCTTCATGGCCGCTGGCGGCCATATCGTCTTCCTTTCTTCGCAAGCTGGCTCGCTCGGCGAGATGGACCGACTCGAAGATTCGCATTACCCGTATCATTATCCTGCGTACAAGATCTCCAAATGCGCCTTGAATATGTATGTCCGCACGCTCGCGGCGCGCATGAAGCACGAAGGCTTCGATCTGACCGTCTCAGCCGTCCACCCTGGCTGGATCCGCACCGATATGGGAGGCGACGAAGCTCCGACCCCGCCCCAGGAAGCCGCCGCCGATATCTTCGCCCTCGTCACCTCTCGCCCGCCAACCGGTCAATTCTGGTACAAAGGCAAGAAGTTCCCGTGGTGACATGAGCTTCACATCGAAAAAACTTGCGGAGGCTTACGATCAGATCGCCGACGATTACCATAGAGACCACGCCAAAGACACTTGGGATAATGACTTCCTCGAAGATTTTTCTGGCAGGCTGGCCAAAGGTTCGACAGTCCTCGATCTAGGCTGCGGGCCGGGGATCGAATCCGAGAAGCTCGTCAAAAAAGGATTCCATGTGACCGGCTTCGATATTTCAGAGAACCTTCTGAAGATCGCCCATGAAAAAGCGCCTGAAGCGGCCTTCATCCATGGCGACATGCTCGAACCGTTACCGTTCTCTTCTGGACAATTCGACGCGCTATTCGCCAAAGCCTCGCTTCTTCATGTACCAAAGGCAAAGATCGAACCTGTCCTCCGAGAGATAGCCCGCGTAACCAAGAATGGCGGGATAATACACATCGCCGTGAAGAAGGGCCATGGCGAAGAGGAGGTCGCTGAAAATGACTACGGCTATGAATACAAGCGCTGGTTCTCCTTCTGGCAGCCGGAAGAGCTTGAAGCCAAGTTCGCCGCCGCAGACCTCGATATCATCGAAAAAGGAGTCTGGCAGAACCCAGGCAGAAAGACGATCTGGCTTAAATACATATTAAAAAAGCGCGAGAGTTGACCCGTCGCGCTGTTTGATTTACTACAAAGCTCTCTGGATCTCGTCCCGGATCTCTAGAAGTTCCTTTTCGGGCAGCGGTTCCCTATCGCCTGTCCGATAAAGAAAGCTCCGCGGATCGTACCCGAGCAGGCCGGTGTCGCCATTCTTGCGCGGGATGATGTGAAAGTGGAAGTGGGGAACGCGCTGACCACCCATGATCCCCTCGTTCCAGCACATATTGAACCCTTCAGCTCCGTAAGCTATGCGTAGCGCAGGCATGAGACGATCAGCCAGGTCTTTGATCCCGCACCATTCAGAATTTGTCAGGTCACGGATGCGTGATACGCACCGCTTCGGCGCTATAAGTATGTGCCCCGGCGTTATAGGGATGTTCGTCGGAAATGCCCAAGTATCAGCATTGTCCTTGATCATTCGTTTTTTGATCTTCGGGTCAGTGCAGAAGACGCACGGCTTCTTATTTGGGTGTTTGACGAGTTTCATTTCATCTATTTTCGTTCCGATCTGTTTATCCGGATCCCACGGTCTCCACCATTCAGTCGCTTTCAGTATTTCCCAATCTCGGATGATCTCCTCCATAGATTTGACAATGTAATCATATGGCTCTCCTGTCCAAAATAAGGCCGTCGAGTTCGTCACTTGGCATTCGCAAACATACCAGCACTCTTTTCCAACGATTCTGCTTATATCTTTGATCCTGACATCGTAGTCTTCGGCAATCATATTGAATTCACTATTCCCACTGCTTGGCAATATGCGCTCGCCGATTCTGATAGCGTCACCGTGTATATAAGCGATCATTTTTGCGCGTCCCTTGATCATGCCGTCCCGGGCATGGCAACAAAAATGCAGGTTGAGTTCTGCAGATCCTATTGATTTGTTCATAAGTTCTGTAAGTCTCAGACCAGAATACAGGTATGAGAGATACAAAAAAAAGCGAGGGTGTCCTCGGTAAGATCGGCCCCATAGGCTATGCCTAGTTCACTTCATCAACTCCCCGCTCTGCGTGTCCTCGTCGTAGAAAAAAGGCATCTTGAGGATAGTCCCATTCTTGACCGCCTCCAAGGCCTTAGGCAGCATCTTAATGGAGTCGAATCTGTAAGCATCATTCTTGATGGCCTCGTCGATTCCGACCCATCTATTCTCGCCATATTCGGTCTTTTCGAGGAGCTCGCCTTCATATTCATCGGCATAGGCGATCGGAAATATCACATCTGAGAAGAGCTCGCCTTTGACATACAGGATGCGGCGCTGGATGCCGACCAGCTTGAAATCGGCGATCAAACCGGTCTCTGCCTGCAACTTCCTTTTGGCTGCATCCTCTATCGATTCGCCTTTTCTGACGACGCCTCCCATGATGCCGACTTTCCCATATGACGGGTTCGAGTGCCTGACCTGATTCAAGATCTGGATCTCCTTGTCCTTGATCCGTGAAATTATCGTGAGGACATTGACCTTGAAGAGATCGGCGACGCCGCTGTCGTCCTTGGCCGGATTGAAATCAGCGACGTGCTTCACGCCGGCAGCTGAAAGCGAGTAGCCGTCTTCCGTGCGGTCCACGAAGCCTTTTTTGACCAGGAATTGGAGGTGGTAATTGAACAGGTCGTTCGGCACCTTTTCCGGCCAAAGCTCGCTATACCGAAGCGATCTGGCGTTCTTGAGCTTGGAGATTATGTGGTTTTGGATCGGCGAGAATGCCTGGGACATAGTCATTTTTCATACAGCTGATGGTGAGTTCCGATCTTCACCAGCAGGAATATGTCCGATTCTACTACTCTGAAAATCAGGCGCAAGTCGCCTGAAATATTGATGCTGCGATATCCTGCGTCTTGCCCATGCAACGAATGATTATCGAGAATACTGTCAAATTGATCATTAAGAAACATCCTCAATCGCTCCTCGATCCGATCCTGCAATCTTGCCGATATTTTAGAGAACTGTTTCTTGAATTCCGAAGACCGGATGAGCGTGATCATCCGGCAATCATATAGCTAAACTATTAGGATCGCAATTCTTCCATAAGTTCGTCGACCGAATGCGCCGCCGGCAATTTTCCTTCAGCCAATTCTTTTTCGGCTTCTTTGATCGCAGAGATCAAAGAGGGCGTCGGCCTGTACGAAACCGAAAAATTGACTTCCTTCGTTCGCACGAATTGTTTCAAAAAAATATTTATGAGTGTGCCCAAAGAAATGCCGATCTCCTCGGCTGTTTCCTGGGCAGCTTTCTTGAGAGACTTGTCAGTCTTTACAGTGATAAGAGTCTTGGTATTAGCCATGGCTGTGCTCATATACCAAAGTATATACTTCGGTATATACATGTCAAGACGGCTTTTGTGGATAGTCTTTACGACCTCTCGAACGCCTTGCCCGGGTGCCAGGGCGTGCCGAGAATGGGCCTGAGCCAGCGATCGACGCCAATGTAACCGGCCACTTTCCAGGCCAGAATGAGGCCGATCGACAAAGTGAACAGGACTGGATTGACGCTAACGGTGCCTGCAAGCAGGTAGTTCAGGTTCATGAATAATCCGAAGAAAGCAGCTATGCCTGTGAATGCGCCGATGATGAGGGCAACGCCGACCAGAAGCTCCCCATAGGCTACCAAGTGCGACCAGAAAGCCGCGTGCGGCACTACCACATCGCGTAGGAACGAACCGTACCAGCCTTGGACATCTGGATGAGCGCCTGCTGTCTTTGACAAAGCGCCTTGAAGAAAACCTCCCAGCGCGCTTCCGGCTTGCGAGCCAGTCCAAGCTGGATCATTGACCTTCTCCCAGCCTGGCGTTATCCATTGCCAGCCGACGTATAGACGGACGACCAACCAGAACCAGGCCATCCTTGTATTATTGAACAGGAAGTGCGAGAGCGGATTCTCTTCGATGCGATAGTGTTTCATTTGATATATAGCGGTCTAGAGAATTGATAATATTCAGAAAATGATATCACACCATATCCCCAAGCTATCCACAGGGTTATCTACATATTTGGACGGCTGTCTTTCTTGAGCTCTTCCCTCAATTCCATCCATATCTTCCCCATCTGATTCTCGCCTTCGCCATTCTTGCCGTCATCCCAGAATCCGTCGCCTGGCGGATACGTATCTATATGCTTGACGATCTCCTTGTCGCCAGAATCTAGAAGCGCTTTCCTGACCTCTGCATGCTGCTCCATCTTCATGCGCATAAGCTTCTTCATCATCTCGCGCTTGTTAGGCCTGAATGACGGATCAGATTCGTCCTTGTGCCTAGTCGATATCTCCCATGCTTCGACCGGGCTCTTGGCAGCCGATATCTCTGCGCGGATCTTCGGATCCGAATACCGCAGGCATTGGTAAGCATGCTCAACGGTCGGATAGCGGATGCCATCCAGGTCTATCGCATGAGCGGTATATGGGGAGAAATATATGTAGAAGATGTGGAGCGGAAGGCGATTCATATCGTTTATTTCGGCGGTTGGTATCCGAGCTCGTTCAGGTGATCGCTGATGTCTTGATATGACTTTCCGCAGAGCATGCCTCCGGCGAATGTCTCGTCATCGGTGACGTCAGCCAGACAGAAATCTGGCATGCCGAACGCTTTCATGTCCCTCACCGATTTGAATTCGACGTCCACAAGGACCAAGCCTTTTAACCCATCCTGGAATACGGCTACTTCCGCATTGGCTTCCTTATATGGATAATCGTACCTGATCTTCCTGACCTTTTTCCCTGCCGTCTTTGCCAATGAATCGAATTCTTCTTTGGTAAGCCTTATCGTGTGCTCTGTCTGGATCGAAGCATCGCCCGACTGGTCAGGCTCCTTCTTCGTCATCTCGTATCTATCTCCATTCTTGCGGAGGCGCAAGACCGGATGAGCCGCAGAAGGCGGATAATAGGTATCGAAGACTTCCCTGTGCTGGCATTTTTCCAGGCCCTCCGGCAGGCGCCTTGCTAGGTATGTTTTTTCCAGCTCGAGTTCAATCATCGCGCTTCATTCTAGCGTCTAAGAGCTTCTGTTTCCACACCGAAAGGAACAGCTTGCCTGGACAGGTCCTTTTCTCATTTACCTCGCAATGCCCAAATATATGCTCTGGCTTTATCTGGGGATAATGCTCGCGCAAGATCCTGGCAGCTGCCTCGATCTCAACAGCCGTCGGTTCCGAATCTTCATAGTCGTCATCGAACGCTATCGCCACGCTCCGGCGATTGATTTCCCAATCGCCTGCGTGCCAACCGATCTCATCATCGTTCAAAAGCCGCTCGACTTCCCCATTCTTGCGCACGAACCAATGATACGGCCAGAAGACTTGGCGCCTTTTGCCACCTTCTTCGCGGAAATGGCCGGAATATATAGGCGCGCCTTTGACTTCTCTGTCAGCGTCATACGTGGGTTTCGCATACTGCGGTGCATAAAGCCTGACAAGCTCGATGGCCGATAAGCGATCTTTGCTCATCCCAGGAGGATTGCTCGTGTGATGGATCACCGCCATATCGATCGGCAAACGCTCCGCATCGAAATCCTTTCCATCAGCGCCGAGAGCGACCTCGCCAGCGGCCAGCTTCTCCTCGAAGAAAGCATAGATCCTATCTTTCGTCTCTTCATATGCGGCTCTATCGATGTCATGCAGCTTCGAGAGATCCGCCATGACAGCCGGCACTGCCATATACCAATGAGGGTCTCTTATCTTTTCGGACCATGTTTCAGGGTCGAAAATCATATATGGCTATCATATCAAAAATCGGAAACAAAAAACCCGCTCCCTCTTTCAGGGCTTGCGGGCGATGAGCCTAGCCGAGACGTTCTGCATCTGCGTGCCGTCAGGATGGCACTTCCTGGCACTAGTCGTCCCTTCGAAATACCATTCGATCTCCCATCCGCTGTAGAGCTGATCGAGCTCGCCTAGCTTCGGGTAGAAGAGCTCGGCGCTTGCGACCGGGTCTTTCCTGAAGAAGTCGCCTTCTGTCGTGAATGCAGCGATCACATTGAGCCCTCGCCTTTCAGTGGACCGCTTCATCTTCTCGATGAGCTCCAGACCCTGCGCCCGTCCTATGTGATGCATGACGTAAGCGCAGACGATGAGCCGGAATGGACGATCCCATTCGAACCCGAGGACGTCTGACTTCTTGATCCTTACGCTCACTCGCGCCGCTTTGGCTTCTTTCTGGAGCTTGCGGAGGCCGACCTCTGAGAAGTCGACGGCCGTCACATCGAATCCAGCTCTGGCCAGATAGATGGCATTCCTCCCTTCCCCGGCTCCGAGGTCGAGCGTCGAGCATGGGGCGATGAGCTCTGCGGCTCTGATCACAGCATCGCTTGGGCCTCCCTTGAATGTCGGGCCGGGCTGAGAATACAGTCTGTCGTAATAGTCGATAAGAGCATTGTCTTTCATGGTAACCACCTTCCGCGAGGATAGCACAATCGTGCGGGCGGTCAATCGCAGGCATATCCTGCCCTGCCTTGCTTCGCACATGGCAGTAGCCATGTCTCTCGCATATGCTCCATTTCGAAATCTTACCCTGACAAGATTTCGAAATAGGGGTATATTTACCGACACGTGATCCGGCTGACGATTCATGGCTATAGATCGTGGTCAGATCGAATTTTCGTTCTGTTTATTGCGAATCATTGCGAACTTAATCTCAACAAAAATGCACGAAATCATGTCACAGCAAGATTCCGACAAAGCCGAATTCAAGAAGCATTCAAGTCCTCTGAAAAGAGGCCTTCTAGAATTCATCATTCTCAAAGCTATAGACGCCGAGTCGATGTACGCTGACCAACTTTGCAGATTCCTCGCCAAGACCGCTTTTTCATGCCCTCCTGGCACGCTTTATCCCCTTCTTCGGAAGCTCACGAAATCCGGCTATATAGTGCATCATTCCGACGACGCTCGCAAGATCAGCCATGCTCACATCCAAGCCATGAGAGACAGATATCAGTGAGCCTACGCCTTGATCCTCGAGAATAGCCATCCGCCAACGACCACGAATAGCGCCGCGATGCAGTAGACGACTACGAAATCGGTCCAGAGCGAATATGTAGACAAAAGAGCGAGAGCGCCGCGCAATCCGTCGACTCCGTATGACAGAGGATTGACATCCGCGATGTACTGGATCCAGATAGGCGCAGTCGTTAGCGGAAATAGCGCCCCAGAAAGGAAGAACAACGGCATGTTGACTAGGTTGACTATGAGCCCGAAGCCCTGCATATCTTCCATCGTCGAGGCGATCGCCGTGCCGAAGGCTGTGAAGACCAGAGCGATCCCGAACATGAAGACCAGAGCCGGCAGGACGAGCGCGATATCCGGCCTGAAGCCGATCACGAACGTGATGATGAGGACGATCACGCCCTGCATGAATGCCGTTGTGGCGCCGCCAAGCGTGCGCCCGAACATGATGGCCACCCTCGACACCGGCGCGACGAGAGTCTCTTTTAAGAACCCGAACTGCCTGTCCCAGATGAGCTCTATGCCCGAGAAGACGGCCGTGAACATGATCGACATGGCGATGATGCCAGGCGCCAGGAATTGGATGTAGTTGCCGCCGCCGGCCTTTGAGAAGATCGGCCCGAAGCCGAAACCGAGCGCCACTAGGAATACGACCGGCTGCCCCAAGGACCCGATCATGCGCGATTTCGAACGGAAATAGCGCTTGATCTGGCGGAGCCAGAGGATGTACATGGCGTAGAATGTGTTGGATGTCTGGTTCATGCGATTATCAGGATGATCAGCGGCGCCTCCCTCTCCAAGCGTTCCTCATCGAGCGCAGATGATCTATCGCTCCCGCTTCCTGCTCTCGGATGCTGCGTCCAGTGAGCTTGATGAAAGCATCCTCCAGAGTCGGCGTGCCTGTATCGGCCATGATCGACTGCGGAGTGCCTGTCTTCATGATCTTGCCATGGTCTATGATGGCCACGCTGTCAGCGGTCCGCTCGGCCTCCTCCATATAATGCGTCGTGAAGAAGACGGTGAGCCCGCGCTCCTTGTTGAGCTTCTTTATGTATTCCCAGATATGGTTGCGCGTCTGGGGATCGAGGCCGGTCGTCGGCTCGTCCAGGAACAATATGGCCGGCGTATGCAAGAGCCCTCGGGCGATCTCGAGGCGCCTCTTCATGCCGCCGGAAAAGGTCTTGACCAGGTGGTCCTTGCGATCGGAAAGGTCAACGAAATCGAGCATCTCGGCTATCCTTCCTGGCGTCTCGGCGCGAGGCACTCCGTACAATCCGGCGTGGAAATAGAGATTTTCATACGCTGTGAGCTCATCATCGAGCGAAGGGTCCTGAAAGACGATGCCGAAAGAGTGCCTGACCTTGTGCGGATCGCGCGTCGGGTCGAAGCCGTTCACGACTATGCGCCCGGAAGTCGGCCGTTCCAGAGTCGTAAGCATCTTTATGCTGGTCGTCTTCCCGGCGCCGTTAGGGCCCAAGAATGCGAAGACCGATCCGGCAGGGACATCGAAAGATATATCGGAAACGGCCTTTATGGGGCCGTATTCTTTTACTAGGTTTTTGACGGATATCCGCGATTCCGACATTAGGTTGCTTAATATACTATCACAGCGAGCCGAATGGTGCGGCGCTTAGATCGAGAATGGCCAGGGCATCGAGATAGCGAACATCATGGCCACAGCTCCGATCAGGCCGATATTCTTCCAGAAATTTATCGATTGGGCCATCTTCATGTTCGGATCAGCCACATTCCAGTAATCATGCATCTTGAAGGTGACGGGGATGAGGAATACGAGAAGGCAGACCAAACCGACGGCCGGCCACAGACCGAGGACCATAGACAAGCCTCCGGCGAGGAGGAGCAGCCCTGTAACGATTATGGCGAGCTTGGCCGCTGGGACGCCCTTAGAAGAGGCGTATGCGACCGTGCCCTGAAAGCCGCTGAAGTGCCTATAACCGTTCCGGAGCCAGTAGAACCCGAATATGAGACGGCCGATGAAGAATATCGTAGTCATGATGAAACGTTTTTATATGAACGCTCGTAATAATTACACTGTGCCCATATATTGTGCCTTTTAATAGATACGAAATCAACTAATCATTCACAAATATGCCAAATAACATACACAGGTTCAGCCCCCATATCCGCTTCCCCAACGGAAAATGCCGCGAAGGGATGGAATTCTATAAGAGCGTGTTCGGCGGAAAGCTAGACTTCATGACGGTCGGGCAAGCGCCGCAGGATGTGATCAAGAACATGCCTAATATCCCGAAAGATAACGTCATGCACGCCTCCCTCGACAGCGAAGGATTCAGCATCCTGGGAGCAGACCAGATGCGCGATCCGGTAGTCAAAGGCGACCAGGTCACGATCATGGTCGAGCTCTCGAACCAGAAGGAGGTCGACGACAAGTTCGCCAAGCTATCTGTCGGCGGACAGGTCTTCATGAAGCCTGAGAAGATGTTCTGGGGCGGATACTACGGCTCCCTCACCGACAAGTACAGCGTCGAATGGGCGCTGCATTGCAGAAGCAAGGAGGAAGGAGTAAGGAGGAAGGAGTAAGGAGGAAGCGACAAAAAAGCCGCGGGATCGAAATCCTGCGGCACTTACTCCCAAAAGAATATCAAGCTTTTCCTGTCAGTTGTGCCCAATTCGTTTTTGGCCGAACTCGTACCGAACCGCTCTTGCAAAACGGACATTCTGCCGGATCCCAAACCTTGATGTCGTAATGCGCGTATGGCACGATCCTCGTCTGTTCGATCTCGGTCACATCTGACCGATGGACGAGGACACCGGCCACTGGCGCGAATTTGATCGGGTACTCATGGAAGGCTCGGATGCCCTTGCGGACTTCTTGGAATGTGAGGGCCGTTGTCATGAGCTCTTCGACTTGGAGAACGACCTCGTTCTCCTCGATCTTGAACCTCTTCCAAAGCTGACTCTTCCCTTCTCCTTTTTCAGTGAAGTCGTGATTGGCACCAAGCCAAACCGCCACGTTCTGCGAAAGGGTCGCGCCGGCGTGGTCGGAGCCGACGACCCAGTCTATCGGACCATCGTACGCACTGCGGATCGCGAGTGTCAATTCCCGCGCCAAGAGAAAACCGATGCGCGAGAATCGAAGCAACCGCAATACGTCGGCAAAGCCGTCGCTGCACTTGCCCGATGTCAGCTCGGCATGCGGTGCTTGGGGCTGGCCCGAATGCAGCCAAAGCGCCTCTGCAGATTCGAGCATCTCTCGAAACTTATCGAGAGTGACAGAATCGACATGATAGAAGGCTGGCTCAAGACTACGCTGGAATTCCAAGAGGTTCATACTGTCACCTCCTCTAAGCAGGATTTAATGGCCTTATGTAACTTTAGTGTCTCTCTCCGCGCCGCTTCAGCGTAGTCTTCGCCAGAAGACGCGTACAGGATCGACCGCGACGAGTTGATGATCATACCGCGGCCGCGGCTGTCCTTACCGGCTGCGACCGTCTTCTCGAGATCGCCGCCCTGAACGCCTATTCCCGGGATCAGGATCGGCAATTCGCCGACGATCTGTCGCACCCGAGCCAATTCGGCCGGATACGTAGCGCCAACTACCAATGCGCAGTTGCCATTCGCATTCCATTCATGTGCCACTTGAGCCGCGACTATTTCGTATAGCTTCGCGCTGACGATGCTGCCTGGTTCAGAGCCGACCGTTTGGACTCTGATGTCCTGGAACTCACCAGCGCCTTTGTTAGAGGTCCGGCAAAGGACGATGATGCCTTTTTCTTTGCGAGCCAGGAAAGGCTGGAGCGCTTGCTTTCCGAGATACGGATGGACAGTGATCGCGTCGGCGCCCAAGAGGTCGAAGGCCGATTTGATATAGCCCTTGTTGGTGTTGTCGATATCAGCGCGCTTGGCGTCCAGGATCACAGGTACATGCGGAGCTAGCTGATGCGCTGTGCCGATGACCTCTAAGAGCGCTTCTATGCCGCTATGACCTAATCCTTCAAAGAATGCGGAGTTCGGCTTATAGGCACAGACGAGGTCCTTGGTCGCCGCTATTATCGATTCGCAGAACTCGACTACTGTCGAAGGATCGGGTCTGTGGACAGGGAGCTCTGCTGATCTGCAGCGCTCCTTCAGGTGTTCGGGCATCCTGTCCATGTCCGGATCCAAACCGACGCAGACGAATTTGCCTTCGGCCCATCGGGCCTTGATCAGATCGTGGAAGTTTCTCATATTTCAATCCAGAAGTGCGTTGTTGTGAATGTCCTCTTCCTGGCACGCGCCAGACTGACATCTGGGGCTGATACTACTCGCAGGGGCAAGCCTGTCAATCAGATCATCTACCGTTATACAACCTCTTCGCGCCCTCCCCTACCTGCATCCACGCGAACGACCAGCCCCAAACGAGCGCGGCATAGCCGATCGAGATCGGCGCCGTGAATAGCCCGAAGACCGACATCGCCGTGGCGATGAGCTGCGTCAGGCTGGTCGCCAGGATGACCTGCTTCGAGGGCAGGAACTTGTACCATGGCTTCTCTGTGTGCGCTATATATATGAGCATATGCCCCGAGACCGTCAGCTTGAGGAAGAACAGCGTCTGGACTGCCGCCCAAGGCGCATGCAGGACCGCTACGGCGAACCAGAGCAGGAACATGCTATTCGCGATCCCTACGAAACCGAAGATCGTCGAGAGCGTGAAGCGCCGCCTCGCGTCGATCGAAGCCGGCGCCTGCGGCACGGTGACGCGATCGTACGCGAGAGTGATGATCGGGATGTCGTTCAAAAGGGCTATGAGGATGATCTGCACCGGCGACAGCGGATATGTATGGAAAATGAAGCCGATGACGGCGATCGTGACGATCAAACGGAAGCTCTCCGAGATCCTGTAGACCGAGTAGTTGTACAGGCGCACGAATATCTTGCGAGCCTCGATTATCGCGTCCTTGATCACCGCGATGCCTGATGACGACAAGACTATGTCAGCCGCGCCTTTCAGAGCATCGACTGCGTTCGATACAGCGATCCCGACAGTAGCCGCTTTGACTGGCGGTACATCGTTCACGCCGTCGCCAGTCACAGCCGTGACGAAATCGCGCTTGGCCAGCGTGACTATGTCGTACTTATCCTTCGGCATGACTTCAGCGAATCCAGCGACGCCGCTGAAGCCGCTCCTCACCCCTTCCGGGTCGCGATCGAGCTCGGACCGTTTGACGATCCGGCCGGAAAGGCCCAGCTCGGAGGCCACCTGGACGGCGACGTCATACCCGTCTCCCGTGACCATCTTGACCGACACGCCATGATCGGTCATGAAACCTATAGTCTCCTTGGCTTCAGGCCTGATCTCGTCTGCCAGGAAGAACACCGCCAACGGCAGCATCTTAGCTTCGCTGCCATCCGGCGAAACGGCCAGCGCCAGAGCGCGGTAGCCCTTCTTGGCCGCTTCTGATACGAGCGAGTCGTATCTCACGGCCGCCTGCGCCTCCATGGCCGACAGCTCCCGGATGGTCTGCGGCGCCCCGAGCGAGGCGGCCACTCGGCGGCCATCATGATCGAAAAAGACGGTCGCCCTCTTCCTTTCGGAATCGCCTGGGATGAAATCAGCGACCGTCATCGCAGATGCCCCATGCTTCTCGGCTTCATCGGCCACGGCCGCCGCCAGCGGATTGATATCGGTGCGAGGAGCGGCTGCGGCGGCGATAGACCATATGGTCTTCTCATCCCAGCCTGTGCCAAGCGGCGATGCGAGGAGCGATACGCCAGCCACGGTGATGCGGTTCTCGGTGAGCGTGCCCGTCTTGTCCGACAATAGCAGGTTCACGTTCGCCAGATCCTCGAGCGAAGAGAGCCTCCGGACTATGACGGACTTCTTTGCCAGCTCCATCACCCCCACCGATATGATGAGCGTCATGACCGTAGGCAGAGCGACCGGTATGCCGGCTATAAGGAGAGAGATGTCCAGCGTGCCTATCTCCGAGATCGGCAGCCGCGCCGCCAAGAGCACGCCAGTGAGCGCTATCATGACGATGATGCTGATCACAGACAGGAATCGCGACACAGAAAGGATGTCCTTCTCGAGGTTGCTGCGCCCGCGCGACGGATCGACCATCGTGAGCGTCTTGCCGAAATAGGTCCGGCTTCCGGTGGCCGTCACCTGCGCCAATGACAACCCTGTGGAGATGAAGGAGCCTGAATAGGCCGACTCCCCCACCGCCTTGCTCTTGGGAAGCGACTCTCCGGTCACCACCGAATCGTTCACTGTCAGGTTCCTGGCCTGAAGGAAGGACACATCGGCCGGCACGAGGTCGCCGACGCCGAGCCTGATGACGTCGCCCAAGACTAAGTCGGCCGAGCGGATCTCCTTCCACTCTCCGTCGCGCATGGCTTTGACGATGACCGCGAGCTTAGCCTTGAGCTTCTCGATGGCGGTGTCGGCCTTGGCTTCGTGCCAGGCGCCGACGCCGACGTTCATGACGAAGAGCGCGCCGATGATCCAGGCGTCTTCTTCATGTCCGCCGAAGACGGAAAGGCCGCCAGCGGCGATGAACATGACTGACATCGGCGACGCCACCCAGTGCCATATGCGCATCAGGATGGATTGCTTCTTCTCCTCTATGAGGTTCGGTCCGTATTCCTGCAGGCGCTTGGCCGCTTCTGCAGAGGTCAGGCCTATGTTTTTTTCGATTGGCGGCATTTGTCGCGTCACGAGCTCTTCACCAGATGGGCGAACGCATAATCGAGCGTCCCGCCGACTTTCTTCCCCGGATTGAAGATGCCCTTCGGATCCCAGATCTTCTTGACCTCTTCGAACAAGCGGTAGACCTCTTCACCGTACTGCATCTTTATGAAAGGCGTCCTGATGATGCCGTCATTGTGCTCGCCTGTTATGGAGCCGTGGAACTCGTGGACGAGCTCGTAGACTTTCACCGACAGATCCTTGATGATCTGGTGCGCGCGCTCGTGGTCGTTCAGATTCATGAGCGGTATGATATGGAAATTGCCGTCCCCGACGTGGCCGGCGATCGTGTATGTGAGCTCTTTTTTGTAAGGATCTAAGACCTCATAGAGCCTCGGCAAGAATCGGGGCAGGCTCATCGGCGGCACGACGAAGTCGTCTATGAACGGCGCTGTGCGCACGCCATGGACATGCTTCCGGAGCATATTGAAGCTCTCGCGGCGGATGACCCAGTACTTGTGCTCGTCTGATTCCGTCTTGGTGACTCGCGTCTTTTCGTGGAAAGCCTTTAGAGACATCTGCGCATCCATGGCTGCCTTCAATGCTTCCTCGTCAGTGTCGGCAGTGAACTCCGCCATGAGGACCAGCTTCGGCAGCCTGGCCGATTCGAGGACAGCCAGCATCTCCGGCACGAATTCCAATCCTAAAGTGATGACATTGCCGCCCATCTGCTTCATGAGCTGCGGCAGGAATTTGATCGCCACCTTCAAGGTCTGATCGTCATACGACTCGAAGCTCTCCGGCTTGTACTCGAGGATGTGCGTCGCCGTCTCTCCGAGCTGGTCCAGGCTGTTCAGGAAGACGACGAGAAGATGCGAATGCGTCTTCGGTTTCACGAGCCCGAACTCGATCTCCGTCACCATGCCGAGCGTCCCTTGAGAGCCCACGATCATTCTGCACAAATCGAACAACCCGTCGTGCTCGACGTTCCACAGATAATAGCCGCAGGAATTCTTGGAGACGATCGGCTTGGCTTTGGCGAGGAGGTCGCGATTGCTGTCGATCAGCGCGCGCATCTTCCCATAGACCTCCGCCTCGAATCCCGCTCCTTCCTCCTTCCTCCTTGCTTCCTGCTCCCCCAACGGCTTGAACTCATGCTCCTCACCATCCGCGCATACCATCTTCAGCCGCCGAATGTATCTTTCCGTCTTGCCATAGGTCAAGGTCTTCTCTCCGCCGGAATTGTTGGCGACCATGCCGCCGACCGTGCAGAGCTCGCGCGAAGCTGGATATGACGGCAAGATCTGCCCGCCCTTCTCGAGCGTGGCCTTGTCGAAGTCGCGATAGTAGACGCCCGGTTCCGTGACCGCGAAGCCGTCGCTGACTTCCTTGATATGGTTGAAATATTTCGTGAACGAGACGACGACTGACTCAGTGAGCGGGCCGCCGCCCATATCGGTGCCAGCCGAACGCGCCGTGAGCGATACGCCCGGATGGGCGTCTGCGTACTTCACCAGCGCCTTCACGTCGTCGGCATCTTTCGGCGAGACTACCGCCTGGGGCCGGACCTCGAACAGGCTGGCGTCATGGCTGGCCGCAGCCAATGCCTCGTCGCTCGCATCGACGTCGCCTTTGACCAGCTTCGAGAGATCGTCTTGAATGGACATGCGCTAATTATACCGTGAATGGGCCTTGAGATAACAGGATTTTAGCTCTTGATTTCTGTCCCGATTTGTGATATAATACAGTCAGGCATAAACGGAACGATCTTGTCAAAGAAAGGAAAGAAAATTGAAAACTATAGAGATCTACCTCGGCATCCTGTTGCCGCTCGTTTCCATCCCGCTGGCTCTATTCGAGATCTGGTTGGAGGAAAATAGGAAGACAGGACCTTGGGGTAAGACCTACTTCAAGGACGCCTGGTGGGGCAAGAAATTCTGCGGAAACAATCCGATCAGCAGATTCCTTATCAGGACAGTGTCCGGGCATGATTACATCGAGAGGTACCATATAGTGATGTTCTTCATCGTGATCCCGGCCTGGTTCGCCGCCATCTACTTCGCTTTCTGGTTCTGCTCAAATCAGACTGGCTGGAGCCTGACGATCTTCCCGATTTTCGGGACAAAGACCTTCGCGCCGCTCTTCTTCCTGGCCATCGGGGTCGGGAATATGGTAGCCGAGGATTTCCTATACTTCGCCATCCAATCTGTGACCGGCCGGCTGTTCGGCTGGGGCAAAGCGGATGCGCTGTGGAGATTCTTGCATGGCGACCATGCTTGGACGACCGATTGGCTGCCGAAAGTCTGCGGCTATACGATTCCCCGATCATACCTGATCGGCTCGGCGGTAGTCGCCATCATGCTCTTCATCGAGCACGGCCTCGCAAATCGGTTCTGACATCTAGGCATCGTCAACAAAAAACCCATAAAAGCCCGTTTCAGAGAAGCGCGTCAATCGCCTCTCCGAGACGGGCTTCTTCTTTGTCTGCTTTCCATTTGGAAAGCAGCTGCAACCAGAACGTCCGACCCCGCCTCCATTCCGCGGCCAAGAATCGCCCCGCCTTCATCGGCCCGCTCCACCTTTACTGCACCCACCTCTCCTGCCAGACCGATTCGTAGTAATATATACCCATGGATCACCACATAAGGACAATCGTCATTGCGGCCGCGATCGGCGCGATCGCCTTCATCGCAGGCCTGGCCACCGCTCCTCGCCAAGCCGCCGCGCCTGGGACCGAAGCCCTGCCTTCCGGAGCTGGCCTGCCTGCCGGCGCTTTCGTCATACCGATGGACATCGTGAGCATCCATGAGCAGGCCTCCACCTCGCCGACTGTCATGATCGAGTATCCGCGATTCCCGACTCTCTCAGCCGACCTGAACAGCCAGATAGCCTCGACGACCCTGAACGGCCTCGCCGACTTCAGGCGAATGGTCGCCGAGAACGATGCGGCGCGCAGAGCCACCGGCAGAGGATATCCCCCGGCCCCCCTCTCATCCATGAGCGACTATTCATTCTTGGCTTCGTGGCAGCCAGTGCAAGCGAACAGCAGATACGTGAGCTTCATCGAGCGATACGACTCGTTCAGCGGCGGAGCCAATGAGAATCAGACCCTCCAGACTTTCAATTACGATGTCCAGGCCAAAAAGGTCATCGGCCTCGACGATCTTCTAAAAAGCTACCTTGATTATTTGTCCAAGATATCGTCGATAGCCCGAGAGCGCCTGGACGCTTCACTTTCCGTAGCATCCGATGGTCATGTCCCGACACAAATGATCGCCGCCGGCACCGCTCCCGATCCTGCCAACTTCCAGTACTTCACCTTCACCGATTCGGCCATAACCTTCTATTTCCCGAAATACGCCGTAGCCCCGGGCGTCTTCGGTGAACAGCATGTCACTATCCCATTCAGCGACATCAAATGACCGCGGATCAGCAGATGATGCGGGCCGCCTGAACCACCGCCTCTTTTTGATATCGGTCATCACGAAGGGATTCGATTCCCTGCTCGAGATCGTCGGCGGGATCGCCTTCTTCTTCGCCGGCCCGCTTTCTAAGGTCATAAGCTATCTGGTCGATTCCGAGCTCGTCGAGGATCCGAATGACCTCGTCGCCCACACAGTCAGGCACTACTTGCCTCTCGTGCTCAACCAATCTACCTTCGCGGCGTTCTACCTCCTGGCGCACGGCATCGTCAAAGTCGGCCTGGTGATCGCCCTCCTATACAGGAAGCTATGGGCATATCCGACTTCGTTGATCGTCCTCGGTCTGTTCATCGTCTACCAGGTCTACCGATGGACGCAGTCGCACTCTATATATATGATCGCTCTGTCGTTCTTCGATGCGGTCGTGATGATCCTCATATTCAAAGAATGGCGCCGCCTGAAGTCGGAGGCCAGAAGAACGGAGATCGGAAATGCGGGCGCTATTTCTGGATGAACGGCTCCAGCTCGGACAATAGCGCCTCCTTCGGCCTCAAGCCTATGAATTCGTGGACGACCTGGCCGCCCTTGAATAGCTTCATATTGGGGATGCTCCGGATCTCGTATTGCATGGCGAGCGCTCCGTTAGCACGGTCTTCGACGTCGACTTTGGCGATCTTGGCCTTGCCGGCAAGCTCTCCTGATATCTCATCGAGGATAGGAGCCATCATCTGGCACGGACGGCACCACGGAGCCCAGAAGTCCACGAGGACGGGCAGATCGGACTTCAAGACTTCTTTCTCGAACTCTGGCGCGGATATCTCCTTGGCTTTTGATGGCATTTGGGTTGGCGTTAGATGTTAATGCCCTGCCATCATACAGACATCGCTTTACTTTGTAAAGTATTGACTGCAGCCGCCCGACGTGAGACGATGTGGCCATGTTCAGGACCAGGAGCCAGCGCCGCAAGAATTGCTGGGAATGCCCGGTAGCCCGCACCGCCGACTTGGTGGGCGACACTTGGTCTATCCTCATAGTCCGCGACCTGCTTCGCGGCCCCAAGCGCTTCACGGACCTCCAAGATTCCCTTTCCGGCGTCTCTTCTAGGACGTTGGCCAAGAAGCTCCAGTTCCTGGAGAGCCAGTCTCTTCTCGCACGGCGCGCGTTCGCCGAAAAGCCTCCTCGCGTCGAGTACCGCCTGACCGCCAAAGGCCGGGAATTCAGCGGCATCATCTCGGCCATGCGCCGCTACGGCGAGAGATACCTCTAGCTTGCGCTTTTCCGGTCTGCGAATATACTTCGTGCAGACAAAAACAGCAGAAAGCAAAAGGAAAATTATGATCTTACGCGGCATAGATTTCGGCCCCGTCTGGGGCGCTTCAGGCGTGCAAGGCTTCTTTGGCGAGGGCTACCCGATACATCGGGCTTTGCGGCTGATGTTCCCCGGCCTGTTCACGTTCAAAGGCATGACATTCGTGGCCAAGACTATCACGCTCCTCAAGAACGAGGGCAATATGCCTTTGAAAGCTGACGGCATCACGCCCGTGGAGCTGGCACCGCGCTGCATATACGCGGACTTCCGCAACTGCCTGATGCTGAACGCGGTAAGCCTCTCTAATTTCGGCGCGCGCTTCAGCTTCGACCAAGGCCTGTGGCAAGAAAGGACCGAGCCGTTCTTCCTGTCATTCATGGTCCTAGGCAGCGACAGGAGCGACGGCATGCGGCAGCGCCGGGATTTCGTCAGGCTCTTCAACCAGTATAAGAGCGGGTTCAGAGCGCCTGTGGCCCTGCAAGAGAACTGGTCTTGTCCGAACGTCGGCCACGACCTGAGGCACTTCCTGGACCAATTCGAAGAAGGCGCTGAGATCATGTCAGAGCTCGGCATTCCATACGTGCCGAAGTTCAACGCTCTCATCGATCCACGCTGGGTCCGGGACATGGCTTCGCGGGCCAGGTGCGATGCGATCTGCGTATCGAACACCATCCCGTTCGGCGAGATACCGGACAGGATCGCCTGGAAGAGGTTCTTCCCGAACGGATCGCCTCTCCTCAAAAGAGGCTTCAAGCAGCCCGGCGGGCTCTCGGGAGGGCCGCTCTTCGACATCCTCCGAAGCTGGGTGCATGAGTATGCGAATTCCTACCCCGATGCGCCCCTGAATGCCGGAGGCGGGCTGACGCGGCCTGGCGACATCGACCAGCTCATGCTCAACTACCCTTCGGTCAAGTCTGTCTCCCTCGGCTCGGTCGCGACGCTCAGGCCGTGGCGGATGCGCTCTATGATCGGGGCGGCGCACCGCATGCGCTTGATCCGCAACTTCTGAACGATCGTGCGTCGGCAACCCGCTAACGGGTTGCTTTTTTGTCGCCGCTCGGCTAGTCTCACCGGCAGAAAGCAGTCAACAAAAAGGAAAAAAATGCTAGACAAGATAGCCATTCCGTACCTCTACAATATGCACGGCCATTTGCG
Source organism: Patescibacteria group bacterium (assembly GCA_018970245.1). Lineage (GTDB taxonomy): Bacteria > Patescibacteriota > Minisyncoccia > Phycocordibacterales > PALSA-1337 > C7867-002. The sequence continues at coordinate 39,686 of JAGWWT010000002.1, forward strand.
CCAGGGACGTACCCTTGCCCTCACCGTAAAGATAGCCTCCATGTGGTGTTGGTTCTATGCGGCCATGGGAAATACGCGGCCGCCGATACGCACGCTCGACGATGCCATCAAGTACGATGAGGAGATCACCAGCCATGTACCATCTGAATTTCGCAAGAGATTCAAGGCTCTCGTCGTCGTCAAGGTCAGCGTGTACAGCGACCCGGAAGCGATCCAGGCTCTGCTCGACCGCGGATACATGCTCTTCAAATTCTATCCCTTCGCCCGCACCACCAACGCGGACGATGGCATTACGAATTACATGATCCCGAATCTCCGCGCAATCTATGAATTGATCGCCAGTGCTGGCGGCTACGCCATGTTCCACGCCGAGCACCCGAATAAGCGCTGGGACGACATGGAGTGCGAATATGCCTTCTTCGGCATCTTCGAGCAGATATACAATCTGGTGCCTGGCCTCAATATGACTTGGGAACATCTCTCCGACTCGCGCGTCCTGCCATTCCTGTTGGACATGGATGATCGAGTCGCCTGCACGATATGCCCCCATCATTTGGTCCTTCGCTTGAACGACGTGCTCGGCCAGAACCACAATCTTTGCCGCCCGCCGGCCAAGACGCTCCTCGACCGTGAGACTCTGCGCGACGCCGTCACTTCAGGTAAGAGCCACAAGATCCTGCTCGGGCTGGACGATGCGCCCTGGAAGCGATCCGACAAGGAAGGCGCTCACGGCCACTGCGGATGCTGGACTATGCCGGCCGCACCCCAAAGGATCGTTCAGATCTTTGACGAAGACCGCAGGCTGGAAAGTGCCCAGGATATGGCCGCCCTGAACGATTATGTCGCCTGGAATGCGGCGGCGTATTACAAGCTTCATCGGACCGATCAGTCGATCGAACTGGTCCGTAAGCCATTCACGATCCCATTCGCTTATCGTCTCTCGAAAGACGACGAGGTGGTAGAGGTCACGGTCGCATCAGATCAGCGCCCTGATGACTACGTTCCCTTCATGGCCGGAGCGACGCTCAATTGGTCCGCCGGGGCGTCTGACCAAGATTGAATCGTCACCGCCTACAGATCACGCCGACGGACCCGTTCCGCCGGCTTTTTTGTCGCCGAGATTTTGACATCGAGGCTCGAGCAGGATAATCTGCTCCAAAAGGCTCTTTGATCATAAACGATATATGAGTGATATGAGCGGACCGTTCGTGCTTTTCATCGTGCTCACCGTCATCCTGACCAGCATCCTCTATCGACGCGGGCCCATGAAGCCGCGCGTCTCCGTCGGGCTATCCGCATACGAGTATGTAAAAGCCCTCCGGTCTCACGAGTGGAGGTCCGAGAGGCAGGTCAAGGACGAGATGCAGCTCTTATTCAAGCGCCGGATCAGGCGCGACGAGATGATCCATGCGCTCAGCATCCTTGAATCGGCCGGATTGGTCCAAGAGCGGATCGGCCCCGGCACGCGCCTCTTCCTGGTCATACTCAATCGGCACATAGTCCTTCCTTGCCGACAATTCAAGCTCTCAGGCGAATGGAATGACCGGCAACAAGAGGTCCCGCAAGCCTCGCAGCCGATCTTTCCTGCCAGATCGGGCTGAGATATCAACGCGACCCTCGCCGACGGACCCGTTCCGCCGGCTTTTTTATGAACAGATAGCCATATCACTCGACTAGAAGGTCGGCCGACAACTAGCTTCGGCTGGGGGTACGGCTACTCTCTTTACTGGATTTTTTGCAATTGAGAAAATTCCTCTATTTTTCAACGAAGTTAAGCCGCCATTTTCCGATATTTTCTCATTTGCAAAAAATCAGATTTCGAATATGCCAACGCCCGCCGGCTTCTCGCCAACCACATCTAGCCGCCAGCTTCTCGCCGCCCGTTTCTCAGTCGCCCGACCTTCCAATTCCATCTTCACTGATCGAGCTTCAATAATAATCCCCTCTCCTTGACCTTTCTGAACATCGAGTAGAAGAACCAGAAGACGAGCGCCATATAGGCGGCATTCAAGGCGAACGAGATGAGCAGCGCCATTCCCGACACGGCGCCCGACGAGACTATGGCTCGCATGCCTTCGAATACATATGTCGACGGAAGCATATAAGACAGCCACTGGATCCACTGAGGCAGGGCTGAAACCGGATAGAAGACGGCCGAGAACGGCTGAATGAGGAAGATCACCCCGAAAGCGAGGACTTGAGCTGTCGTGCCGAAGCGCAGGATGATCGCCACGACGAAAAGCCCCATTATCCAGCCGAACCAAAGGAGCGAGATCACGAATGGGATCGTGTATAGCCCGTACTGGAATATATTGAATCCGTATAGTATGAGCGCCACGACTCCCAGGATGACCCCTTGCATGACGATGCGGATCAAGCCGAGCGCCGCGCCCGAGAGCAGGAATTCGATCACCCGCACCGGCGTGACGAACAGGTTGAGAAGGTTCTTCTCCCAGACGTCCTCGAGGAAGCCGATGGTCACGGCGCTCTGCGAGCGATTCAGCAATTCCCAAAAGATCATCGCGCCGAGGAGGAGCGCCAGAATGTTCACCGTATTCAGATTGAGCCTCTCAAGATATACCGACAGGAATCCCCAGACCAAGAGCTCTAGGATCGGCCACAGGAAGACGTCCATGAGGCGCGGAAAGCTCCTCGGATAGAGGTAGAGCTGGCGGATGATGAGAGCTTTGATGCGATGCCACTTCATTGCGATGCGATTATACTAAATACTAGATACCAAATACTAAATACTAAATACTCTCTCTAGCGATCGCCAAGAACACTTCATTCAGATCCTTGCGCCCATGCTTCGCGACTAGCTCCTTCGGCGTGCCGTCGTCGCGGATCTTGCCTTTGTTGATGAATATCACGCGATCGCAGATCTCCTCTATCTCCTCCATATTGTGAGACGTGTAGAGCATGGTTATGCCGCGCTCTTCCTTTATCTTGACCAGGAGCTTCCTGGTGCGGTCGGCGATATCCGGATCGAGCGAGGCAGTCGGCTCGTCCAATAAGAGGAGCTTCGGATCATTCAAGAGCGCCTTCGTCAGGTTCAAGCGCGTGAGCTGGCCGGTCGAGAGCGAGCTGGTCATTCTCGGCAACAGATCGCGGATCGCGAAGAAGTCCGCCAGCTCATCGACCTTCGCCCTGACATCGCGGACGCCATAGAGGCGCCCGAACGTGTAGAGATTCTCCCAGACTTTGAGATTGGACGGCAGCGATACGTATGGCGAAGAGAAATTGACCTTGTGCAGGATCTCTTCCCGGTGACGCTTCATGTCCAATCCGAAGACTTCGATCTTCCCTGAAGTCGGCGTGATCAGATCCAATATCATCTGGATGGTCGTAGTCTTGCCGGCGCCATTCGGGCCGAGGAGGCCGGTTATGGTCCCCTCCGCGATATCGAACGATATGCCATCGACAGCGGTCACTTCCTTGGAGTTCCGCCCGAACTTCTTGACCAGGTTTTGTACGGATATGATCGATGCCATGAATGGTATGACGGCCAAAATGCCGCCGCCTCACATCATACAAGAAAAATCCCGCCTCACGAAGAGACGGGATGCATTAGACAACGGACTTTGCCTGCTCGCTATATGCCGACCAGGGCTTCCTGCCTTTCTTGCCTTTCAGCCTGGGCCTGGCATTTTTGCCAGAAAGCCTGGAAAGCCGGGCAGCTGCGTATGAGCTCATCGAGCGATCCCTCGCCGACTATCCTTCCCTTCTCGAACATATAGATCCGATGGAAGAGAGGCAAGAGGTGCAGCTTGTGCACGGACGATATGATGGCCGCATCCTTGAAGCGGTCGAGGATGCGATCATAGATCATGCGCTCGTTCGAGACGTCGACGTTCGACGTCGGCTCATCGAGAAGGATGATCTGCTTGTCCCTGCAGGCCAGCAAGCCTCGGGCCAGAGCCAATCTCTGCTTCTCACCGCCGGACAGATTGACTCCCTTTTCGTTGATGGCGGAATCGAGGCCTTTCGGGAGCTTCTCGATGACGTCGCCGAAGCGGGCCACCTCTGCGAATTCGGCTATCGCCTCATCCGGGTAGTCTGCGCCGAGCGTTATGTTGTCGCGGATCGTCGAAGCGAATATCTCCGGGTCCTGCGGCACCAGAGCGATGCTGCGGCTTATCTCCACGAACCCTTCCGGGACAAGCCGCCCATCTACTGTGAGGGTCGGCTTGGCTTGGGGATATAGATTCCTGGTGACCTTCAGACAGGTCGATTTTCCGCTCCCGCTCTCGCCGACGAAGGCGATGCGTTCGCCGCGCCTGATCGTGAAGGAGATGTCGGACAGATGGCGCTTGGTGCCGTCATCGCCGTCATACGAGAAGTCCAGCCCCGAGACCGATATCTCCTGCCAATCGGCAGGCAGCACGCGGTCGTCCAGGCTTTTCTCTCTGAACTCCTTCGAAAGGACTTCGGCGTTCTGGATCTTGGTCTTCCAGATCACGAGCTCGTTGTACATGCTGCAGAATTGGAACCCCAAGTCCCTGATCCTGTCCAAGTACCTCATGAGCAGATAGACCGTGCCGATCTCGACCGTGAGGCCGGACATGGCGGTCCTATAGAAGTAGATGCCCATGATCGAGCTCGTGGTGATAGTGCCCACTAGCGAGACCAGAGACCATTTGATCTCGTTAAGGATCGCCGTCCTCTTGAAGAGGCCGTATGGCTCGTCTATGCGCTTGGATATCGCCTGGAATACCAGGCGTTCGGCCCGTAGGATAACGATGGTCGTTATGTTCCCGATCGAATCGTAGACGCTCTCCGATATCCGGTTCTCGGCTCGGTTGAGGTCCCGGTACATAGGTATCAGGTCTCGATCGAAGCGCATCACTATCCAGGCGACGATCGACAGCATAGCCAGAGTGATCGCGCCATATAGCGCGCCCACGCAGCTCAGCATGACGATGCAGACGACTAGCTGGACGAGGGAGGAGATCGGCAAGAATGAGCTCTCCGAGAATCCCATGAGAGCCTGCGAGCCCTTCTCGACCTTGTCTATCGTATCGCCGGAATGATGCTCTGCGTGCCATTCGAGATCTAGGCCCATGACGCCGCTCACGAGAGCCTTGCGATAATCGGCCTTGGCCCTGAATGCGTTCAGGCATTCCTTGATCCTTGCCGGGCCATGGAACCCCCAGAAGAGGAGGTCGATGGCGATAAGGACGGCCATCTGCAGATATAGCAGAGGGGCGCTCTTAGGCGTCACTCCGCGCTTTTGGATGGTATCGATCGTCCAAGCCAAAGCGAGCGGATGGCAGACTAGGCTGATCGAGTTCGCGAAGATGAACATGATCCAGTAACGGACTATGTCCTTGCGGTTGCCCGCCGAATACTTCCAGGTCTTTCCGAATAGGAAAGGAAGCGGATTTTCATTCATTCTCTATCCTTTGTCGTTGGTTGTTGTCTAAGTCAAAGAGCTGGCTGAAAAGAACTAAAAACATCGTGCTTTGGCACGATGTTTTGAGGATTCGATCCCTCGTATAGCATGAAGGGATTCAAATGCTCACAACATCATGCCGCGACGCGGCAATGCCTGAAGCCGGCGCGGACAGTCGCGCCATGCGATCGTTATGCGGCTCGTACATGAATTCGATCATGACAAGGCAATGATATCACAGATTTTTGATATCAGCAAGTCCTTAGAGGCCTATGGGCAGCTGCGATCACCTGCCGAGATCGAAGATCGTGCCGACTAGACCGATCCATGACTGGAAGGCAGCGCCGAGATACTGTCCGCCATTGAAAGCCGAAGGGCTCGGCGATGCGGACGGTGATGTCGAAGGCGCGGCATAAGTAGACTGGACCGGCGACGGCGTCGGCGATGCCGATGGGCTGGACACCGGAGACGACGAAGGCGAAGCTGCAGGTGCTGGCGAAGATACAGCCGTCGGCGAAGACGCTGGGGTCGCGACAGGCGTAGGCGAAGAATAGACGGGAGAATATGTCGGCGAATAGGTATAGGTCGGGACCGGAGAATAGATAGGATTATAAGTATATGACGGCGAAGGCGTAGGCGATGCGACTGGCGTGGCAGAGTAGGCCGGCGCACTCGTCTGTTGCGGGGACGAAGTGTCGCTCGGCAGCGGCGTAGGCGATGCGGCTACGAGCGGCGCTGTCACCTGCAGCGGCACCATATTGCTGTTGCCGGTCTTTTGGTTGACCACCTGAACATTATAGTATCCCGGATCCGCGTTCGGCACGAATCTCATGCTCTTTCCGTCTGAGCTTTGGGCATAGCGAGTCGCGCTTGCTTGCGACCTGGGATCGGTCAGGGTTATTTGGTTCATGCCTGATGTGACGAACCTGACGCCAGTGACCGTTACCGGCTGATCGGCAGGCACCGGATTCGGAGCGATCGAAAAGATATAAGGGGAAAGCTCGCCGATGATGGTGACCGGATCGGTAGAATTCGGCGTCGGCACGGAGATGTAATTGTATCGGCCAAGCGGATCTATCGTCCACATCCTGTCCAATATGGCCTTATACGACCCCGGGAACATGATCTTAGGGTTCATCTTCATGGTCACTGTGAATTCGGCGGTCGAACCGGCAGGAATGGTGTCTCTAAGGTTGTCGCTGGTCACTCCTGGCGGCAGAGCGAATTGCTCCTGATCGGACATTATGTCCCTACCATCGGTGGCGTAGAGATTGAATGGGAAATAAGCCGGTATGATGAGATCGGCGGAGCCCGCGCTCACATCGACTTTGAATGTGGCAACCAGCGTTGCTTCATGGCCGGATGGGTCATACTGCAGCGCGAGAGAAGATGAGGCGACTGTCACCGAGGCAGCTGACGATGTCGTTGCTGTAGTAGTAGCTATAGATTGGCCGAATGAGGTCCACGCCGCGCAATGATAGCAACCTGTATTATGGTAATCGCTGAGCAATGACGGCCAATCGAATCCCGCCCAAGCTGCCGTCGGCGTCGGCGACGGAGAAGGCGCCTTCGGAGACTCAGCTTTTGGCATACGGCCGACGTCGAGAGCGTACAGATTCATGTTATATGTGTTTCCGAAACCAAAGTGGAAGTTTTCCGGTATTTCCAGCGAAGCGGCGAAAACATCGGCATCTCCGTTCAAGGAATCGACCAGAGGAGCAGTGAGCTGATCTTGAGCACCCATCGTTGGTATGACGATATTCCTCGTGACAGAGCCTGACCCATTCAATATTTCGATCCCCGATGGAGAGCCGTCCATATTGATATTGTTATAGCTGGCGATTATCTGAGAGCTCCCCGTCCCTTCTACATCAGCCAGGGATATCCCCTCGATCCGATCATTCTCTGTATGTGTGAAGATGCTATTCAGCGAGCTGTCGAAACCGGCGATCTGATCATTCATAGACGCCCAGGAATCGCCGAGTACCGCGACTATATCAGGCGCACCATTGCCTATATCGCCAACAGCTAGCTGGTTCATGATGTACCCTCGTATCGGTTTGGAAAGCGCAAGGACATTGCCGCTGCTATCCAGTTCGGTCATATACGTCGTATAGGCATCAGGATCATACATATTCGCGTTAAATAGGCCGGCGTCGACAGCGGTGAAACCGAAGATCATCTCGGTCTTGCCATCGCCATGCAAATCGGCCGCTATAGGATACGATCCCATTAGTCTATATGATTTGCCAGTGCCATCGAAAAGCTTTTCAGTCTTTATGAGCTGGTTCTCTGCCGAAAAGACGTCCACATACAGCTTGAGATCATTAAAGAATTGGCCACTTCCAGTGTATGTGCCGGTCACGACAGCCAGGTTCTGCTGCTTTCCGCCTGAGATGAAGACGGGATGCAAAAAGGCGATCTGGTGGAGAGGCACATCAGTAGGTTGAGGAGACGGAGATAGCTTTGTGCCGGCGATATCGTATGGCATCGGTACATTGATCGGAAATCCTTTGAGAGCATTCCCATTTAAGTCATACCCGTTGATCTGCACAGCTCCAGTATTCATATCTTGTGACACGGCATAGAGTCCGAGACCGCTACCATCCCTATTGAAGACCGTGAAATCTGAATTGATCACCGGTTTCCCAGCACCCCAAGACGAGATGACCTGCCCATCTGGCTTGAAGATCGCCTTCCTGTTATCGCCAAATGCTTCAGCAGCGGCGATCGCATTTCCTTGCTGCATATGCACCTGCGCCGCCATCCAATCATAAGGCATCCGGTCGCCGTTCGACAGCGACGAAACCAGTGTGTGTGCGCCGTCAGCGGAGTAGTACAAGATCGTTGGCGGACCGCCGCACATGCCTGGAATGCTGCAATCTGAATAATACGGGACTGCGAGCTTCGAAGCGCTCCCCGGTTGATGGATCACCTCCGGCATGCCTCTCGCCCAGCCAGGCATCGTCTGCGGCCAACCGCTCATGAGCTCCTGGACATAGGCGAACTTGAATGGGACCGAGACCCTCCAGGAACCGTTGTACTGGGCCTCCAGATATAGGCTGTGGATCCCATCCTGAAGCCCTTTGAAGCTCGGCGAGCAGATCACTGATGCTTGCACAGCGGCGACATTGCAGACCGTTTTGCCATTGTTGGGATCGTCGACCACCACCCGGTATGATGTTACGCCCTGTAAGACCGAGAATCCGAAGATCGGTACTGGATCGCCGTTGGCATAGTTCTGGTTGCGGCCGACTGCGGTGATGCCGATATTGTCGACGTTGAGCAGCTGATAGGCGTCGGTTTCGTCGCCGTTCAGATCGAAAACCGCCAGCTTCATCATGTTGACGCCCTCGTTCATCATGGTCGTATCCAATCCTGAATAAAGCACTCCGTCGGTAACAGGCTTCGAAGAAGAGTAGATGGGCACGAATTGATGCGTCGGATTAAGCCCTTCGGCATACGAGATCGTATAGCGGGAGAAGCTAGACGGGGTCAGCCCAGCAGCGCTGCCCGTGATCGAGATCTTATTTTGCCCTATCGGCAAAGCATCGAGCCTAGCTATCGACGGATGCCAGACACCGGATGTGGCCGCCATAGCGTCTATGCGTCCGGAGCCAAAAGCTTCCCACCGACCAGTTCCCGTGTATCCCAGCATGTTCGAGCTATGCATGATCACATCTTTGACCAGAGCAGGGCTCCAATCTGGATGGAGCTGGAGGATGAGAGCCGCCTCGCCAGCCACGTGTGGAGTGGCCATGGACGTCCCGGAGAGAGCGATATGCAAGTTGTCATGGTAGCAATTCGCATCGCCTTCCCCTTCGAAGGCGTGATCGAAGCGGGCGGCGCAGATATTGACGCCCGGGGCGGCGACATCCGGCTTCATGAGATATCTTTCGGACCCATTCTGATCAGTCCACTCGACTGGACCGGCTGAGCTGAACCATGCCAGATAATCGGATTTATCTGTTGCCGCTACTGTGATCGCATCCGCAGCAGTACCCGGAGAATCTATCGTATTCGGATTCGGACCATCGTTGCCGGCAGCTACCGTGACGACCACGCCTGCGGCTACGGCATTGTCCACCGCTTCTGCTACCGGATCATCTGGCGTGCCAGGACCGCCAAGGCTCAAGCTCGCAATGTCCAAGTGATCGGACACATCGCCGTCATTGTTCGGATCGGTCGCGCGCTCTATGCCGGCTATGACCGTCGTCCAGTCGCCTGATCCTCTCGAGTCTAGAACCTTGTAGGCGTATATCGATGCGCCCGGCGCGACTCCTTTGGGCATGCCGTTGCCTGCGGCGATATCCGCCACATGCGTGCCGTGGCCCTGGTCATCCATCGGATCAGGCGTATTGTTCACGAAGTTATATCCGCCCACGACCTTGCAAGGGGTCGTCGTGCCATTGACGACATGCGTTCCGAAGCAGCCGCCCAGATCAGGATGCAGATAATCCACGCCGGTATCAATGATGGCTATGCTCACCCCTTTTCCAGTGCTGCCATCCGGATTGCCGAGATAATTGCCAGCCCAGACTTGGGGCGCATTGATGAGCGGGACCGAATCCATGAGTGTGGCACGGACTTTGCCCACTGGCACCACCCGCTTCACATCCCGCATGCCTTTGACGGCTGCCGCTTCGGAGCCATTCATGTTCAAGACGACCGCATTTATGACGTCTTTGAATCGCTTGGTCGTGCCAGCCTTCGGGCCCATCACCGATCTGCCGACGCTCTTATTCTTGGCCTGGATCGCGCCAGGCAGAGAAGCCAGGAATGAATCCTGCTCGCTCTGGACGGCCTGGCTCTGGGCGGCCAGCTGGCTCTTCACGTCCAGGCGGGCTTTCGTGCCTGCACCCGCTTGTGCCTTGAGCCTGGCATAAGTGACAGCCACAGGCTCGGCTCGGAGCTCTACTATATATTCGTCCGGCACGACACTCGCATCCTTGGCTGATCCTGAATACACCGAACCTCCCGACTGTGACGGCTTCTGGCCAGGATATGAGACGATGTTATTCGCAGGCGCGATGGCGCTCTGGTATGGAGAGAGCTTCAGAGCTCCCGCTCCGCCAGACGCTTGATCGTAGAACACCGGATAATATGGATGTTTTTGAGAGGCCTGGCTAGAACCATCCGATGCCGGCTGACCCGAAGATCCGTTGGAAGATCCGCTCGAGGATCCGCCGAAAACGGACGAGAACATGTCGCCTATGGACGTGAAGATGTTAGCCATCTGATCCTGCGGCGGCGCCGCCCTCGCGACGAAGATGGAGGATCTTATGCTCGCAGCCAGACAGACTATCGAGAAGACGACGAGAGCGGCCGTCAATACAGCCTTGGGCTGTTTTTTCATGGCGTAATGATAGCGCGTCCCAGCCTCGCTTTCTAATGCTCGAAGTGGATAACGGCTCCGCGTGATAGAATCGAGCGATGAGATACCGGCTACAGATAACGAAAGCGGTGCGGATCGCTCTCATCTCGGCCGTTTCCGTCTTCGCGGCCATCGGCCTGGCCGCCCTGGGCGCCTATGTCGCCATATCGCTCCACTGGACCGACGTGCAGGGCGTCGTCGATGCCCAGAGGCAGAGCTTTTCGAGCGACATAGCTGGAAGCCGCGCGTGGATCGACAGCCCGGAATGGCAAGCCCTTAAGATCGCCATGCTCAAGGACCAGAGCGATATCGACAAGGCTGCCAAAGAAGCCGGCGTCTCTCCCCGCTTCATCATCGGCCCGCTCATGGCCGAGCAGCTCCGTCTTTTCAGCGACGATCGCGAGCTATTTAAGGCCGTATTCGCTCCGCTCAAGATCCTCGGCGTGCAAAGCCAATACTCTTGGGGCGTGCTGGGCATGAAGGAAGGCACCGCCAAAGAGATCGAAGCCGGCCTCGCGGATCCGTCGTCCCCATTCTATCCTGGGCCTTCATATGCCCATCTGCTCGATTACTCCGCCACGACCGCGACCGATACGGCCAGGTTCGAGCGGCTGACAGATCCGAACAGCCGGTATTATTCGTACCTCTATGCCGCGCTATATGAGAAAGAGATCCTCAGCCAATGGAAGCGCGCAGGCTTCGACATATCCGACAGGCCTGAGATCGTGTTCACGCTGTACAATATCGGCTTCGATCATTCCGTGCCCAATGCGGACCCGCATTCTGGCGGCTCCGAGATAGATGTGGGCGGTCATGCCTATAGCTTCGGAGAGCTGGCTGCGGATTTCTACTATTCCGACGAGCTGCCGGGATTCGCCCGCTAATTACGTGCGAAATGCGTGTGAATCTTGACAAAAGACTGACATTCTGTTAGGAAGAGTCTAGTGAACCCGACCGAATAACGGTCAAAAAGAGAGGAGATATTGAAAATGAAGATGAATCTAGTGGCCGCGCTCGCAAGCTCGGTCCTATGCCTAGCGCATCCATCGTTCGCCGCTCCGCCAATTGCGCCGATGACCGCTGATAGCGGGGACGGCACAGTGTCTGCGGACAAGCCAAGCTCGCAACCAGCGAGACCGATCGTGCAGTTCCGCCATCGTCTGGCCACATCGACTGAAGGGCCAGTGCGGATCAGGATCGTGGCCCTGCTCGGTCCCGACATCAGCAATCCTGGCTACCAAAGCTGGGGGAGCAACGCGGTGTGGGCTATCCGAAACCACACGTTCTCGAGTGCGCTTAACTACCGGCTTAAGGACACATATATCGTCCAGCCGTCGGACCTTTCGGGGACGAGCCTCTGGTTCGCCGTAGACGTGCAGTCCGTGAACCCGGGGTACACGTTCTATCCGGGCCAGCTCACGTTCGTCGAACGATCGAGCGATACTGGCAGCAGCGCCGATTCGCTCGGAAAGACGAACCCGTTCGACAGCCCGCTCTATGTGTATGCGGATTGGTCGTCGATCGGCAGCACCGGCGGGACCGTCGCGAGCGGCTACTGGTCGGACACGCCCATCGACCACTTCACGTTCATCGGGTCGATGAGCAAGTACTTCGTCATAGGCAGCGGATTCAGTATGATCGACGTCGACCGCTACATCAGCTACTTCCCGGACTTCCATGTCACGGGAACGTGGGATCTGGCCGATACGAACCTGAATGTAGTGGCTCACGCATCCAAGACGCTGTATCTGTCGAGCACGCCGACGCAACCGACATTGGCTGTCATCCCTCAATCGCCTACGAGCGTCGCCTTGTCGATCATAGGGGCGACTGCCGATGATACGTGGATGCTCCAATTCACGCCTAGCTTGGTCCAGCCCTCGTGGTCGGACGCAGCTTCCATGAATTCCGGCGACACCGTCATCCGCGCCACGCCAGGTTCGCAAGGCATGTGGCGCCTGATGCTCGAATGATCCTGTACCTTGCGACCTGCCCTGCCCCCTGCGCACCGCCATCCTATGCGGTGCGCTTTTTTGTCATTCCAGGCTCGGATCGCCGCAGACGGCGACAAGCCTTGACATCCACTCAAGAAAGTAGTAGGGTCCAAATGCAACGTCAACCACGGCGCTTAGCAAGATAAACATCACACATATATGAATACCCTTAATGATTTCCGCAAGATCTCGTTCGTGATCGCTTTCATGGCGGCCTCCGTGCCTGTCGCGGCTTTTGCCATGGTCTCTGAAGCGACGGCCAGCCCCGTCCCGACCGCTGCCCCGACCGCTCCGGCTACATCTGGCTCTTCAGCTACCGGTTCCGTCTCGCCTAGCGCTACAAGCGGCACAGCCTCTTCCGGCACAGTCACCAGTTCAGCCGCGGCTCCGACCGTCCCTACCGGCGGCGCTGACACCACAGGCGCTGTCATAGGCTCCCCGACGACCGGCGGCTCGGCTACGACCGGCGCAGTGACGAGCTCCCCGACGACCGGCGGCTCGAGCACCAATGGCGCTGTGACTAGCTCTCCTACCACCGGCGGTTCGAGCACCAATGGCGCAGTCACCGGCTCGGCTCCTGCCCCTGCTCCCGCTCCGTCTCCTGCTCAGACCAGCAGCTCCGGCAGCAGCGTTTACGGCATGTCGGGAGGCTACTCGTCATTCCTGCTCGCCCCAGCGTCGACCGGCTATTCCACCACTTCCTGCCCGCTCATCACATCGTTCATGAAGAAGGGCGCCGCCAACGACCGCAGCCAGGTCGTCAAGCTCCAAGCTTTCCTCAAGGATGCCGAGCATCTGAATGTGCAGGTGACAGGAATCTTCGACCAGCAGACTGAGAACGCTGTCAAAGCTTTCCAGCGCGCCAATCTCACGGCCGTCATGGGCCCATGGAGCGCAACGCGGCCTTCAGGCATCGTCTATATCACTACCGCCAAGAAGATCAACCAGATCGCTTGCGCAGCGCCTCTCACGCTGAATCCCTCCGAGCTGGCCATCATCAATGCATACGTCGCCGGCCAGAATACGGCTTCCATCGCGGCCGGCCAGTCTGGATCATCCGTCGGTTCCGAGGCTTCTATCGGCTCCGCCTCGAGCACGGAGACGGCGGTCGCCACCGGCACTATCGAGACGAGCGCATCGCAGACGGCCAGCGCCGCTAACGCTAACCCTTCCATCTTCCAGCGCATCTGGAACTTCATCGTAGGCCTCTTCCGCTAATCTTGACATCTGGCTCCGATTCATATATAATATAAAGAGTCAGATTGCCCCGGAAAAACAGACTAGGCTCGTAAAAATCAGAGACTGAACCCCACAAAGAGAAAGGACTAGGATGAGAGCTCGAATGCACATCCTTCTTTTCTTGGCCGCAGCGCTCCATGCGCAGTGCGCCGAGGATCGAGGACCGAGCGATCGTTTGATCGCAGCCCTAATCCAAGTGGAGTCAGTAGGCAAGGACGACGCCGTCGGAGACTTGAATCTGGAGAACCATGCCTATGGCCCTCTCCAGATCCGCCAACCCGTCTGCGACGACGTCAATGAGCATTTCGGCACGAGCTTCCGTGCCGATCAATGCCTCGGGAACAGGAGCCTCTCCATCCAGATCTTCCGCCGCTATGTATCATTGCACGCGACGAGGAGATCGCTCGGACACGCGCCTCGAGACGAGGACTACGCCCGAATATGGAATGGCGGGCCGAGCGGATGGCATAGAGAGTGCACGAAGAAGTACTGGGAAAAAGTGCTCTCCGTGGGGAGGCCTGAACATAGACCGAAGATCAGACGGGCGCATAGAGGGCGCAGCCGTCACCGAAGCATACGAGGAACTAGGAGGTAGATCTATCCCGCCCATGGCCAGCGCCATCGGGCGGGATTTCTCATTGTGAGCGTTGAGAGCCGTTGTAAACAGTGAGACGCTGTAAGCGCCGTCCGGCTCGGCCGTCAGACCAATAGCACAAGGTACTTACCAGAATCCCATGAAAAAAACTCTCATCATCCTCGCTATCGCCGCCGCTGCCAGCTCCGCCCCTGCCGTCTTCTCGCCTGGGATCGCCAGCGCGTCGGTCTCCGACTGGCAAAAAGGAGTCTCGCTGTATCCCCAGAACCCTGGGGATTTTTCGTCCAGCGCCTTCGACCAGTCCCTCTCGAATGCCCACGCTGCTGGCGCGGATACCGCCGTCCTCATCATCCCCCTCTATCAGACCGATGACAATTCTTCGAGCATATTCACCGGCTACAACACGCCATCGGATGCAGACATCGTGAGCGCCGGGAATTACGCCAAGTCTATCGGCATGAAGGTCGTCCTCAAGCCGCATGTCGATCCGCTGAACGGGGATTGGCGAGCCAACATCAATCCCTCGAATCGCGACCAGTGGTACGGCAGCTACGGCTACTGGCTGAACCATATCGGCGACCTCGGGACGCAAGTGGGCGCCGCCGGCATCGTCGTCGGCACAGAGCTCATCTCGACAGCGGACTACACGGTCAATCCGGACAACACGGAGCGCTGGCAGAAGCTCATCTCCGATCTGCGCCAGCATTTCTCCGGCTTCCTGACTTACAGCGCCAATTGGGGCTCGGGCTCTTATGCCGAAGAGCCGCCTCACATCGGCTTCTGGCCGTCGCTCGACTATATCGGCATATCGGCATATTACCCTCTCGCTTCCGGCGTATCGAACCCGTCTGTGAACGACCTCACGGGCTCCTGGAGCTACTGGGACACAGCCAAGCTCCAATCCCTTCATACGCAATACGGCAAGAATATCATCTTCACCGAGATCGGATATCGGAGCGTCGATAACGCTCACAACTTGCCTTGGTATTCCAATCCTGGCGGCAACTACAATCCGACGGAGCAAGTCAACGACTATACCGCCCTCTTCCAGTATTGGAACAACCAGCCTTACA
This sequence comes from Patescibacteria group bacterium, assembly GCA_018970245.1. Taxonomy (GTDB): domain Bacteria; phylum Patescibacteriota; class Minisyncoccia; order Phycocordibacterales; family PALSA-1337; genus C7867-002. Next base: position 55,353 of record JAGWWT010000002.1, read on the forward strand.
TGAGCGGCATATATGCCTGGAATTGGGGCACGAACCCGAATGACGGCGGGTCCGGCAACACCGACTACACGCCGCAGAACAAGCCGGCACAGGCCACTCTGACGTCGTGGTTCGGCGGGAGCGGCTCGGCTTCGAATCCGCCGCCGAACAATCCGCCCCCGAACAATCCGCCGCCAGGCCCGGGTCCATCTTCCGCGAGCGGCAACTGGACGGTGAGCGGCCAAGCGCCTTCCCTATCGGCAGGCCAAAGCGCGAGCATCTCGGCGGATGTCGGGATCTCCGGATCAGCTTCGAACGCGACAGTAGACATGGAGATATACGACTCATCAGGACATCAGGTCATGCAGCAATTCTTCTCCGGCAAAGATATCGGGCCGACACCGAGCCAGTTCACGATCTCTTGGACGCCGCCGGCGAACGACGCCTACGAATTGAAGGTCGGCATCTTCAGCTCCGACTGGTCAAAGCTCTACTATTGGGATGATTCGGCTCTCGCCTTGGATGTGGGCGGGGCGAGCTCCGGCGGCGGCGCAGGTAGCACAGGCGGTTCGCCATCAGGCCCAGCTATCCTCGACGTCTGGTGGCCGTCAGACGGTTCGACAATCTCCGGCGTGCAGCCATTCAAGGCCATAATAGAGGACCAGCCGCTCTCCGCTTACACGATGTATTGGCAAGTCGACGGCGGGGCGCTGAACCAGATGTCTGACAGCCAGACGGATTATCCGCACAAGGAAGCCGATGTGGACGTAGGCCCGTGGTCTTGGAGGGGCGCGAATGGCAGCGGGCCGTATACGGTCACATTCGTGGCCAAGGACCAGAATGGGAACGTCATCGCGCAAAAGACTGCCAGCATATCGGTCGCGCACTGGTGATGAGGCAGCGAGGAACAAGAAGGAGACAAAAAATCGCCCTCCGAAGAAGGCGTGGTGGGCGACGAAAGGCATTCAGATCCCGACTTTGAGCTCAGAGAGCTGGTCGATGACGATGTGAGCGCCGGCGTCGAGAAGGACTTGGCGCGTGGGGCGGCCGCGCGTTATGCCGACGGCATTCACCCCGGCAAGGCGCGCTCTGACCATGTCGTCGGCGAAGTCGCCGAGGTACGTGGCTTGATCCAGATCGACGCCATAAGCCCTGCAGAGCTTCTTCATCGGGTCGGTCTTGTCTAGGGAATCGCCGATGAATTGGCTGATATTCCTGGCGAGGCCATGGATCTCGCAGCGCGACCGTACCAACGATTCCTTGTTTGCGCTCAAGATGCAGACTATGGCCTCTTCCGAGAGCCTCTTCAATTCTTGGCGCACATCCGGGAAGAATGAGGAGATCTGATGCGACTTGAACATATCGTACCAAGCTCTTATCTCTTCCTTGGGCATGAAGACTCCCCTGGCCTCGTAGAAAAGCTTGTATGGCGGATGGAAATCCCTGGCGAATTCCATGTAGCTCGGCATTGGGCGGCCGCTCATCATGAAGATGCTGGTCATAGCCAGGTAGGTGATCCTCATCTGCACGAGCGTGCCGTCGAAATCCAAGATGACCATCTTCTGCCTTTTCGGCGGCCATCCGTTTAGATCGTTTTTCATTTTGAACTCCGTGGGCACGTTATCACGCCTTCGATTAACAAATCAAGCGCGCGTTCTTGTATAAAAAACCAGCCGACATGATCGACTGGCGTGTAAGTAGATTTCAGGCGATTATCCCTCAGGTCTGATCTCGAAGACCTTGCCGCTGAACTTCGATATGACTTGGACATAAGGCTCGCCGCCGCACTTGATGATTTGGCCGGCATTCTTGGAGGGCAAGCCATACTCGTCAGCGCTTTTCACGAATGCCTGCTCGTCCTCCTGTTCTATGACGACCAAGGCGCCTTGGCCGCCATTGAAGGTGCGGTAAGCCTTCTCGTCGCTCATTTTGGCATGGACGACGCAATGCTTGACGACTTCCGGCGGCTCATGCAGATTGTCGAGGACAGCGCCAAGCCCTCTCGGAAATAGGAGCGGTTCGGCGAACTTATCCTTCAATCCGCCGCCGCTCAAGTGAGCGATAGCGTAAGCCTTGATCTTCGGACGCCATTCGGGGTCATGCCAACCGTTCAGCTCGGTCAGGAATCTGTCGTAAAGGACAGCCGGCTTGGCCGCCTCCTTCATGTACTTCTGCGCAAGATCTGAACGCGTCAGCCACCATTCCTTGCCGAAGAGATCCCTAAAGAACTTCCTGATGGCGCTCGCTCCGTTAGAACGCAGAGCGTCCCAGAGAGCCATGACGACGAGACCCGGTCGGAGAGATGAGCCGTCGATGAGCTTTTCGGGATGATTGACTCCGATCATCGTGCCAGTCCAGTTGAAGGCCAGACAGGCATCCCTTATTTCGGAAGAAACGCAATCGCTCATTTCAGCCGTCTCGCCGCTATAGATGACATAGCCTTGCTCTTTGGCGCAGTCTCCGAGGCCATCCATAGCCGCTTTATAGGCCATGAATGAAAAGCTGTCGAGATCGCCGAGCTTATTCACCTCGAGACTATCCATGAACAGAAGCGGCAGGCCGCCCCATCTGGTGATATCTCCGGCGCACATAGCCAAAAGATTCCTGGCGACTCTTCGCATCTCCCGAGGCTCGCAGTCGATCATGTCCGCGGCGGTCACCAGGATCGTCTTCGTGCCGATTCCGTCGGCTCCACCTACGTTCTTCCGTCCCGCGGGCAGGCCGGTGAATTCCCAGCCGCGCGGCCCGCGAAAATGACCCTTCGACCAATCGGTGATGAGGACATGCGGCGAGTTCTTGTATGAAGCCCGGCAGATATCCCCTGAATACTTGCTGAATGCGTCGCCGGCTTCGAGGTCGACTCCAGAGGCCTTGTAAAAGTCAGCCCCGCTGCTTTGATTGTTCATTAGCTGTCTTTCTTTTGATTTGTTTGCTGCAGTTCTGGTGCAAAGACTACCGGTGCGCCGCACAAAGTCAAGCGCAAAAAATCCCCGGCCGATGTCGTCGGGCGCGGAGATCGGGTGACAGTGTCACGAGAAAAGGAATTTAGGTCTAGGAGAGCATATCACTTTTGCGGCCATTCTGGTACAATGCCTTCAACTTATTCTGATCAGAATCTCTCGATCATGTCCAATGTCGTAGTCCAAGTCGGTCCGATCGAAGACCTAGACGCAGGCAAAGCCGGCGGCAGGAAGCTCCTCCGCGCTGTGATCGGCGGCACGCTAGGCAATAGCGACGTGCCGGTGCTTTCAGCTTGGGCAGAGGGCTTGAACAGCTCCGTGAATTCCGTGGCTGGCGGCAAGAAGCAATCCGTCTGCGTCCTCATCGATATCCGCCGTATGGAAACGTACAGCGATCCCCAGGTGATCACCATCCTCGCTGAGCTCATGAAAAAAGACGACCCGTTCGTCTACAAGACCGCCACATACGGCGGGACCGCCCTTCACCAGATGATCGAAGGCGTCATCCGCGGCATGGCCGGACGCAGCAACCTGATGAATTTCCCTACGGAATCAGAAGCTTTGAGATGGCTCCGGGAGTGAAGCCGTAGCGCCTGACCGTCTTTACGGAATTTACGAGAACTGCGCCCGCAACCAGCACGAGGAGCGATCCCAGGACCTGCACGATCGTGCGCGCATGCAGGAATGAAGAGAAGAAGTATGAAAGATCCGCACGGACATCCGAATGGGCCAACGTGTTGGAAACGACGCTGCCCAAAGAGACCATCGAGCCGATGGCGAAGACTATGGCTAGAGCTCCGAGCATGGCCGCCGACGGCGATCCAAGCCAGGCGCGCACGCCATGCACCGCGCGCACGCGCTGCATTATCTCTTCCTGCGAATTCGAAATCCGGTCATTGGTCATATTCTGGTCATTAGTCATATTTGAATAGGGCGGCGTTGGCCACGTCCAGTTGCCGCAGCTTCGAGCGTGCCCTTGACAGGCGCGTCCTCACAACGCCATAAGAGACGTTCTCTATCTTCGCGATCTCCTTTTCGGTCTTGTGGTCGAAGACGTACAGCTCGACCGTGCGGCGCAAAAGGACTGGCAGCTTCGAGATGAGGGACAAAAGATAGCTGGCATCGAAGCCGTACTCGCGCAGCTCCCTGGCCGAGAAGTCCTCGATCTCCCCGACGACTTCCGGATCCAGGGTGAAAGTATACTTGCGCTTGTTGCGAGAATATATGGTGAAGCAGACGCGCGTCAGTATGGAATATGCCCATGAGGAGAACTTGGCGCCGTCTTTCTTCGTATATTTCCTCGCATGGATGTATATGCGTACGAATGATTCTTGGACTGCGTCTTCGGCGTCATCCGTCCCTAATATGCGCCTGGCGGCCTGGCGGAAAGACGCCTGATACCTATCTACAAGCACTGAAAAGAGCTCCGGCTCTATGAGAGACCGCTCAAGGATCTGCTCATCAGGCATTCCTGCGTACATTCCGAGATTGGAACCCAAATTGGCCTTATTCATAGTATGTTTGCTCCGTTCACATCAGGTATAACTTCCAATACGACCCGAATGTTACATCTGGCGCATCATTTCCTGAGATCGTCCTTGCGCAGCCTTCCCGCCCGCAGAGCATTGCCTATCGGGATGAAATCAGTCAGGAAATTGAAGGCCGCTGCGCCGGAAGGGCCGAGAACGCCCAGGAATGGCAGCCCCGCCGTGGCCCAGACCAGGCCGACCGCATTGGTGACTGCCCAGATGACGAAGCACTCCCACATGATATTGCGGAGCGTCTTGGCCGTCCTCATGGTCTGGGGCAGCCTATATAGGCGGTCCTTCATTATCGTGATATCGGCGGCTTCTATGGCCGCATCAGAGCCGATACCGCCCATGGCGATCGATACGTCCACTAGAGCCAATGAAGCTGCATCGTTCACGCCGTCTCCTATATAGGCGACGACTTCAGGCTCCTTCTCCCTCTCGAATCTCGTGGCGAACTCGACCTTGGACTGCGGAGTCATATTGGCGTGGAAATGCCTGATGCCGAGCTCTCCAGCAACGGCCGCCGCCGCATGCTCGTTGTCTCCGGTGAGCATATGCCACTCTTTGACGCCCATAGCCTTCGTCTCGGCGATGATCTCTTTGACCCGAGGCCGGAGCTGATCGATATATGAGAGCAGCCCGGCGACATGGCCGTCCACTGCCAGGACCACGATACCGCGTCCGGCGTCCTTCTCCAGTTCGATGTCCCTTTCGACGCTCTCCGGCACATGGATCTTCTCGCCCTTGATGAATGACAAGCGGCCGAGGAACATCTTCTCGGTCCCATGCCTGAATGACAGGCCTTGGCCCGACACTTCTTCGAGCTCGTGCGGGACATGGACCTTGGCGCCCTTCTCGCGGAGATAGTCGAGGATGGCCCTGGACACGGCATGCTTGGACTCGCTCGCGCCCATTCCGGCCAGCTCTATTATCTTGGATGCCGTATAAGGCTTGTATGCCTTCACGTCTATTATCTTGGGCTTCCCCTTGGTCAAAGTCCCGGTCTTGTCAGTGAGGACGTACTTCACCCGCGAGAGCTGCTCGTAGGCGGCCGAGCCTTTCACGATCACTCCCCTTTTGGCCGTCCTGGCTATCGCCGCCGTGAATGCGAGCGGTACGGCAACGGCGATGTCGTCAGCGCACACGACGAGGAGGATGGAAAGTATCTCGATAGACGATAGGCCATATAGATAGAGCGCGACCGAACCGATCAGCATGATGGCTATGTACCATTGCGTGAAGGTATCGGCCACGCGCTCGGCCTTGGACTTGTGGCGGCTGGCTTCCTCGACGAGGGCGATGATCCTGGCCAGCGTCGTATCGTCGCCGACCTTCTCGGTCCTGACTATGAGCGAGCCTGAATCGTTGACCGTCGCAGTGAAGACCTTATCGCCGGGCTTCTTGGCGATGAGCTCGCTCTCGCCAGTGAGAGACGACTCGTCGATGTCAGCTGTGCCGCTCACGATCACGCCATCGACCGGCATGCGGTCGCCGGCCTCGACGATGACCAAGTCGCCCGGCTTCACAGACTTGATCGGCGCTTCCCGGACCGTCTCCCCGTCGCGGATGCGGACGCGCTCGACATGGTACTTCATGAGGCTCTGGATTATCTTTTTCGCCCTTACATCGGTGGCATGATCGAAGACGCGGGCGAAGGCCAGCATCAAGGTGATGAAGGCTGCCGAGGCCCACTGCGCAGATAAGAGCGAGAATACGAGCGCGATCGAGGCCAGGAGGTCGACGGAGACGCGCTTCTTCATGAGAGACCTCGCGGCGCTATATAGGACGGGCAGGAGCCCGAGGAACGAGAGCACGGCCAGAGCGGCCTGGGTCCATGCGTTGCCGGACACGGTTCCAGCGATCAAAAAGACGGCGGTAGCGCCGATGAGGAAATAGTCGAAGATCGGAAGGATCTTGCTCTCAAGGCCCTTCAAGCGTCCTGTCATCCCGATATTATACCTTATGCGAGCTTATGTGAGCTTGGTTATGTCCCTGGGATAGAAGGAGTTGATGGTCCAGTCTATGGCGATCCTTATGCGCTTCTGCCATGAGGCGAACTTGAACAGATACACTGTGCGCCATATCCACCAAGCCAGCGATCCAGCTATATGCAGAGAATATATCTCCCCTATGGCGAACCACTGGCCCACTGAGACCATGCTGCCTTTTGATTCGAAATGGAAATTGCGCAAAGGCCGCCGGCGGATCGAGGCGATGACGTTGTGCGCCACGGCCCTAGACTGGGCCACAGCCGCCTGGGCGAGCATGGGGACAGGCCTGGTCTTGGCTGAATCCTTCTGGAATTCATGGGCATCCACATAGGCGGCGGCGTCGCCGAGCACGAATATCCGATCGCTCATCTGCAGCCTGAAATACTGGTCGACGACCAGGCGGCCTCCCGAAAGCGCCGGCGTCGTCCCGACGAAAGCAGGCGCTGTCGCCTTGACTCCGGCCGCCCAGATGACCGTCCCTGCTTCGACCGTCGTGCCATCCGACATCTTCAATCCTGACGGCGAGGCCTCGACCACCGTCCGCCCCAAGAGGAGGTCGACCTTATTCTTGCGCAAGCGCTTCTCCGCGGCCAGGCGTAGCTTTGGAGCGAACATCTCCAATAGCTCCTTGCCTGTGTGGATCAGGCTGACGCGCGTCTGCAGGCCCGCCTTGCGGAAATATTTCTTCTTCATCTCGCGCACGAATTCAGCGAGCTCCGAGGCCGCCTCTACCCCGGTCGCGCCGCCGCCGACCACGATGAACGAGAGGTCGCGAGCGAGCTCGTCCGGCGACTTTGCCAGGACGCCGAGCTCGAAAGCGTCGATGATCCGCGACCGTATGGCTATAGCATCCCAAAGGGTCTTGAGAGGAAGCGTGTTCTCCTTGGCTCCAGGTATGCCGTAATAATTGGTTTCTGCCCCGCTCGCGAGGACGAGATAGTCATAAGGGATGATGCAGTCCTCCTGCTCTCCGCTGACCGTCACCAGGCGCTTCTCCGGATCTATGGATCTTATCTCTGCTTGGACGATCTTCGTCCCCGAATCGCGGAATATCTGGCGGAGCGGCTCAGCCACGTTCCTGGGACCGAGGCCTCCGGTGGCAACTTCATGCAGGAGCGGCGTGAACAGGAAATAGTTCGTGCGATTGACGATGGTGAGGTCGATCAAGCCCTTCTTGGCCAGGCGCTTCAGCCGCCGGCCGACATAGACTCCTCCGAATCCGGCCCCGAGTATGACAATGCGCGGTTTCATTTGCGTATAGTATAACACTACGACGGGAACGCCCTCATCGGTCCGCTCACAGGTTAGCGAGCTTTATGGCTGCGAAGAGGACGGCAGCGCCGACGAGCGTCATGGCTGTCGTCAGGAATTTCGGATGGGCATGATGGCTCTCTGGCACGAGATCGCTGGCGCCGATGTACATGAAGAATCCGGCGAATAGCGAGAGGATGATAGCGAGAGACTGCTCTGGCAGCCTGAAGAAAAGGGTCGAGGCAGCGCCAAGGACCGGAGCCATGGCGTCGACGATCAGCCATCTGAAGGCGAAACGGCTCTGGCCTTGGTTCTTTAGTATGAGATTGACAGTATTGATCCCGTCAGAGAAGTCATGGACGAGTACGGCGACCGCGACGACCGCGCCGACAGCGGCAGATAGCTGGAAAGCCAATCCGATAGCCAAGCCGTCGAGGAAGCTGTGGAATGAGAGGCTCCCTGCTCCAAGGACGCCCCGCTCGATGTGCGCTGCTTCATGCTCGCCGTCTTCATGGGCATGGGAATGGAGGAATATCACTCTGTCGAGGATGAGATAGAAGAGGAATCCGGCGGCGGTTATCGCGGTCACAGTGGACAGGCTGTAGAAATTCGAGCCGAGCCCGATAGATTCCGGCAAGAGATCGAAGAAAGCCACCCCGATCACTGCCCCAGCCGAGAATCCGAGGATGAGGTGCAGCTTGTCCTTGAATCGCAGCGCCAAAAGGCCGCCGGCGAAGGTGGAGACGAATGTTGCTAGAGCGATGATTATGACCATGTGTCTATTCTGATCTTGTGAGCTATCTGGTAAGCCGGCTTTTTTCGGCCTAAGTTCAGCTGCCGTACCAGACCGCATTCTACCAATTTATCTACCGATCGGTAAATCATAGCCCGACTGCACTTTTCTTTGAGCTTCTCCGTGATCTCTGCGAGCGAATATGGACTAGCATCGTCATTCAATGCTTTGAGGAGTTCTATCCGCCTGCTCGATGCTTTTAGGTGGCAAGACCACAATTCTACGCGGAACTCTGCATCGGGACCTTCTAGGAGGTGATCCTCGAAATCATCGTTAATTTTGGGCATGGCAGATAATGGATCGGATTGATGGCTGATAATTGGGCGATTATGAACGATAATTGGACGATTATGGACGATATTTAGGCGCTTATGAACGGTCACTGAACGGTCACAGTGTCCCCTCTCGATATATGCCCTTTCTACAGATGAGACGAATTCTCATTTGATCCCCAAAATACGGCTTATATTCGTCGAGTAAATGAGAAAAAGTCTCATCTGCGGTTTTTCGTGTTTTCGAATGTATCTACCGCCAGCACTAACAACCGAGCAGACCACCGGCACGAACGACGATTTCGCGGCTGAATGATATCAAGATCGGCTCACAAAACCGGCTCGCAAGACCGCTCACAAAACCGGCTCGCCTTCCCTCTGCCTCTGCACGACCGCCATCTCCAGCGTGTACTTGTCATAGCCGTGGAAGAAGAGGGTCAGATTGACGCCGAATAGGATGATGTGCGGCCAGACCGCCTCTCCGAAGAATAGGATCGAAAGCGTCAGGAAGAAAGTGAAGAAGATGGCCGCGAACCGTATCTCGAACCCGAAGGCGAAGCACAGACCCAGAAGGGATTCGATGATGAACGCGCCCAAGACCAAGAATAGCGGCGTGAAGTGGAAATAGTTCGTCAGATGATAGTCATTGACCGTCGCCAGCGCCAGATCGCTGTGCAGGAACTTGGCGTAGAACGAGGCGAAGAACAGAGCCAGACCGAAGAGGACGCGCAAGATCAAGAAGCTGTACTTTTCGAGCCGTTCAGCCACGGATGCGAACAAGCCCTCGATCTTGGCCAAAGCCGGAATGGCTTTGTCGAACGACCACATACCGCCTCCGAGTATGAGGAATAGAATGAGCTCGCCTAGATAATTGACGTAAGTGAGCATATACAGATGGTATTGGTATATGAGGACCGCGAACAGGCATATCCCAAGGAATGAGATGAGCCTGGTCAGGAATCCCAGACAGACCAATGCCCCGGCTACGAGCAGGATCAGGCCGAGAGCGTGCGCCGCGGCCGGCGGGAATGAGGCGTCCATCGGCAGTTCCGGCCCAAAGAAGGAGCTGAAATAGCCGGATGCCATGATAGACAGGCCTAAAGTCGCGCGGCCAATGAGCGGCGCGTACTTCTTCAGCTTCATAAGGAATGGGTCGCAAAGCCGCTCGAAGAACGGCGAGACTGATGCGGTCATCACGAGGAGCATGGCCACGGCCGTGATCGTTCCCCATATGAGGAACAGCTTCTCGTGGGCAGGCACTGCTGTGAATGGATCGGGCGATGACGCGGCCAAGCCCTGAGATATCTGCTGAGGCGTGAGGACATAGACCTCGTGAGCCGAAGCCGCCATGGGGGCCGCGAGAGCCCCGATATAGAGACCGATCGTTAGGAAGGCGGCTATCGTTGCGAGCCTTTTTGACATGCATCCAGTATACCAGCTAATCCCCAGTTATTCGATCTGCCCAGGGTCATCCAGGATCATCTCGGCCGACCCTTCGTAAGAGCGGATGACGCCAGTGAGAGTGACAGGCCGGACATATGACTGCATATCGCCGAAAGCTGCGGCATTATCCTTGAAGATTACGGCCGAGAATGGGCACTTGCTCGTCTTGCAGAAATCTAGGAAGGTCACGCCGCTCTGAGACGTGAAGGCTTTGAGGACGACGCCGCTCACGGCAGCCTTTTCTCCGATATGATCGGGCGCTTCCGTGAAATCATATTCTGGAATGCCGCTCTCCCCCAGCCTGGACGGAGCGCCTGCTATCGCCGGCGGCCGGTCCACCGTATCCGCGCCCCTGCTTCCCCGTGCCGCGAGCGCGCCTATCCCGAGCGCTGACAGGATGACAGCTCCTGCAGCGGCGCCTATCGCCAGACGCCTGTTATCTTTGATGAATCTTTTCATGGCTGGTCAGAGGTTATTCGTAAGCAGTCTCTTTATTATCTCCAGGTACTGGTCGTGGACATTCCTGTCGGTGCCGATCTCGAGCACCTCATCGTTGGCTTCGGTGGCCTGATCCGTCCAGTTATAGCTCCCCGAAGCGTAGGCTTTGTCGGTCACCAGGGCCTTTATGTGCATGATGCCATCCTGGTGCTTTTGAGTCTCGACTGGGATGCCCGCGGCCCGGAGCTTCTGGACGACGGCCTTGTTGCTATCGAGGCTGGCAGCCGCATCGGTGATGCCGCGTACATCTATGCCGCGCTCCTTCGCCCTGACGAGAGCGTCAGCGATATCGCCGCGAGTAAAATAGTAGATAGCGAAATATGCGTACTTGTCGGCCTCATTCAATAGCCTGATGATCTCTCTGTCGTTCTGCCTCAGATCGAGGGAGTAGACGACCTTCGTATCGGAGACGCTGGCATGAGCGGCATATATGGCCGCGGATGCGAGGAGCAGGACGAAGATGGCATACGTCCAAACAGCCCGGCTGCGCCGGATGATATGCGTGAGCATTTCGGATTATGTTAGCTCTTAATGCGCGCTGTCCCGCAACATCGCGCCTTTATAGATCACAGGAATATATGAATTCTACCTCTGCCCAGCCCGGCCGCAAGCTCACATGAGCAAAAAAGTATTTCGTAATGAGATCGGCCAGCCTTGGAAGCCGCCCTGTAATGATGCACCAGCATCGTCCGTCAAACCGTATTATTCGCCAGGCATGGTGCGGATCGCAGATGATGCTTATCCTGCGCCATGCTCATTATTTCCTAAATGACACAGCATGAAAAATAAGATGATCGCCGGCGTCGCAGGGGCAGCCCTCCTAGCCGGGATTTGCGTGCCCGTCTTCGCCCAAGTGGGCGTGAGCGGCCAGGCAGATATAGATGTCCAAGGTCCGGGAATGAGAGCCGGGTCGCAGGCAAGCGTAGACGTCCAGATGAGCCGTCCTGCGCCCGCAACACAAGGCCAGAATGGCTGGGCTAGGGGCGGGTTCGGCGGTTCGATCGGCGTACGGCCGGCCATAGTCGGCATCGTCACCGCCGTGAACGGCACGACTATCACAGTCGCTTCGCGCGGATTCGCCTATCGGGGCGGCCAGGGCGCAGCTGACCAAGCGACGACGACCTTCACTGTCGACGCTTCGGGCGCCGTAGTCATCAAGGACAATGCGACCAGCACGCTGTCGAGCGTGTCGGTCGGAGACCACGTATTCGTCATCGGCACGCTTTCGGGCACGAGTGTAACAGCCACGCTCATCCGCGACGGCATGATACCCAATCCTCGCCGTGGCGGTCCCGGCGGGAACGGCGCTTGGGCTTATGGCTCGAGCACAGCTCCATTCAAGGGCAACGGCCAGCCGATCGTGGCAGGCACAGTCCAATCGATCTCAGGCAGCACGATCACGATCACGACGTCGAGCGATACTAGCTACACTATCGACGCTTCTTCGGCCGCAGTGGCCAAAGGCGGAGCTACGAGCACGATATCGTCGATCTCGACCGGAGACTACATCGTCGTCCAAGGCGCAGTGAACGGCTCGAACGTCACGGCTTCCTCTGTCATCGACCAGAGCGCGAGCCTCGGCGGTCCGGGCATGAATGGGAACGCGCCGCATCAAGGCTTCTTCCAGGCCATCGGCAATTTCTTCCGGCACCTGTTCGGCTTCTGACGGCCTGGGCAGCATCGCATCAGCGGATATGCACAGGGATCCCCGCCATCGCGCGGGGATTTTCCGTACTTATGATAAAATCCAGGGACCATGAGCAAGGAATCGCCGAGGTCAGGGATAATAGCCTCGATCGTTTTTGCTTGCATCCTGCTCGCATTGACCGCATTCATCATGTACGAGTCGATCGTATACAAGCCGCTCACAGTCTCATACTCCCCCGCTCTCGTCATAAAAGCGCCGCGAGTGCCGCCTCTGGATATCAGGGCATATAACAAGAAGATGATAGAGCTGGCCAACTTCGGGACGACTACGCTCGAGACTGGGATAGCGGCCACATCGAGCGCCTGGCTGTCCACGTCTTCCTCCATATCTTCGCCGTATCATCGGTGGCCGGCGCCTGCGCCATATCCTCTTCCGGGCGCCATCCTCCCGTTCAACCGCATCGTCGCCTATTATGGCAATTTCTATTCGGCTCAGATGGGCATCCTCGGAGAGCTGCCGGAGAACGAGCTCATCGACCGGCTGCTCACGACCGCCGCAGATTGGCAGATCGCCGATCCGTCGACGCCGGTCATACCGGCCATAGACTATATAGCCGTAGTGGCCCAGGGATCTGCCGGGACGGATCGCGCCTACCGCCTGCGCATGCCAGACAGCCAGATCGAGAAGGCTATAGCCATGGCCGATCAGATCCACGGCCTGGTCTTCCTGGACGTGCAGGTCGGGCTGAGCAGCTTGCAGTCCGAGCTGCCGCTCCTGGAGAGCTATCTTGAGAAATCTAATGTCGAGCTGGCTATCGACCCGGAATTCTCCATGAAGTCGAGCACTCCTGGAAAAGTCATCGGCACGTTCAACGCCGATGACGTCAATTACGCCGCCTCATTCCTGGCCGACATCGTCCGCAAGCATGGCCTAGCCCCCAAGATCCTGCTCGTCCACCGCTTCACCCGTGATATGGTCACCGGATCCGCCGAGATCAGGCCTCTGCCGGAGGTCGAGATCGTCATGAATATGGACGGCTGGGGCGCTCAGGACAAGAAGATCGGCACATACGGATCCGTGATCACGCCGTACCCGATCCAATTCGCCGGCATAAAGCTCTTCTACAAGAATGACGCCAGACCCCCTTCGACGGGCCTCCTCACGCCGTCGGAAGTCTTGTCTCTCAAGCCGCAGCCTATCTTCATCGAGTACCAGTAGCGCGGGCTGGATGTAATTTTACTCGTGCGGAGCGTCTCATCTCGTGTGAGACGCGCTTCGAGTCTCGAACATTTATCAATAAAGAATAAACGCATGAGCAAACATCTGGCTTTTGGGGCAATGGCTGCAGGTTTCATCGCCCTTGTGATAAGCATCGGAATAGCTGAACGAGCCTCTGCCGCAACACCGGTCGGTTCCTGTTCCTATCCTGCAGCAGCAATGGTCAGCCCGTCATGGGCCGCGACCACCACCTCTGTAGCCATCCTCGGAAATGGCTTCAACTGGAACGATTACGTCGAATTCCGGCGCGATGGGATCATCAGCGGCCTGGGCGGGAAGAGCTTGTCCTCGGTCACTCCGAACGTCATCCGCTTCAACATCAATGGCTTCTTCATGAAGCACATGAAGCCCGGCGCATATGACATAGGCGTCGCCCCGTACTACGGCGGACCAGTCACGGATTGGCAGCCATTCACTGTGCGGTGATCATAGGAAGGATACGTCCGTTCAAAAACAGCTTGCGGGCTGTTTTTCGGATCATCACTATGATCGTCAGATCACAGGCATATCGAAGACCCGTTCTCATCAAAGACCCGTTCTCATGTCGTCGAACAGCTTTTGCTGATCTTGCATCATCTGATCCATCTGCCGATTAAGATAAGCCTGCTCCTGTGCGGCTTGCGCCTGCATCTTATCGAAATCCGCCCGGCTGATAGCCGTCGTCGTCGCATAGGTCTTTCCATTCTCGCTCACAATACGGCTCTCCACGCCGTAAGGAGCATCCATAGTCAGCGCTGTAGTCGTGGCGCCGCCGTCTTTTATTATGACCTCGGTCGATCCAGTCGATGATGCTGACGGCATCGATCGGCTCTCGATGCTGACATCGCTTGAGATCCCGGTCGGTATAGAGAAGCTGGACGGCTGCTGGATCCTGCTAGGCATGCTGCAGAATACGAACGGCAGAAGGCTGCAAAGTAATGTGTTGAACATGGCTTTGTTTTATTCTGTTCTTATGGCTTGATAATGGCCTGATCATATGAATCTACGATCGAAACGGACAAGTGGTTCAAATCAAACGGTTCAAAAACAGAGGCATCAGCTGAGCTTCGCTCTCCGCAGGAGGAGCGCATTCAGCACCACTATGACCGAAGAGGCGCTCATGAGCAGTGCCGCCCATTCTGGACGGAGCAGGATACCGAACGACGGATAGAGGATGCCGGCAGCTATCGGGATGGCGAACACGTTGTATCCGGCAGCCCAAGCGAGATTCTGAACCGTCTTTCGGTTGGTCTTCTTGGACAAAGAGATGGCCTTGACGACGTCGAGCGGGTCGCTCCTCATGAGGACGATCTCCGCCGACTGGACCGCCACGTCGGTCCCGGCGCCTATGGCAATGCCCACGTGCGACTGGGCCAGAGCGGCCGCATCGTTCACGCCGTCGCCCACCATGGCGACCACATGGCCTTCGTCTTGAAGCTGCTTGACCTTGTCCACTTTGTCCTCCGGCAGGACGCGCGCGAACACAGTATCGATCCCCAAGCCTTCGCCCACTTCATCGGCCACATCCTCCGTATCGCCAGTGAGCATGGCCGTCCGGATGCCCATGCCGTGGAGCTTCTCTATAGCCGCCTTCGATTCTTCTCGCACGACGTCTTCCAGGAATATAACGCCGGCGAATGCACCGTCTATCGCGACATATGCAGGAGTGCCGGTCTCGTCGCTCTCTGAAGCGGATACCGCGATCTCCTGCTCATCTAATAGGCGCTTATTGCCGACCAGGACTCTCTTGCCATCGACCGTCGCCGAAGCGCCCTTGCCAGAGAATGACCTGAAATCCTTGGCTTCGGGGACAGACAATCCCCTCTTCTTGGCTTCGTCGACTATGCCCGCTGCTATCGAATGCTGGGAATGCACTTCGACTGCCGCAGCCAGCATCAGCAATTCATCCTGACTTTCGACTTTATGGACTTTGTGACTTTCGACTTCATTATCCCGGCTTTCGATTATTTTTTTGACTCCGAATTCCCCTTTCGTGAGCGTCCCTGTCTTGTCGAAGACTACATAATCCAGCTTGCGAGCGGCTTCCAGACCCTTCATGTCTTTGATGAGGATGCCATTCCTCGCGCCTAAAGCCGAGGTTATCGATGTGACGGTCGGGATGGCAAGGCCAAGAGCATGAGGACATGCGACGACGATAGCGGCCACCGCCACGGTCGCGGCGAATATCGCTCCATGCGGCGAGGCGAAGCACCAGAATATGAAAGAGCCGATGCCCGCGGCTACAGCTACATAGAAAAGGACCGCTGCCAATCTGTCTGCGACCAGTTGGACTCGGGGCTTGGAAGCCTGGGCACCGCGCACGAGGTCCATGATCTGCGAAATGGCCGTGTCCGAGCCGACCTTCGATACTTCGACGGTGAGCGAGCCATCCTCGTTGAGCGTGCCGCCTATGACGGCGTCTCCGGGCTTCTTCGCGACGGGCTTGGACTCTCCTGTGATCATGGCCTCGTTCACCGAGCTCTCCCCCGCCATGGCCTTCCCGTCGATCGGGATCTTCTCGCCAGGCTTCACCAATATACGGTCGCCTATCTTGAGCTCGCCCGTTCCGACATCGACGGCGTCCCCGTCCCTCAACAGATGCGCCGACGGCGGGATCAATCTCGCCAATTCGGTGAGAGCTCCAGTCGCTCCTCGCACCGCCCTCATCTCCAGCCAGTGGCCGAGAAGGAAAACAGAGATCAGGGTGGACATCTCCCAATAGAGCGATTCGCCTGGGAAGAGGAACGTCGTCGCCACAGAGAAGGCATAAGCCACGGCTATGCCGAATGCCACCAAGGTCATCATGGCTGGAAGCTTCCTGGAGAGCTCGCCTCTGGCGCTCTTGAAGAAAGGCCAGCCTCCATACAAGAAGACGACTGTGCCGAGCGCGAAGGTGACGATCTCTTTGCCAGCGAACGGCACGCCAAACCCTAGCCACTTCTCGATATTCGGCGACAATGCCATGACGAGGAGCACGAAAGGCAGCGTCAGCCAGAATCTCTGTTTGAAATCCTGCTCTGCGCCTTTGCCATGCCCGGCATGGCCTTCTTGGCTTTCCTGTCCGCCATGCATCCCGCCTCCCATATCCATCAGCACGAGATCCATGCCGCATTTCCGGCATTCGCCTGGAGCATCGGATATCACATCCGGGTCCATCGGACAAGAATACAATCGCTTATGGCCAAGATGCCCGCGCTCCATATGATTATTGCGATCATTTCTTCGCGCGCTTCAGAGCCCATCCGACGATGACGACAGCTCCCACCAAAGCCAGCGCCCACAGGACCGCCATGAATATCGTGCCGCCCCAGCCCCAGCCGTATCCGAATCCTGGCATACCGAACGACGATCCCCAACCCATCATGCCATAGCCTCTGCCGAAGCCATTCCAGCCCATCATGCCGTATCCGCCATCGCTTCCAAATCCGCCCATCATCGGCCCGAAGCCCATCATCCCGGCCGGGAATGAGACATTCTCGTCGCAGCCGGAGAAGCGCTCCCCCATGGCGATGTGCATCTGGTCGTCGTAAGACTGCCCGTAGCGGCTGACGATATAGGCGTCCATGGCGTCGTGGCCTGATCCCATCATCAAGCTCATATAATATTCTCCGAGCGAGCTGTAGTCGCTCTGTGAAAGGCTGCTGCATGAGACGGACTTGGCTTGGAGCTTCTCGGCGAGAGCCTGGCCTGCGAGCTCTTCTGCATCCATAGCCGTGCTGGTCCCGGAAGAGGCGGCGGTCGATGTGGCTGAACCATAGTATCCGCCCATCATGCCTTGGCCGTAGCCATATCCAGAGTCTCCGTCATAGAACCCGCCCATCATCTGAGCGTGAACCGCCTGCGTGGAAAGGAGCCCGACCATGGCCGCGAACGAAATCGATAATGCGTACGCTGTGATCTTCTTCATGTGATCTTTGCGATAAAAATGGATTATTAAAAGCGATCTATATTCGGCGCTATTTCTGCGCCAATCTATAGACCTTCAGGATCTCTTCGGTCGCTCTCTTCTCGTGCCCGTGCCTGATGTCATGGGCGACATGGGTCTCTAGATGGTTCCTCAGGATCAGGCTGCCGACGCCGGCCAAGGCCTCGCGGACCGCTTCGATCTGCGTGATTATATCGACGCAGTATTTTTCCTGATCGACCATCTCTTCTATGCCCCTTATCTGGCCGCCTGCTATAGACAGGCGCCTCTTCGCGCTCTTTTTTATATCCTTCTTCATGTCCTGTATGATACCCCCAGGGGTATCGGCGTCAAGCAGGCCTGTGGATAGGTGCAGGCCGTCGGCGCACGAACCGAAAAGGCTCGGCTGACCGGGCCTTCCGGTACCTCTGTTCCCGGCCCGCGTAACCTGACGCACCGGGAGCTAGGCTCAATAAATGGCGACAGATGGACCTCAAATGTAGGTCGACCTGCCGTATGACACCGCTAACAATCCTTTCAAAAACCGCACCTTGCATTACTGCTTGGCCGTCCCCAGGATTGCGTCCCCTGGGACCGCGATGCCATATCTAACCTACCTACGTTAACACCTGAGACGACCGGAGGTTTCGGTGCGCCCCGGCCTGCGCCTTGGGCTTGGCTTTGGCCTTGGTTTGCGGCATAGTCCCGCATTCCTGTCTGATCTTGTTCCTGATCCTGAAGAGGAGCAGCTTGGCGCCAGAGACTGTGCGGTGTATGCGCTGCGCTATCTCCTTGTTGTGCATGCCGCGGATGTAGGCCATGCCCAGGACGGACCGCTCGAATGGCGAAAGATGCTCGATGGCCCGGACCAAGTCCTCGCGCTCCAGATAAGCCTTGATGTCGCTCTTCTCGTCGGCCATTTCCGGCATCTGCTCTTTTTCGATATGGCTCCATGGCACGCTCTTTATGCGCCTGTAGTGATTGACGAGCAGGTTGTGCGCGATGGTCATGAGATAGGTTATGTATAGATATCCCTCTTCCCTGAAAGCCGGAAAATGCTTCAAGGCGCGGAGGAACGTATCCTGGGCGAGATCCTCGGCCAGCTCGTGGTCATAACCGACGCGATTCAGGAAATAGCCGTACACGCGCCCGTAATACGCATCGTACAAAGCCCCGAAATCGCGCGGGTGCAAGGATGACTTATGAAGGATGGCTGGATCGGCGGCTCTCATGCCACCAATATATGCCGTCTGCGGAGATTGTTAACGATTTTTAAGGCATCGCGCCGCCCTGCCTATTCCAGCTAGGCAGAGAGCCGGATATCTCTTCTTGAAATACGACGATCGCGTCGTCTATGGCTGTCTCAAACCGATGTCTGCCACATGGATTCGAACAGCAGCTTCATGGTCCCAGCGATCGCCTGGTCCTTTATGAGTATGCCGAATGGCCGCTTCTCATTCATGGAAATCATGGCGGTCGTGTCGGCGTATATGAGGTTGGCATTCTCGATGCGCGACCCTTGGGGCAGGAACCTGGTCAGCCGCAGCTCCTTCGGGTCGGCGGATCTGAGCTTCGCGGAAGCCGGCGTCTTGTCGGTGATGAGCCTCATTCGCAAGAACCGCTTGCGCCGCCGCTCTATGAGATCGGATACGTAGTCTTCCCCGAGGAGATCGATCCAGCTGTCCCAGGGCAAGAATGCCGATATCTCGTGCTTGGTCTCGATCATGTCGTCGAGTATGAGCTTTATCTCTCCGGCGCCGGTATATGTGATGATCCGCGGCGCAGCAGCCTCTGCGGTCTGCTTGGTCCTGAGCTTCGGCACTATCCCCTCGAATGCTTTGAGCTTCTCAGCCAAGCCGGCAGCGATCTTCTCTGGATCGACGGCCACCCAGTGGAGCCTATGGCGCCTGGTATATGAATTGACGAGGCCGTGCTTGTGCATACGGCGGAGCACTTCCTCGGCTGTGGTAAGAGGTATGTCGGTCCTATCAGAAAGCTCGGCCGTCGTGCTGTCGCCGGACTCCAACGCCGAAATATAGAGCTGTATCTCCCTAGGATGGAACCCCACATATTCCATTGTGGAGCGCACATTCATAGCCTAAGCCTATACCCGGACCCAGTAACTTGCAACCTCTAGAGATCTATTGTGGAACGGCCTGTTTCTTGCGCATCAGCCAGAGGACGATGATGACGGAAGCTATCGAGATCGCGAAGCTGCCGACGACGTCTGCCGTGTGATGCACGCCTACGTAGACGCGGCTGACAGCGACGAGGATCGCCAGGACCCAGAGCGCCGCTCCCATCTTCCTGTTCCAGACGGTCCCTATCATCGCTATGGCGGAGACGAGGAGAGCATGATCTGACGGGAATCCGTTGTCTGCCGCGTGCGGTACGAGGGGCACGAAGTTCCCGACGACGAACGGCCGAGGATCATATATGAGGAGGCTGCCGATCTTGGCGAGAATGAAGGCCAGCACAGCCGAGCAGACCGCGAATATGATCATGCGCTTCCAGCCGGCCCGAGGCTGCATGAAGAAATAGACGGCCAGAATGAGCGCTGGCAGAACGAACAGGTATTTGGCGCAGAAGATGAAGAAAGAGTCCATATATATTGTTTGATGTGGGATCGTTTGATGCGGATAGTGGGCCCATTATATCAGGACTGGCTGAAACGCGTTATACTTTGCAGATGCGCGATTCCCCATTTGCGACCAATACAGCGGCGACGATATTCACGGCGATCGTCTATCAGCTATTCACAGCCCTGGATATCGGCAGCTCGATGATGATTCTGAAGGAGAAAATGGCCTCCATGGAACATGCGGGAACTTCTCGGTTCGAACCGGTCATGGATTTCTTCAAAGACTGCAAACAAGCCGCGGTTTTAGCGAAAAGCGGCAAGCCGAAGGAATTACGCGAATTCTTCCAAAAAGTCGGTTCGAACCCGCTCGTCCTCGACCGCGCCCTGACCGCAACCGCCCGCGCCCCCTTCGCCCTGGTGAGAGCCCTTCCGGAAAACGCCAAGGGACATGCGGGCGGCGCGGCAGGAGGGGTCTGGGGAGGAATGCCGCGCCGCCCTCAATCATGCGATGCGACTGCGTCTTTTTTGGGCGATTCCGAGTTTTTTGCGAAATTGCTGGAATTTTTGAATGATGTTCGAACTTTTTTCGCCGAGAATCCTCGCACCTGAATGGTTGCGCCTCGCATTCGCTCGGCGCTCGGATAGGGCGGACGGCGGCCTGGGGGTGTGGGGGGAGGTCGCCGTCCGCCCTTACTGCATTTTTGACGCCTCCCTGGCGTTCGCGGGGGCGGTTCAAGATCAATCATAGCAAATCTCAATCGTCGCAGGAATCGCAAGGTTAAGTGACTCGAAGCGGCCCACTTCTTGAAGAAGTCGGCCGCTTCTCTATGGAGCTTGTGGCTCATTTCATAGATTTGAGCCACAACCGTTTTTGAGTGATCCACAGAGTTTTTCAGCGCACAAAGCGGTATTTTGCGTGTCTTGGAGATCCTTCGCGGACTAGACGTCCTTGCCTTACGAGATCGACGAGATATCTGGTCGCTGTGGCGTCAGATACCCTCGTGAGCTTCTGGACTTCATCGTTGGTGACGATTTGGTGTTGTTGGGCATGTTCGATAACTATTTCCAGTTTCTTTTGCCTGTGTTCTTGGATTTTCTGGCGTTCTTTGGTTCTGATTTCGTTCAGATGTTGCAGATCAGGGTTTGTTGCAGGAGTTTGTGATGTTGGCGCTGGATTGCTCGGCGCAGGCGCAGGCGTTGCCGGTGTTTGCGGTGATGGTTGGGTCGCTTGTGTCGGTGTTGGCGTCTCCGGTGTTGGAGCCTGTGGAGGTTGCGCCGGCGATTGCGGCTGTGGCGCTAGCGTAGTCTGTGCCGCCGGCGCAGACGCAGAAGATTCAGGAGCTTGTTGAGGAGATTCGGTCGGAGTTTCTGATTGAGCCGGCTCAGTTGGTGACGCGTCCGTGGTTTCAGGCGTTTGTGGTTCACCGCTGGTATCGTCGATCGGTTGAGGCTCGGATCCTGGCGCAGGTTCTGGCTCTTTCGGCGGTTCATCAGGAGCCGCCGGACTCGGGTTCGGTTCTAGACTTGGCTGCGCAGGCGTTGATGGCTCTGGAGCAGGTCCGGCGGGCACGGCAGATGCCGGAGCTGGCGCGAGCGTAGAGGTATCTATATTTTGGTCCTTGTTTTCTTCCATATTTTGCTTGTAATTCCAACGGCTCATCGGCGTTGAGCCGTTAAAACCCTTGTATTTTTTAGTGGAATGCGATTAACTGTCAGCCTCTATTATACTGAACATTATGCCTCTGCAAAATACCTTGATCATTCAATGCCCCTACATTATTCTACGAATATGAACAGGCCGTTTAATGCAATCTGCTGAGCCACAGACCATTGACAATTGACTGATTATCATTTATATTATTTTCAGTGCTCGTTAACAACAGAATAGGAGAAATCACAAAATGAAAACAAAGGACAGACAGGCTTTCAACGCCTTGAATGGGAAAGGCTCGGAGCGCGCTGATCGTTTGCATCGATTTCTCATGGAATCGGGCTTTGATTTCGCGACGGGTGTGCCGTGCGGAGTGTTGAAACATATCATAGCCAATTTGGTTGGCGATAAACGGGTATGTCATGTGCCCGCCAATCGCGAATCGGAAGCTATAGGACTTGCTGCCGGAGCATATCTGGCCGGTAAGAAACCGCTGGTGTATATGCAGAATTCGGGATTATTCGCAGCGTCTAACGACATCGCTTCATTGCTAGTGCCGTATGGAATACCGGCGTTAATGCTGATATCTTACCGCGGTTGCGAAGGAGAAGACGCCGTTCAACATCTGACTACCGGCCATGCGACGGAAAATCTGATCCGATCATTCAATCTGCCATATGAAGTGTTTGACGGCCGGAAACGCGACATAAACGCCTGCGTTTCCGTCTTGATCGGTCTGATGACCGAAAGAGAGCTTCCGGCGATACTTCTGCTGAAGAGAGGATGGTATGTATGAAAAGAGCCGACGTCATTGAGATCGTAGCGACTTCAACACAATGCGACGACGTCATCGTTGCGACTACCGGGTTGATATCCAGAGAACTATTCGAAAGATTCGACTCCGAGAGGAACGTGTATATACCGGGTTCAATGGGATTGGTTTCATCCGTGGGATTAGGCATAGCCTTGTGTGACACAAATCACAGGGTGGTGATAATAGACGGAGATGCTAGCCTACTCATGAACTTGGGTTCAATGGTAACTATTGGATCAAGGAGACCGAAAAATCTCCTCCATATAGTGTTGGACAACGGCGCATACGCGTCGTGCAGCGAGGAATCATCCATGTCCGGAACGGCAAACTTCGGATTATTGGCTAAAGATGTAGGCTACAAATATACCGCTACCGTTGGCGACAGAGAAGCATTAAAACGTGCTATACTGTCGTTCAAGGGCGGCCCGGGATTCTTGTCTGCCATAACGGAACTTGGAGGACGGCGAGATTTTCGCCGGCCGCAAAAGCTCAAAGAGATCAAAAGACGGTTCATGAGATTCATGAGCCGGCAACCAAAAGGAAAAATATGATGTTTCAAGGAAAAAAAGTATTCAACGCATCGTTCGACGCCTATGCCGACGATTATCACGAAGTCCGGCCGGGATATCCCGACCAGATGTTCAACGATATCAAGGCTCAATGCGGCATAACCGGTGACTCTAAGCTCCTGGAGATAGGGGCCGGCAGCGGCATAGCCACGAAAAAGCTGGCCGAGTTCGGTTGCAAGATAACCGCGCTCGAGCCAGGATCGAATCTGGCACGCATCGCCAGAAAACACACCTCCAAACTGCAAAATGTGGAGATAATCGAGGACACATTCGAATCCTTTCAACCGAAAGGAAAATTCGACACCGTCTTGGCGTTCACGGCGTTTCATTGGGTTCCCGGAAACGACAAATACGGAAGAGCTATGGAACTGCTCAATGATTCCGGGAGCTTGGTGATAGTATGGAACAGCTTTCTACAGGATCATTCCGCCGTGACCGCCGAAGTCAACGAGGCCTACGACAGATTGTTGCCGACGGTCTACGGTAAGATCGGGGACTCTTCGGAAATCAACAAGAGGGTCTTGGCCAAGCTGACTTCAAGGGAAAGGGAAATATTTCTCAACGATCGCCTGTATCCGGTATTCTTGCGGAAATACACCGCCAGATACAACTACGACGACAAGACCTATCCTCAACTGCTCAATACGTTCCCGAAGATAGTCGGAACCGAGGATTCCGTGCGCAGCTCGTTTCTCCGAGAAGTGTCAGGGATCATCAAGCGCCACGAGATGATCACGGTACCGGTCCTCACGACAGTCGTGATCTGCAGACGCAGAGAGTCATTCTTGCGAATGACCGTAAATGAAGACAGAGAGGAGTAAGTATGATAGACACAGAAAGGCTATTGCAGCTTTCGCGGCAATACAGAACGCCGCTGGAAGATACGATGTTTATATCGCTCAACATGAGCGGTGTGAGCTTCAAATGCGATTACAACAGGATGCGGACAGCCGTAAGGCTGGAAAATCATGAGCTGTTCGGATATGCGGAGGAACGAAATGAACTTGAATATTATTTCGCCCTGCCGATAAACGACTCTAGCCCGTTCCGGATATCCGGCGACGTTCTGTCGTTAGGAGACACGGCGATAGGCTCCACCGTCGGAGCGACGGAAGATATCTGCGATTCGCACTATCCGAGAAGGCGAGGCACTTCGCTGAATCTTAACCCCAATTCTCGGACATCTTGCCGCGGTTGCGAATTCTGCTACACCGCGTATCAAGTGCCGTGCGACAGGAAAAAACTGAGGGATCGCCGAGATCTCGAGGAATTTTTCGAGGGGTGGATGAAAGGACGATGCTTATCGGATCTGTCCGGTCTCATCCAAGTATCAGTCGTGACAGGATGTTACGACGGCGGCAAGGAAGTATGCCGTTTCATCTTGGAACTAAGGAGCGTATTGAGCCGATACGGATTCAACGGTTCGATATTCTATCTTGGTTCTCAGTTGACGACGGAAGACGAATTGAGCCGCTTGGAAGCGGCCAAGCCAGTCAGTGTATGTTATTCGCTGGAGACGTTCGAGAGACGCGAGTTGTTGCGAGATAAAAAGCGCTTACTCAGCCTTAATAGAGCCGTTGAGCTCATGGATTTCTCCAGGGAGTCAGGATACGAGACCAGCTTTTCCTATGTCATTGGCTTGGAGCCTTTGCACATAGTGGGCAAGCACTTCTCTTATCTGAAAGATCACATCAACAAATTCCCCATCATCAACACTCTGCAGATACACAAATATCACAGAGCCGAATTGGCCGATCCGAGCGTTGACGGACCGGAATATTACTTGAGAGCGAGACGGCTTCTTGAGCAGATATTCTCGGATACGCCCATGAGGCCGCTGGTTTGGGAGAATTATCGCAGCTTATGGTTTCTGACCTTCAACAACGAACCGCTATATGGTTGGAGAACGCCTTAGACCTAAGCTTGGACACTAACAGCCATGCGACATCCGTCCGCATGGCTTTTTTATGTTCTAATTATCTAAACATCTATCTCCTCGCCATCCGGAAATATTTCTGATATTTTTTCAGACGTTTCGCGCAATTGTCCGTCGAACAGCAGGTAATTCCCCAATTGCGTAAATGGCACCCATGCGTACGACCTCACTTCGCCTTTCTTCGGTCTGACATCGTATGTACCGACCAAGCGAAACCCGAAAAAGTATCTTTCCGAACCGTCGTATTTTTTGCCGTCGCGATTCATTGTGATCACCTTGAATCTGAAACGCACGGGTACATGACTCCGTCCGACTAACTCGAGGGAACTTTTTTCTATGCCGAGTTCCTCGCGCACTTCTCGATACACGGCATCTTCCAATGTTTCTCCCTGCTCGACTCCGCCGCCCGGAACGGCGAAATACTTATTTTCAAAAGACTCCAGATTGACAAGGAGAAATTCCTTATTACTGTTCATTATGAGAGCTGATACGCCTTTTCTGTACATGGCGATAGTATAACAAAGTAGTAATTACAGTTATATTCTCCTCCTCAACACCGTAATGTTCCGCCCGCCTGGATAAGGTTTCTTGGCCGCATCGAAATCGCTGAAGTCGGAGACGTGTTCCCATTTACTGGTAGCCTCCGCTTTGGCGATAAAATCATTGATTCTATATAATTTCCTTGTCTCGGTATGTTCTATCACTTTTTTCTCGCCGTTCTCCTCTATCTCCAGTATTATCCTTGCGTCAGATAACCCATTTCGCTCATCTATCCATTTAGGATCATAAGTGGTGATCACCTTTACACCGTCTCGCTCCATCTCCCATGTCTGGATTCCGAAATCTTCCGGAAAGAAAAGTACGGCTCCGTCCAGAAAGTACAGACCTCCGCCCCTTACAGAGTGTGCCACCGAATCCATATGGCTCTGCAATTCATGGTCATCAGTCACATAGAACGAGCCCAGGAAAAGCAAAGCGCAGTCGGCTTGTTTATTCGTGCGGAAGTTTCTTAAATCTCCTCGGATGATTTCGGCCTTGAGTCCCAAATCTTCTATAGTCTTTGTTGAATATTCGATCATCTCCTCATTCTGTTCCAAACCGACATAGTCGT
Organism: Patescibacteria group bacterium; assembly: GCA_018970245.1. Classification (GTDB taxonomy): domain Bacteria; phylum Patescibacteriota; class Minisyncoccia; order Phycocordibacterales; family PALSA-1337; genus C7867-002. The sequence goes on from JAGWWT010000002.1 coordinate 81,543, forward strand.
AGCCTCGCCGGCACAACTCGCTCATGTGCGGACTATTACCGGACGCTATCTCCAAGACTGTCTTTACCGGTATCAGCGATTCATTCTTTATGATTTGCTCGAGGAAATCTACTTCCTTCGCGATATCTCGGAATGAAAAAGCTATATCGTAATATTTTGGATTATCGTAGACATCCATAGGGTCGTAATATTTACAGCTCTATACTAAATACTCTCTAATTTCCTCAAAATCCTCGTATGAGTGATCGTCGCCTTTGCACACAATAAGATCCAGTGACCCAAATTTTCCCTCAGCTTGCTCTCTCCTTATATCTTCCGCCGAAGCCACGGGATCATGATCATTCTGAATGAGCGTCGTCGGCACGGAATAATCAGATGACCAAGCATCAATATCAAAACGGTTCTTCCTAGCCCATTCCGGAGGCAAACCTAGAAATACGCACCTGCCTATGCGTTCCGCCGCAATCGTTTTCGAATGAATGGAAAGCATGAACAATACGGTACCTATGGACTTGGCAAGAATAGCAATATCTCCACTGAAAGATCTCGCCGTATTTGTCAATTTCTTCAGTTCAATCTCCATATCTATCAACTCGCCGCCACTTGCCCAGTGGTCATAATATTGGACGGAAATTGATTTGAAATCGTCGGCAAAATAATCGCGCGCTTTTTCCGCCCATTCCTTATTTGACGCGCCGTTGCCTGGAATGATCATGAGGTTGCTCATAATTTCGTGTTATTCTCCCAAATGCGCCCGATCGTTCCATGTCGATAGCATCCAGAATCGGCTGAAGCGCTCTTCGCTGTCGTATTTGAAGACCGACAGACCCGTATTCTCGATCTCCATGACAGACATAAATCGTCTGCACTCGCGACCGTCCAATTCAGGACCTATGACGACGAGTGCAGCAAGGACTCTCAAAAATATGCCGTGAGTGACCACCAACACGGTTTCTTCCGGCCTTGAGGCCAAGTATTGGAGCGCCTTTTGCGCTCTATCCTTCAGATCCTCGAAATTCTCCTCGTCGGAATGCCTGAAGCCTGGTATATGGAAATTGTCCCACACCGACCGCCATATTTTTTGCTGATCCGGCGACTCTATGACTTGGCCGAAGACAGCGGACGGTTTGCGGCGTTCGGCGAACAAGTCCGATGATTCAACGGTTATTCCTAGAGATGAGGCGATTATCCGTCCGGTCTCTTTTGACCTTTCGAGCGGACTGGTTATGACAGACTTTATGGAAAGTCCTTTGCATCTCTTCGCCAAAAATTCCGCCTGCTTCCGACCGTTATCGCTCAAAGGAGAATGATCCATATTGCCTGTCCCGATAATATTTCCCTCGCTTTCTCCATGGCGTATCAAGTAGATCGTTTTCTTCATTGTCGTTTTGTTCGGATCAACGGCTCATCTATGTTGAGCCATTAAAACCCCTATATTTTCTCGTAGAATACGTGTGCTCCCTCTTTACCGACTTGTCGTATTTTCCCTTCTTTTTCCAGCTCGTCGAAGTACCTAGTAGCCGTGGCTTCCGATATTCCCAGCATCATTCTGACATGCTCATTGGTGAGCGGCTGATTACCGCTTTCCATGAAATCAAGCAGGGCTTTCTTCTCCTGTTCTTTATTCTCCGTCTGCTTGTTCTTGGTTTCGGCAGTAGGCATAGCTGCATTCGGCTTCTTCATAAACTCATATATGCCAAGCCCGACTAGGGCGACCACGGCCAAGACGACGGAGACCATCGGATTAAGCATGGCAGAAAAAAGCACGAGCAAAGCGGCGATGATTGATATTGTTCCTTCAGGCTTCGAGAACATGGAGATATTATACCATTGCTTTCGCTTCAATATCAGAGATCTGATACATCCTCCATATCCAAATCTCCGTCAGCAACCAACTGCTGTACCTCCTCGTCCAGGTTTTCGAAGTCCTCAATTTGGTCGGGCTCTATCACGCCGTCTTTGACTAATTCAAGGATTTCGTCGGAGTCCATGTCATTTTATCGCATATTTCGCATCTATGAAGTCTACTAACTTCCGCACCGAGCTCTTAATCTCTTTCTGATCATTGATGCCTGAAGCCACGACGTGCGTCATCCACCACTTCGGAAATTCGTCGCTGATGAATTCCTTCCTGATGCTCCCGAAATCCAGCCAACCAAGCCATATGACCCTGTCAAAGAAAGTCTCTGCGACGAAGTAATGCTTGTCTACTGTCTTGGCTGACAATCCTTCCTGCTTCAAGAACGACTTGTAATCTGCCAAGACTCCAGCTATCCATTTCTTGAACGGCTCCTGGGCTCTGGTCATCTCCTCGAGCATGGCTTGATGCTCATCCCACGACATCTCCCTGTTGCCTACGCGCACACGGGGCATAGCGTCACCTTTCTTGCTTTTCGGCTTTGCAGGGTGGCTTTTCTCGTATTCCAACAGCTTCTCGGACGGTGATATACCTCCCAGACTCTTATGTGGAAAATAATTCCAAGCGTCGGTGACAAGTTCCAGGACATTGTTCAAAATGCTAATGTCGCCGTTGTCGAACATGGCGATAATCTTCCCCATACCATCACTTTCTTCCTCCTCGTATATGGCGTTTAGCACGTCGGCCAACTCAAAGTCGCTCTCGGTTTCCTTCAGCATATCAACTATCTCTTGCTCGAGCTCTTTCCGCCGTTCGAGAACTTGTTGTTTCGATTCGGTTTGCATAATTATATCAACATGGTTATTTCAGATCGGATGGATCTATAATCGTTAAGACACTTTTATCTGGATCATACTTGAAAGCCCTTAGTGTTGGTCCTGGATCTTTTGGGTCACCAAGCGCTTGAACCGCATCAGGTAATAGACCAAACGCTTGATCTGCCTGCTCATCTGTCAATCCTTTATCAAGGACAAGGGCAATTTCATGTTGTATTTGATCAGGGTGGTTTATTAGTAACACTACTGTGTTTTTTGTCCTCTTTTTTCTCTTTAGCACTCGTAAGGAGTTTATGACGACTCTCTTTACTTTCTCCCAGATCTTATCATCAGCGTCCTTCGCAATATGACCGACTACCCAAGGCCATAAAAATTGAGCCGCAATAATAACTGCATGTTTTGTTTCATCAAGTATTTGCCAAAAATTGGCACCGCCGAGTCCTAATCCTTTTTGTATATAGGAATATTTCTTTTTGATACGAGCCTGCTCTATTCTTGAATAAGCCCGATCAGTCAATTCAATCCTCACTCCAGACACCTTTCTTAATTCGTGGTAAAGGTCTTTCGCAATATCACTCTCCTCAATCCTCATTGAGACAATGTTGTTTTCATTAGTATTTACACTGTGTCTGCTACGACTGTACATGTCGTTCATCTCCTTAGCAAAACATTCTCCTGCAGTTCTTTTTCTGAAAATATTCCACATGTTAATTGCGATTCCCAGATAATCTTTGAGGTCTTAATCCAAGATTCGATAATCTATACGTATTTGCCTCTTTTATCATTGCTTTTGTAATGATACTTCTATCCCGATACACCTCAATCGGCAGAGTCGTATCATTTGGCAACAAATCCTCGGTGCAGCAACCAACTCTGGTAGCCAAGTCCATAACAACACCCATGTCTCTACCATCATATAGATCGAGATCGGGGGTCCATGAAAGGATATCTAAAAATCTTGGCGAGAAATTTATTATTTCCCCAGTATGTCTATACCACTGAATCTGCATCATTGTAACTATTGAATGGGCAGCACAAGCGGGAATCTTTCTCTGATTAAAGACGGTTAGTTTTGATACAACTTCATCAGGATTTTTTGACCAATCTACTTGATTTCGCATAGAATTTAATAATATCCGACTTTATAGCTCTAAATTCTCCCACTCGCCCCAATCATCCTTCTCGCACTTATCCCAGTCATATTTCGGATTTTCGTTGATGAACCAAGCCTTGTTGCGTTCGATCACGATGCTGCCGAAAATCTTCTTGTTTTTCTGTTTGGCGATATATTTCTGTAGCGCTTCCGCTTTCGCCTTGGTATAGCTCAACCCGTCCCGGTCGTTCGATTCCTTGACCTCGAAAATGGCCAAACGACCGTCTTTGAACTTCACCAAGTAATCAGGATAGAAAGTGTATATGGCATCCTGGTATTCATATTTGATGCCAAAGTAGTCTTGCTTGTTCTCTCCGTTCTTCCACCACCAGTCTATCTTGGCGGAATTCTTGTTGAGAAAAGACTCGAATGACCGCTCCGGTTGCGAACGGTCGGCGTTCAGATAGCACGGCTTGTAGGCGTAATTCTTGGTCTCTACGATTTCATCCGTATGTTCGTTATAAAACTGCTCATGGCTTAGCTCAAAATCATACCATTGCTCACTTTCCTCAATGCGCTCTCGGACCTCCTCCTCTTTCACAAACTTGTACCGATTCATTGCTTCAACAAGGATATGCTCAAAAATTCCGCGATTCTTGTCGCTCTGAAAGATCTTCTGGATCATAAAGAATTCTTCTTTCCACTTCTTTGCGCCGAGAGCGCTCTCGAACCAGAGATAGATTGCTGTCTTCGCTGGTGAAATTGACCTTTTCACGTTCTTGAATGAGCCTAGATTATTTTTGATCGTCTGTTCAAAGAATAACTGCAATTCGCCTGCGTGCACAGAAAGCTTGGCAAATGTATCGGCTGATACATCGCCCTCTATATCATCGAACGCGGTCGTGTCGACATGAGTATCAGCAATGATTTCTTGCTGATATTTTTTGATGTCGAGACTTATACCGGCCTTTTCTATAATTTTAATGTTCTCGGCCGTGTTGTCTTTCTTTAAACCAAAATACTCATTAGCGACCTTGGCGAAGACCGCATTGAAACTCGAGGTCACGTCACCATAATCCGCACGGGCTTTATAATATGACTGAATCTTGATTGGCTTGATTTGAGCAACTCGTGTCGCTCGAAGATGTTTAATGATGTTTGGATTATATTCTTCTTTCTTAACCTCGATAGATCTGAGGTTGGTGTAAATGTAGCCGCGATTTAGGATTTCGTTCTTGTAGTGCATTTGTTCCGGCATACGCAAGATACGACCAACGGTCTGAATCTCGAACGGAATGCTGTGAGTCTCTCGGAATTTGACGAGAATATGGGCTCGCGGACAATCCCAGCCGGTATCTATCGCCTGCTTGAATATCAGGAATTCGATCTCATTGTCGGGCTCCGAGATCCAGTCTATGAGCTCAGACTTTTCTTCGGCCAACCAAACGGCGAGCTTCCCATTGCCAGACTTTCCTTTACGCTCAGTTATGTTCTTACCGGCCAAGAATTTCTTGACCGCCTCGATTTTCTGTTCACCGGCTTCTGCTGTCGGTATCTGAACCAACACGAGCGGATTAACATCAGAACCCTCTTTCCCAAAGGCCTTTTTGAGCTCCAAACGCTTACGATATGCCGCTTCGAGGACTACCGTTTGTGAATCTTCCTCCGATGCTGCAATCTTTGCTATATCTTCATTGATGACAAGCTCTTTCTTGATCATTCCTTCCTCGATGACATCTTTCGGCTCGATCATGACATAACCAGCTTCGCCTTTTCCTTTAATAACCTTCTGCATAAAGCCAAGATCTTCCTGCATCCGACGTGGTGTTGCACTCATCTCGATGGTCACGTCCGCACCAATCAAATCTCGCAACTCATTTGCGCGAGCCGTATCAGCACTGACATGACTCTCATCTATAATCAAGATGATTTTTCGCTGCTCTTTGGTTTTTTCTAGGACATCTCGGAAATTGATCTTCTCACCCTCCTTCATGACTAGATTTTTCCAGTCACCGGTTGATCTGTCTTTCGTTCGAAGTTTCTCCCAGTTAGCTACCACGACCTCGTTTTGGACGATACGCTCTCGACCACCGCTGAATTCTGCCTCGACAGAAACCACCCGGGGGAAAGGTCCAAAGAATTTTTCAAGGGTTCGTTTGCTTTGAAGATGCAGATCGCCTTTTCCTATACTCATCCACACAAAACAAAAATCTTCTTGTGGCAATTCCTTGATAAGGCTTTCAATGAAGCTAGCCATCATGACGGTCTTACCGGATCCTGTCGGTGCTTGGAAAACACATAGCTCACCTGGGCCATCATAGCCAAGAAGCTTGACTGTGGTTGCAATCAATTCATTTACCGCCTTCTCCTGATATGGCTTAAGATCAATACTCATAGATTTGCTTGTAGACGTCCAATATCTTCTGCGGAATCGGTTCGAGTGTCACGCCGCTCCATCCCTTGAAATCTTTTTTATCAAGCCCAAGCGGGTCCAAGGTAAAGCAATACAGGATCTTCTCTCCCTCAAGCTTATCTAGTTCTTTTTTGAGGTCTTTCAACCCACCACGCTCTAGAGCATAATATGCGGCTAGCACCCTGTCTCCATGTTGGAATATTCTATACTCGTCCTTACTTTTAACCTCATCAAAAATATTCTCTCTGATACAGAGCATTTCCGTGCATTCTTCAGTGATTTTCCTTTTAGCTTCGTCGGGGTTGGTAGTGTTCTTTATGAATTTCGTTTTGAAATATTTCAGCGAACCTGATAAACCCGGGATCTTCTTGCTATCCCTGGATTCATAGCCTTGGATTACTTTCTTTATTCGTGGATAAGTGATCTCCTCACAAATTTCACCCTCGTTATTTGTACACAATATAAAAGAATGATTGCTCTTATATTTCTGATTAAGATCCAAAACTGCATGTCCGGTCGTGCCAGAACCGGCAAAAAAATCTAACACTATCGCATCCTTGCGTGTCTTAAGAATAAGGTCAATGCATTTAATGACGTTAAAGATTGACTTGGGAAATGGAAAATCTTTACCAGTTATCGCTCTCACTAGAGATGCCCCATTCCTTCCAGCCTCAAGATCGCTCTCTGTCCAAACGGTCTTTGGTAAAGTATCTTCTTCCGTCAGATAAAGATCGAATTTCCCGTCTTTTTCAAGAGCTATAATCCGGTCAAGCTCATCTGAAACAGTATCTAGACCGAAATTCCATCTACGCTCAACGCCATCTTGATCAATCGGCCATATTTCTATCTCCCCATTTTTTGCAATATTTTTGGATTTCGGATGAAAGTCGTTTTCGGGCACTTGACCTATACGTGTGACATGACCTGTCCTATCGATATAAATCGGGTAAAACATCGTCGGCCTCGCTTTCCTAGTTGAATTATGTCCCCAACGCCTCAATTTCCTCGGTATCGAATTTTCTTTCTGGACTCGTGAGATCACGGAATGTCCCTTTGGGATTAAGAACAGAGCATACTCATGTGTTCTGGCAAAGTTGTTCGTGATGTTTCCTCTAGGATTGTGCACTATCGTGATCGATGTCACATCGTATTCAGGCATTATTTCCTCGACAAGCATCCTCAGTCGATGAACTTCATTATCATCAATGGCTATGATCATAACACCGTCCTCTTTTAAGAGTCGTCGCGCCAAGACCAACCTCTTATTCATCATCGAAATCCACTTACTGTGGCGATAAACGTCGCTGTTATCAACATAGTTATTGTTATATTTCCAGCTTCTATCGCCCGTGTTGTACGGCGGATCAATATAGATCACGTCAATCTTGCCTTGGTGCGTGAAATTCAGCACCGAAAGAGCGTGATAGTTGTCGCCCTCGATCAAGATATTGATCGGCTTCGACGCATCTTTGTCTTTGATCTCTTTGCCTTTGACTTCTTTCAGAACAGGCAGAGCGTTTTGAGCATCCTTTTCGAATTGCTCTTTGACTTTTTCTTCATCCCAAATGAGCCCGTATTTTTTGCGGGATTCCAATTTCTCCACGATTCTGATCAAGTCCTCCTTTGATAGTTTTGAATAGTCCGAATTAGCCATAATACAAGGAAGATATTAGCATTTTTCGGCGTGAATTTGAAGCCGCCGTTGTTTTCATAAACCGCCCCCGCGAACGCCAGGGAGGTGTCAAAAATGCAGGGAGGGCGGACGGCGACCTTCCCCCACACCCCCGGCCGCCGTCCGCCCTCACCACGCGCCGAGCGGAGCGAAGGCGCAACCATTCAGGTGCGAGGATTCTCGGCGAAAAAAGTTCGAACATCATTCAAAAATTCCAGCAATTTCGTAAAAAACTGGGAATCGCCCGAAAGAGGCGCAGTCGCATCGCAATGTCGAGGGCGGCGCGGCATTCCTCCCCAGACCCCTCCTGCCGCGCCGCCCGCATTTCCCTTGGCGTTTTCCGGAAGGGCGGGCACCAGGGCGAAGGGGGCGCGGGCGGTTGCGGTGAGGGCGCGGTCCAGAACCAGACGGGTCCTCACCTCCGGTCATCTTGTTCGGGACTTTTCATCGCAAATCGCAGGATACAATGGCTCGAAGCGGCCTACTTCCGTTCTTGCGACGGTTGGTGACGCGCCCCTGGCTCCGACCCGTATGGCCGCTCCGCTCCGTCGCGCTCCTGCCTGTGGTCGGAGCGCCACGGGCGTCGCTTTCCCATACCGGTCGTCGCCGGGCGCGGACAGGAGTCCATGGGGAGAAGCGGAAGTCGGCCGCTTCTCGGCCGGGCATCGTGTCATTGACAAACGATATAATATAGTGTAGTATTAAGAATAGATTCCCCGCCACTCCATACCCCGCACGTTTGCGGAAGGAGAATGGGAGGAACCAAACAAAAGGAGAGCTATGAGCTCATCGAAAACGACCGATAAACCGGTCATCTGTGTCTGCGAAAACAATGGTGTCGTCTGCGTCGCCACTCGCGCTGATTATGACGCCGCTTCAGACGAATACTGGGCTGCGGTCCGCGCCGGCAAACTGCGCCATGCCCCATTCAAATGGGACATGCACAGCGGCATCAGGCTGAAACCCAAAAAGTCGTTCGTATTCGGCAAATCAAGTCCGGCGCACGCTTTATTGATGAGGCGCTGTCATGCCGAACGTGCCATCTTTTCGTTCCCCGGAAGCTACAATACCGGCAAGGACGAACAGACCTTCTCTGCCGCGACCGCCTACATCCTTGGGCAAAAGCTCAAGGTCAAAGATCTCAAGGATGAGCTCTATTTCGGTGTCATACCGCCGGACCAGAGCTTTCCGATGGACCTGCGGATCGTCGGCTGTGATTCGTGGCAGAAAGCATTGCCCGAATCGGTGGAAATCACAACTCCGTCACCAGTATCTGTGGAATCTGTAGAACACAGACATGTGTCTCCTGCAGAATTCTTCGAGATCGAACGGCGGAAGGTTTGGCGGGATATGGTTAGCCCACCATCCATCGAGAACCTCATCGTTACCTTCTTCCTCGAAGAGGGTTTCAAGATCCGGGAATTGGTATTCGAAGACAGCAGCGAATCAAAACCCGACTTGGGCATACTGACGCTCGTCCGTATCAATCCTGACAGCGGCATCGGTAACGTCTTCGGCAAGGAAGCCTTCTTCACTTCGTCCGTCAAGAAAGGTGAAATCCCAATCACGCTCGGTTCGACCTCAGGAGCTCTGTTCAACAAGCGATACATGTTCCACAAGGTCGTCTTGGAAAAGCCCAGCAAGCCCTGACCCATCATTATTGAATCAACCCCCGCATCGCAAGGTGCGGGTGTTTTATTTTCTTTTTTCTTCTTGACTTCGCCGAAAAATGGTAAAATTGGAGAACGATATGCTCAACAACACTCGAAAATATTTCATATACGCTAGAAAATCCACCGATACTGAAGATCGGCAGGTCAGATCGCTAGCTGATCAACTCTCCGAGCTTCGCGAGCTCGCCAGAAAGGAGCAATTGGAGATCGTGGATACATTCGTGGAAAAGCAGACGGCGAAGATTCCCGGCAGGCCAGTTTTCGCAGAGATGCTAGAGCGCATAGAGCGTGGTGATGCTTCCGGTATCCTGGCTTGGCACCCCGATAGGCTTGCTCGCAATTCTGTCGATGGTGGAAAGATCATATATCTAGTTGATACCGGCAAGATCGTTGATCTGAAATTCCCCACTTTTTGGTTTGATTCCACGCCACAGGGCAAGTTCATGTTGTCAATCGCCTTTTCGCAGTCGAAATATTACATAGACAACCTCTCCGAGAACGTCAAGCGCGGCTTCAAGCAGAAATTGAAGAACGGCATATGGCCGCAGAAGGCTCCAATAGGATATTTGAACGACAAGAAGACCAAGATGATCACTCTTGACCCCGAAAGAGCGCCGCTCATCCGCAAAGTCTTCGAGCTATACGCCACGGGCGCATATACCCTCTCCGGTGTGAGGAAGGCCATCGGTGAGCTTGGCCTTCGCGGCTTCCGCGGCAATGAGCTTTCCATATCCAACTACCAGTACATCCTGCGCAATCATCTCTATTACGGCCTCATATATTTCCATGGCGAATTTTGGGAAGGCAAACATGAGCCCATCGTCTCCAAGAAGCTTTACGATCAAGTTCAGGAGGTCATGGAGAGGAAGAGTAAACCGCAGGCGACCAGCTTGAAACCGTATGTCTACCGCGGACTATTCAAGTGCGGCGAGTGCGGATGCTATATCACTGCCGAGACGCAGAAAGGACACAACTATTTGCGTTGCACAAAGCGCAAAGGACCGTGCTCGCAGAAGTATGTCCGCGAAGAGGCCATTACCGCCATGATCAGGGCCGAAATTGGCAAGTATTCCCTTTCAACTGCTGTGGCTGATTGGCTCATAGCCGAAGTTGAGAAAGACAAAGCAGGCGATGAAAAAGACGCGGCTGATCGCCTGAAGGCCGTGAACGATGAGGTTGCCGCTATGGATACCAAGCTGAACAAGCTCATGGACGCGTATCTCGGTAACGCTTTAACCCTCGATGAATATCAGTCAGCCAAGAACAAGCTTGTGTCCGAAAAACAGCTTTTGAAGAACAAAATGGCTGCCATGGAGAGAACAGGATCGAATTGGTTCGAACCGGTCATAGATTTCTTCAAAGACTGCAAACAAGCCGCCGTTTTGGCGAAAAGCGGCAAGCCGGAGGAATTGCGCGAATTCTTCCAAAAAGTCGGTTCGAACCCGCTCGTCCTCGACCGCGCCCTCACCGCAACCGCCCGCGCCCCCTTCGCCCTGGTGCTCCCACTTCCCAAAAACGCCAAGGAAAATGCGGGCGGGGCGGCAGGAGGGGTCTGGGGAGGAATGCCGCCCCGCCCTCCGCATTGCGATGTGCGTTCGCCTTTTTCGGGCGATTTTGAGTTTTCTGCGAAATTGCTGCGGGACTTGGATTCGAACCAAGATTTTCGCTTTCAGAGAGCGACGTGCTACCATTACACCATCCCGCAATTTCTAAGATCAATATTTTCGAAACCTGATCAACTCTATCGCATTCTCGACATCTTCCCTCCTCGAAAGCTGAAAAGCAGCTTATACGTACCGGTTCGCTCGTGGACACAATACGAGCCCTCAGCTTCATATAGACCGCGGAGGTATCTTACAACATATTCTCTATTTTCCAAAATCCATCGAGGCACGGATATCTTCTTATGTTTACGCGGGCTATAAGGGATTCCTAGACGACCGGCTATATTTTTCTGATAAATCCTGGCCATCGATGTATCTTACCAAGTTTACGAAGCTTCAACAGATGTATTGCATGCGTCCCCATTTCGCGCTATAACTCAACCAGAAAGGTTTCTATGACAACCATTACAAGCCCTAGGCTCCTCACAAAGCCTGGAGAGATCAGAGATGCCTGCCGCCGGTTCGACATAGACTGCGATTCGTGGGAAGGCAGCTA
>JAGWWT010000097.1 GCA_018970245.1 Patescibacteria group bacterium
TCGGTATTTGACGCAACCATTTCATCGCGGCGAGCACGCGCCTCGTATAACGCAGATGCGCCAGCGCACGACGGCTTAACCGCGTATGCAGCCCTTGGTTGTAACAGCCAACCCCAGCCGGCCAGCCAAAGCGGTCAATGCACATCTGCAAATACCGCGCACCGACAGCCATGTTGAGCGTGTGCAAGTTGGAGTCTGACAATATCCAGCCTGGGATATGGACGCCGGTCGCCGCATAGGCGGCGCTGGCATGGACTTGAGAGCAGCCAAAGGCCAGCCCGTTGTCTCCGTCCACTTGCGCGCAGCCGCTCGATTCCACGTACACGATGGCGGTGAAGGCAAGCGGCAGGCCGACGTGATAGCCGGCATGCCAGGCTTGAGCGAGAGCTCGCTTTTGTGCCAGTGTGAGGGCTGGCCTGGCATTGGCTTGCAGGCCAAACAAGAGCGGCGCGAACAGCAGGATGAGCTTGCTTCTCATTTCTCTTCCTTCGGAGCGAAAATGGCGCGGAGTTCCAGTAACTCAAACTTTAGTCGGGAACGGTCCGCACCCGACGATGAGTCCGGAGGATTTAAGCAGTCCCATTGTATGATGCGGTCAAGATGCCTAAGTGCAGCATCACGCTGGCGGTTAGCATCGCGTAAAAGCTTTTGCAGTACCTGTTCGGAGACGTTTGTTAGGTTCTTTGGGTGCTTCTCATTACATCCAAGTACAAATTTGCCGTCTAAGGTAAAAGTATTTGGAACTCCGCTCGGAGATAGACACACGACGGGATATATTCCTGGTGCATCTATGCAGAGCAGCCGCATTGGAAGCCCATCACTCTGTAGTGGTTTGGTAAAATCAATGCTCATCTCACTCTCCAAATAAGGGGTCTGACTTGTGGCCGGGCTTGAGTACCGGCTAGGGTCTCATGACTAGCAGGCGCATCCCTGCTAGTCCAGTTTCCCCACCCAAAACCATGCGTAGGGTATGGGGGTGTCGCCTTCCACGCCGCACAAGCCAGACCTTTTCAAAACTAATCCTCATCCACATGCCCAACGGGAACGCTACGCTTGATATGAAGGGTAGCCCGACACTTCGGACCTGCAAATCTTAAAGCATCTTCTTTTGTAGCATGGCCGCCGGGGGAGCGGTCATAGACATTCACCCACACATCCACCGT
>JAGWWT010000014.1 GCA_018970245.1 Patescibacteria group bacterium
CGTGAAGGCCGAACCTGACTCCGTCGTATCTCGCCATGTTGGAAGAGACCTCGGCAGGCATGAGCACATAATAGACAGGCAGCGCGTATCCGATGTTCGGCAAAGTTATCTCGCGTATCTCATATCCTTTGTCTTTGAATGAAGCGAGAGCGGCCTCGAATGACTCCATGACCGAGCTGTCTATACCCTCGCCTCCCAGGAAATGCCTCGGAACGCCGATGACCTTGCCCGAGGCCGGCTTCTTGTATGTGGCGTCGCCGATAGTCGTGCCGTCGCGAGCGTCTTTGCCGCGGATGGCCTCGAAGACGATCTCTGCATCGGAGACCGTCTTGGCGAGCGGCCCGATCTGGTCGAGGGAAGATCCCATAGCGATCGCGCCATAGCGGGATACCGCTCCGTATGTCGGCTTCAACCCGACCACTCCGCAGAAGCTGGCTGGCTGGCGTATAGATCCGCCGGTGTCGGTGCCGAGCGCGAAGAGCGCTCCGTCCATGGCTACAGCGGCAGCCGAGCCGCCCGAAGAGCCGCCGGCTACGCGCGAGAGGTCGAGCGGATTCTTGGTCGCGCCGAAGGCCGAATTCTCGGTCGAACCGCCCATCGCGAACTCATCCATGTTGGCGCGGCCGAGGAAAACAGCGCCCTCGCCGCGCAGCTTGGAAATGACCGTGGCATCATAAGACGCGCGATAGCCCTCGAGGATCTTGGATGCCGCGCTCGCAATGTGGCCCTTGATGAGGATGTTGTCCTTGATAGCGCAAGGCATGCCTGTGAGAAGGCCAGCGCTGCCGTCTTTGATCCGCTTGTCGGCAGCCTTGGCGGCGTCGATGGCATCGTCGAAGATCTCTAGATAGGCGTTCACGTCCTTATTCCTCTTGGCGGCTTCATCGAGGTATGCCCTGGTCAAGTCGACCGCGCTGAAATCGCCCCTCTTCAGGTGTCCAGCGGCATCGGTGATGGTCAGGCTTTTGAGGTCGATCTTCATGGGCTTGATCTTATTTAGTCCTGCGCGATGATCTTCTTCACGGCGACGAAATCGCCTTCCCTGTCCGGGGCCTCGGCAAGAAGCCGCTCGCGATCTTTAGGCGAGATCGGTTCGGCAGCATCGGGGCGCATGGCATTCTTGACCGCTCCGACGCGGCCTTCAGCGTCGAGCTTGACGTCGGCTTTCTTGAGCTGATCGACATAGCCGAGGATAGAATCGAATTCCTTGGCGAGAGGCGCCTTTTCTTCCTCGGTCAGCTTTATGCGTGCCAGAGCCGCCAAGTGCTCGAGTTCTTTGACAGTTATCATGAAGCGATTCTAGCAAAAATGGCTTTCATGGTACAGGACATGGATCTTCTGCAAATGAGCTAATCCCTGAGGATCTTGAGGAATTCCTCTTCCGAAATGATCTTGACCTCCAATTCGCGCGCCTTATCCAGCTTCGAACCAGCTTCTTCGCCGGCCACGACATAAGACGTCTTCTTCGAGACCGAGCTCGAGATGTCGCCGCCATTCTCGCGCACCATCCTTTGGGCCTCTTCGCGCTCAAGCGTCGGCAGCGTGCCCGTGAATACAAACGACTTGCCGGCGAGCTTATCCGATCCGCCGGCCGCCGCCCCCGCCGTCGCCGCATCGGCCACGATCTCGACCTGGCCCAAGAGCTTCTTTATGAGCCTGCGATCTTCAGGCTCTCTGAACCAGCCGGCTAGCGAGCTCGCGACTTTCGGCCCGACGCCATTCACGGCCTCGAATGCTTCAGGGCCCGTCTTCGCCGCCTCCATTATCTTTTCGATGGACCCGAAATGCCGCGCGATGTCATAGGCCGTCTCTTCGCCGACCTGCGGGATCGAAAGCGATGTGAGCAAGCGCGGCAAGGTCACTCGCTGCGATGACTCGATAGCCTTTATGAGGTTATCCGCCGAAAGCTCGGCGAACCTGGGCAAGCTCAATAGATCCCCCTTCTTCAGAGTGAATATGTCGTCGAATGTCGAAATGAGCCCCGCCTCTATGAGCTGGTCCAGCGTCTGCGGCCCGAGGCCGTCGATGTCGAAGCATTTCTTGGACGTGAAATAGTGGAACCGCCTCTTCATCTGTTCGAAAGAATCCTTCGAAACGCATCGCCAAGCCGCTTCGCCGGGGATGCGCTCGATCCTTCCGTCGCCGCCGCAGGCTGGCACATGCGTAGGCCATTTGAATGGCCGTGAATCCTTCGGCCGCAGCTCCATGACTACGGACACGATGTCCGGAATGACGTCGCCGGCCTTCTGCAGGATGACCGTGTCTCCGATCCGGACATCCAGCCTCTTGATCTCGTCCTCATTATGCAGAGTGGCGCGAGAGACTGTCGATCCGGCCACGACGACCGGCTTTAGTATGGCCACCGGCGTGATGGTTCCCATGCGGCCGACTTGGAAGACTATGTCTTCGAGCACGGTCGTCGTTTGTTCGGCCGGGAATTTGTAGGCCACGCCCCATCGCGGGGACTTGCCGGTATATCCCAGCGCTTCCTGGATCCGCCGCCGATCGGCCTTTATGACTATCCCATCCAGCTGGTACGGCAGCTCTTGGCGTTTCCCCATCCATTCCTGGCGATATGCTTCGATCTCATCGACGGTGCTGACGACGCGCTCACGGCCATTTGTCGGTAAGCCGAGCTCTTTCAAGAGCGCGAGCTCTTCCGACTGCGTCTCCGGCATCCGAACGCCATGCTGCGCGCTCAGCCTATCGATATCGTATAAAAAGACGTTCAGCTTCCGCGAAGCCGTCACCGCCGGATCGAGCTGGCGGAGAGAGCCCGCAGCCAGATTCCTGGGGTTGGCGTATAGAGGCTCTCCCGCTTCTTTCCTCTCGGAATTTATGCGCTCGAGCTCGCTCTTTGATATCCAGACCTCCCCGACGGCGATGATATCGAGCAGCTTCGAGAGCTTTTGGGGCAAGCTGGATATCGTCTTGACGTTAGCCGTGACATCTTCACCAACGGTTCCATCGCCGCGAGTGGCCGCGCGCTTCAAGATCCCTTTCTCATATGTGAGGACGACTTTGAGGCCGTCTATCTTGAGCTCGCAGCAGTATTCGAGCTGCTCGCCCTCCAATGCGGCCTTGCGCATGAAGTTCCGGACGCGCTCATCCCATTTGGCAAGCTCCTCGCTATCGAAGACATCGTCGAATGACCACTGCGGGACTTCA
This sequence comes from Patescibacteria group bacterium, assembly GCA_018970245.1. GTDB lineage: Bacteria > Patescibacteriota > Minisyncoccia > Phycocordibacterales > PALSA-1337 > C7867-002. The sequence goes on from JAGWWT010000014.1 coordinate 3,169, forward strand.
TGCCTGACCTTGGCGAATGCCTCGAGAGGCGCTGCGCCGACCTTAGCTGTCGGGCTGTCGGCGGTCTTCAGGATCGGATATCCCCTCTCCAACGACTCGAGCTCCCTCACGAGAGCGTCATAAGCCTCATCGGAGATCTCCGGCTCATCGAGCGTGTGATACAGGCGGCGATGCCTGTTTATGGCTTCCTTGAGATGTTCGGCCCTTTCCGCGGCCTCTTTGGGCGGCTTTTTTCCTCTAGGCATGGGATTAGCATACCATAGCACTCACCAGATGCCGTGATACGTGAGCTCGAATGCGCGTTCGACGGTCGTCGGAACAGCGTTATACGTCAACTGTGGGCCGGAGCCGACGCAGTCGTTGTATCCGTATGAATCGATGACGGTCGTCGGAGAGTTGTCTGCGAGGCTCAATCCTGTGGTGATCACAATCCTGGCGCACTCGTTGTTGTCCAGAGAGATCATGTTGTAAGTCCAGGATACCGGCTGAGGGTTAGAGCTTAGACTCGTAGGAATCGGGTATAAATCGTTGGTTTGATGGCTCCCCCCGCCATAATTCCCGCAATGGATGCTATCATTCTGGGTCGTGGATGACACTTGGCCATCAAGAACGGCTGCGGCCCCGCATTCGAGAGCCCCGTCAGCGGCATAGATGGCATACATGGATTCGCGCGCGGTCGAGGCTAGGATGTATTGCTTCTCGGCGAATCCGACGATGAACACCGCCACTCCGAGGACGAGCACAGCCACGAGCACCGAGAAAAGCAGCGTGTAGCCTTTGTTGGCCTTAGCCGCGGATATGATGTTTTTTAGGCTATCTTTCATGATCGACGAATTGGCTTGTTAGATCTACATCGTACGGGATCGAGCCCTCCATCCAGGACACGACGACATGGGCGGTCTCTTCGGTCCCCGTCGGCTGACCATCGGCAGTCTGGCTTTCCATGCTGAAGAACCTATAGAAAGGGCTCGGTGATCCTAAACTTTTATGATTATAACCATTGCTATCGATGAACAGCTGGCACTTCGGATCTGTTCCGATGCCTGGACAATTCGCCTGGGTAAAACCGTCTCGCGGGTCGGCGTCGCAATAATTGCCGGTGGAGTTAACGCATGAGCCTCCCGATCCGAAACCGTTGAGCCAATTGTATCCTGAATATATATTGTTATCGCGCGTATTCTTCATGTACTCCATCGTCTCCTGCGCCAGGTACGATGCGATCATCTGATCTCGGGCATAGGTCGCGGTCTGAAGGCCCTTGTTGGCGATGGTCAACGGCCCGGCTATAGCGATCATGAGGATGGCGATAGCCACCAGCGTCTCTATTATCGTGAATCCCTTCTTGTGCGTTGCTTTGGTCATATATGCCTATTGGATGCGCTGGGACATGGCCGTCTCCAGATTGAAATAGCTCTGGTTCTTCTGCTTGCCGGCAGTCACGTAGCCTGAAAGCTGAACGGAGACAAGCGGATATGCTTGGCTACTCACGGATAGGCTGTAGTTCGTGAGGGTTATGGCGGGATCCAGTATCGGGCTATAGGATGAGGGAGAGAACGATTGGCCGCAAGCCGTCTGCTCGGCTTTTTCGAGAGTATATGAACTGCCTGAGCCAGCGAAGTAGTAGGCGTATACGAGAGGACAATTGGGATCGCTGCTAGCTGTCGTATTAGACTGGAAAGCGATGAGGTTGGGGGTTTGACCCAACGGACAATTTTGAGCCCTAAGCGGATTGGTATCTGAATTCGTCAGCGGCAGGCTTCCATCGGCGCTAGAAGCGCAGTAATAGTACTTCCCAACCCTAAGCTCCCTCGACATGGCGTCCATGATGAAATCCATGTTGGTCATGGAGGATTCTAGGCTCTGCGCTTTGGCATTGCTGTTGATGATGGTGACAAGCGCCGTCAGAGCGACGACGGCGACGATTGAAAAGATCATGAGCGAGACGACTATCTCGACCAAGGTGAAACCGGATCTTTTGGTTCGCGGCTTCATGTTCATTGGACGTATATCTGTCCGCTCCGCTGCACGACTATGGTGCGGCTCTGGCTTCCGTCTGCCGACGATACCGTTATATAGGCCGTCTGTTCATGCTCGGTTGAATCGGCGTACGTCCATATGACCGCCGCGGGATCAGGCCTGACGAAAGTGATCTCCAGATCGCTCGTCTGGTTCTGCACTGAACTGCCCGGGGTCGTGTATTTTAGGCTAGAGATATATGCCCCGTGCTGTATGTTGTACGTGGATATGGGGTTGCTCCCGCCAGTGCAGTGATCGGCGTTCGTATTCGGAGTGCTATTGAAATATGTAGGATTGGAGAAGTAGATGAAGGTATTGCTGGAAAAAACAGCCTGACAATTCAATGGGTTGCCGCCGCTCGCATAATTGAAATCCACGCCGAATGCCGTCTGGAACTGGCCATTATAAGCCGACTGGACGCTCACGCCGGCCGTCTGAGCTTGCCTTATGGCCAAGGCGATGTCGTACGCGGTATCGGTAAGGAGCGTGTCAGAATTGAAATTGCCGTATTTGACGACCAGAAGAGCCGTCATCAAAGCGAAGATGGCTATCGAGACCAAGAGCTCTATCAATGTAAAGGCTCTGTTGCGCTTCATCAGCGTAATTATATCAGATTATTAGAGCATTCAGCCGAACAATATCTGGCGCAGGATGTTGATATCCAGGACCTGAAGGCCGAAGATGAGGACCAGGTACATGCCGATTATGAGATATGGCGCGAATGGTATCTCTGTTCTCGGCTTGAAGCGCCTGTAAGTCACGAACAGCCACAGGACCGAGAAGAATGCGGCGATCCAGAAGGCCAGGATCAAAGCGTTCAAGCCGCGGTTCAATCCGAGGAGCCAGCCTATCCCCAGGACAAGCTTGGCGTCGCCCAGTCCCATCCAGGCGCCCTTGGAGAATAGCCAGATGAGAGCGAAAGGCAGAGCGAGCGCCGGTCCGGCGAGGATGGCCGAGTAACCAGGAAGCCTGAACCATTCATGGCCGCCCACGAATAGGCTGGCAAGCGATATGCCGATGAAGGCATACACGAAAGGATCAGGGATGATCTTATGCTTGATGTCGTATGCGGCGATCACGAGGAGAAGGCATGTGACGGCGAGATATATGAAGGTCTTGAACGCAGCCGCTATGGTCAGTGGCGGGAATGCGTAGATGATGAGCACGAATATGGCGCCGGCGATGAACTCCACAAGCGGATACTGCCACGATATCTTGGCCGAGCAGCCTCGGCACTTCCCTTTCTGCGCCGCGAATGAAAAGACTGGCACGAGCTCGAACCAGGATAGCTGCTTGCTGCAAGACATGCATTTCGACCGCCCGCCAAGAGTGGCGCCGGTGTTGAAGCGCAGCGAAACGACATTCAGGAAGCTGCCGATAGCCGCTCCGAAAACGAAAGAGAGTATGATGGAGAGAGTGTCCATGCGGTCGTTATCTCGGAGAAAGGCAATAGTCTAAGCTCGGCGGATTGGCTCCCGCCACGTAGCAAGATCCTCCTGACCAACCTTGAGTGTTCGGATCATATGCGGTGTGGAAGCTATTGAGAGACCAGCCGCCACTCGTCGAAACATTAGGCAGGCTGTTCTTCTGCGCGTCATTTGGATACTCCAGCTTCGTATGGAGTATGTAATCGACAGGGACGCTGTTCGCGATAGCGATGAGATAGTCGTACGGCTGACCATTTGGATCGAGCGGGATCTGGGCTATGAAGGAATTCAGGTTGACCGTGCCGTTGCTCGTCGAGCAGCTAGAAGTCAGATCCACTCCTCCGCCGCTGGCTTCATTAGGATACGACCTGCATCTGTCGAAATAAAGCTCGAGAGCGAGCTGGATCTGGCCGAGGTCGGAGATCCTCTTCGCATCGCGGGCTTTGGCCTTTGAAGGAGCGATGGCCGCGATGACGACACTGGTCAGTATGGCGATGATGGCGATCACGACGAGAAGCTCGATAAGGGTGAACGCGCGTATTTTTGAAGGTTTGGTCATGAATGGATTATACCATATGCATTAAGATGCCTTATCACCAACCAACAGAAAAGCCCGCCGAGCGGCGGGCTTGTTCTTGGGTCAGTCTTTGCCGGATTAATATGCCGTACCGTTACAAAGCTGTCCGGAAGTCGGGCCAGAGCCAGTAGTCGTCGCCGCGCCGGAGCTGTCAACACATGCGTGCAAGTTCGTATTACTCACAAGAGGCTCTGAGGCAACATAACCGGTCTGGCTGGAATAGACAGTCGGAAGCTGTCCGTTCGGCCAGTTAGAAGCGACTTTCGTGAGGTTATATAGTCCAGAAGTGTCGCTGCTGGTAACAGTTGCTACGCCTGCATATGAGCTTCCGTTAGATGAATAGAAGAGCTCTGCAGCGTTCCTGATAGCAGCCATCTGCTCCTGGATCTTGGCATCGCTGCCCTTATTCCTGGCCGAGCCGAGGGACACAAGCACCACAGACGCCAAGATGCCGATGATGGCGATGACGACGAGCAGTTCGATCAAGGTGAAGCCTTTCGTGTACTTTTTCATATTATAGATTAGTAAATTGTTAATAACCCTTTAATAACGAACCTTTGATTAAGGTTGTTGCCGTAATTATAGCACTCCACGAAATTGAGCCGTCTAATGGCTTCTGTGGATAACGAAATACGGCCAAAATGGCTCTATTGCGCCGAAGCGATATTGTAGATGGGCACGAGCACCGAGGCTAGAAGTATGGCCACTCCCCCGCCGAGTAGGACGATCATGGCCGGCTCGATGAGCGATACCAGCGAATCTACGGCTGTAGAGACCTCGCGGGTATAGAAATCCGCCAGTGTCTTCAGTATGGAGCCGACTTCTCCTGTCTCTTCGCCGACCTTCGTCATCTGGATCATGATGCCAGGTATGGCTTCCGGTTCGCCGCTCAAGGCTTCAGAGAGCGTCTTGCCGCCCTTCACCGAATCCACCGCCTGGACCATCAGATTCTCGTAGACCTTGTTGTTCACGACATGCGACGTCAATTCCAAGGCGCGGACGATCGGGATGCCTGAGACTAGCATGGTGTTCATGTTGTCCGCCAAGCGCGAGAGGTATAGCTTGCGGAATAGCGTGCTCACATAGGGCACCGACAGCTTGAAACGGTCATAGGCGAGCCGGCCGCCTGGCGTGCGGACGTAGCGGACCAGAAGGAATGCCACTATCACGAAGGCGGCCAGAAGGACTATGCCGTACTGGACGAGGAAATTGCTTATGCCCAGGATTATGGTCGTATATATAGGGATCTGCGCCCCGGAATCGGTGATGATACCGCTGATCTTCGGGATGACCATGGTGAACATGAGGATCATGACAGTCAGGAATGTGACCAGCACGAATGCCGGATAGATAAGGGCTCCTCTCACCTTCGAAGCCAGCTCGTAAGTGCGGTCCAGATAATCGGCGAGGTACTGGAAGGTGTCATTGAGCTTGCCTGATTCTTCGCCGGCCTTGACCATGTTCACGTAGAATTCGCCGAAGACCTTCGGGTGCTTGGCCATGGCTGCCGACATGGAGGAGCCGCTTTGGATATCGTCGGCCACTTCCTGCAGCTTTTCCGCGAGGACCGTGTTCTCCGTCTCTGAAGCCAGGAGGCGGAAGACCCTCAAGGCCGAGACTTGGGCGCCGAAGAGCGTCGCCAGCTGGCGCGAGAGGATGACCACGTCCTTGTTCGAGACGCGGCTCAGGAAGGAGATGTTCCGGTTGAGGAGAGATCCCGGCGCGTTGGCTTCTTTGATCCCCGAAAGTACGAGGCCTCGCCTCTGCAGAGATGCGATGGCGACGTCTACGTTTATTGCGTCGATCGATCCCTCCTTTTTTGCGCCGGTGTTGTCGACAGCTTGGTAGTTGAATAGCATGAGGATATTATAGCAAAGGTAATAGGTAACAAGTAGCAGGTTACAGGTAGAAGGTAGCAGGTGACAGGTGGCAGGTTGAAGGTGGAAGGTGGAAGGTTACAGAGAATCGATAAAACCGTAGAGGATCCTGGACACCTGCATGCAGAGCTCACGGAGCTTGTCGTGATCCGCTTGCGACAAGTATTTGAATTCCAACGCCAGATAAAGCATCGACCTTACCTCGCCGGCTGAACCTTTTGAGATATATAAGAATCTTTCGAGTTCCTTGCTGCCTTTCTTGCGCTCAAAACCTTCGGCTATATTGTTCATGATCGAAACTGCCGCAGATTGGATTTGATCACAAAACCTGAAATCTTTGCAGTCTTTGAATCGGCTGTAAACCATGACGCACAGATCCTTCGCCAGTTGCCATATCTCAAGTTCCTCAAAATGCTTGGCCATGACGTCATCGACCCATTAAAATCTTATACTGCGCCAATTCTTTTTTGCCTGCCACCTGCTACTTGTTACCTGTCACCTGTCACTTGTAACCTGTAACCTGCTGCCTGTAACCTAAATCATCCTTTCCAGCGTCTTAGGATTCAATGAGTTCAAATACGCGCTCTCCACAGTGATCTCTCCCGCACGCACCAGCTCAGCCAGGGAGCGATTCATGTCGATCATACCCTCTTGCGAGGACGTCTCGATGACCGTATTGAGCTCGTGAGTCCGGCGCTCGCGGATCAGGTTCGAGACGGCGTTGTTGTTGATGAGGAGCTCGTAAGCCGGGATGAGGCCGCCGGAGATCCTGGGGATGAGCCTCTGCGAGAAGATGCCCGAAAGCGACGATGATAGCTGGATCCTGATCTGATCCTGCTGCGAGGGCGGGAACGAGTCGATGATGCGATCCACCGTCTGCGCAGCGTTGTTGGTGTGCAAAGTAGAGAAGATGAGGTGGCCGGTCTCAGCGGCGGTCACGGCCGTGCCTATCGTGGAGGTATCGCGCATCTCGCCCACCATCGCCACATCGATGTCTTCGCGGAACATGGCTGTCAAAGCCTGGTCGAAGCCTGGCGTGTCCAACCGGACCTCGCGCTGGTCGATGATGGATTTCTTGGATTCGTAGATATACTCGATCGGGTCCTCGATCGTGAGGATGTGCTCCGTCCGGGTCTGGTTGATGATCTCGATCAGAGTAGCCAGAGTCGTCGTCTTGCCCTGTCCGATCGGGCCCACCACGAGGAAGAATCCCTGCGGCTTCCTGGTGAAAGTCTCCAATATGGGCGGCAGATTTAGGTCTGTGAGGGTACGGATGACCTTCGGGATGAGACGCAATGCCACTGAAGGGATCCCCTGATGGAAGAAAGCGTTGCCGCGGAATCTGGCGTGCGTCAGGCTATATGAGAAATCGACATCGCGGTCCTTCTCCAGGATCTCCTTGTTGGCGGGAGAGAGGAGCGCATTCAAGAATCCCTTCATGTCAGCGTCCGTGAGGACCGGCTTCTTTACGAGCGGGATGAGGACTCCGGAGGACCGGATGACCGGCTGGCGGCCGACCGTGAGATGCAGATCGGAGGCGCCCTCTTTGAGGATCAGGTTCACGAGGTCATCGATCTCTTTTTTGTAATCCATTTTGGTCTTACTGCTTCTTGCTCTTATAAATCTTCTCCACTTCGTCGAGGACTTCCGAGGGGATCGAGGTGGCCTTGACGATATAGCCGTCGACAGACAGCTTCTTGGCCTTGGCGATGTCATCGGATGCGCCCTGATTCGTGAGCATTATTATGCTGGTCTTCCCTGCCAGCTTCTCCTTGCGGACAGTGCCGACGAATTCCAGCCCGTCCATCCCAGGCATGACGATATCTACGAGCATGACGTCGGGATCATAGCCGTCGCGCAGCTCTTTGAGGGCGACTTCGGTAGAATCGGCGGTCTTGACTTCGTATCCGGCCTTGCTGAACTTCAAGGCATACATATCGAGGAGGAACTTGTCATCGTCTACGAAGAGGATCTTCTTTTGCATGCGCGTATTGTAACAAACGGCAATAGGATGTTACAAGTTACAAGTAGCAAGTGGCAGGATCTGACTGATTGTCACTTGTGACTTGTAACTTGTGACTTGTGACTTCTATAGCTTGTTGATCTCTTCTATCGGGATCTTCTTCTCGAAAGCCTTAACTATGGCGTCTTCCCTGATGGATAGCATGCCCTTTTTCCTGGCCAGCTTCTGGATCTCCGGCTCGACGGGATTGGTGAGTATCACCTGCTCTATGTCCTTGTCCATGGCGAACATCTCGAAGACGGCCATGCGGCCGCGCGTGCCCTTGGGCGCATCGGGGGTTGGCTTGATCTTCATGACCGTATCCGTGAATGGTATCTCCTTCTTGAATTCATCCGGCAGGTCCGCGAAGCTCCTGTCTATGATGGCCTTGAAACTGCCGTCGACTTTGACGGGCTGGCCGCCGCCCGGCGGCAAGAGCCCGACAAGGCGCTGGGCCACAGCAAGGATAAGGGTCGGCGCTATGAGGTACGGATCGACTCCCATATCGATCAAGCGCGGGATGACGCCGGCAGCATTGTTGGTGTGCAAGGTCGAGAACACCAAGTGGCCGGTCAAGGCCGCCTGGACCGCCAGCTGGGCCGTCTCCTTATCGCGGATCTCGCCGACCATTATCACGTCCGGGTCCTGGCGCAATGTCGTACGCAGGCCGGAGCTGAAGTCGTAGCCGATCTCCGGCCTGACTTGGGACTGGGACACGCCTTCGATCTGGTATTCGACAGGGTCTTCCAGGGAGAGGATGTTGTAGCTTTCTCGGTCGAGCTCGTTGAGGATGGAGTAGAGGGTCGTCGACTTCCCTGAACCGGTCGGACCGGTGATGAGGATCATGCCGTAGGGCGCGTCCATCGCCTTCCTGACCATGTCCAGATAGCGCTTGGAAAAGCCGACCTGGTCCAGAGTGCGGATGCCCTTGGCCTGGTCCAGGATGCGCATCTCGACCTTCTCGCCGTAATACGATGGGAACGTCGAGACGCGGAAATCGATGCGCCGCCCGTCGATCCTAGCGGTGAAACGGCCGTCCTGCGGCTTGCGCTTCTCATCGAGCCTCATATTGGAGAGGACCTTGATGCGGGCGACGACGGACGAGTGGACCTGTGAAGGCAGGACGAGGGACGTGTTGAGGATGCCGTCCACGCGGAAGCGGACGCGGACCTTGTCGCGCATGTGCTCGATGTGGACGTCGGAGGCTTCGCCCTCAACGGCATAGCGGATGATCGTAGCCACGATCTTGACCACCGGCGCGTCCTCTATTATGACCGTGTCTTCCTGGCCCTCTTTCTTTGCCTCTCCGCCCTCCTTGGCTGGCGCCTTCGGGCTCTTCTTCTCGACTTCGGCAGTCTCCGCCGAAAGCTCTGTCTCCAGCTCGGAAAGAGCCTGCGTCACCTCGCCCGTCAATCCCTTGTAGGTCTCGAGGACCTTCTGGAAGTCATCGACGGTTATGAGGTATATCTTGTACGGTATGTTCTTCTTGGCGACCAGGAAGGACAGAGCGTCTCTAGCCTCCATGTTGTCTGGATCGACCAAGCCGACCTCGAGAGTGCCGTCGGCGATGCCTAATGGCACGAATCGGTAATGGCGCGCCGAATCTTCCGGTATATAGTCGAGGACGTCGAATGGCACCGACACGCCTTCGAGGGAGCGCACCGGTATGTTCAGGAATTCCCCTGTTGCGGCGGTTATGTCTTCTGGCTTGACTCCCCGGGCGAGCAAGGCGTCAGACATGCTCGCTCCAGACGATATCTGCTTCCTCACTTCGCGTATGTCATCGCGATTTATGAGCTTCTTCTGGAGTAAGACGTCGAGTACGGACATTTTTGGTATATAGTATCTGGTATTTGGTATTTAGTATCTAGTATTTGGTATTTAGTATCTAGTATTTGGTATTTAGTATCTAGTATTTGGTATGCATCGCCTTCTAAATACCAGATACCAAATACTAGATACTAGATACTGGTCTCCTACTTCGCCGCCGGCGCCACCGGCTCTCCCGGGATAGGCGCGAACGGGTTAGGACGGCCGACATTCAGGGCCGGGATAGGCACCGTGTCGTCCTGGAGAGTCTTATAAGCCGGATCATTGAAGAGAGACGTATCTATGCGCAGAGACTGCATCTGGCTGAGGAGCGAGAGGACTTGCGTGGCCACCGCCTGGTCCTCGGGGCTGATAGAGACATTCCCGCCCACCGCCGGGATCGTCCCTTCATAATAGAAGTACCCGAGGGCCGCGATGACGATTATCACGATGACCGTGACGAGCGTCTTCTTGGATGATTTTTGGGTGTTATTCATAGCGATTTTCTGGATGAAGCCTTATGGACGGGTCGGTTCATTGCTGCCTCAGCCAGTATGTCTGAAGGTCGAGGTTCCAGTCATATATGCCATTCGGGTTAGCAGTGACGGACAGATGGGTCACATCCATGATCCGCAGATCGGCTTCAAGATCCTGTAGGAAGCTCTGGAATTGCTGGTACGGGGCGCTAAGCCCGAATGAGACGTTGATCGTATCGAGCGTAGGCCCGTTCAATGCCGGAATGGCTGCCTGGTTCATGCTCGCTCCCCCGCCGACCTGCGGCACGGCGCGCACCGGCGGCTGCCCTGCCGGGACAGAATCGGAGGTCTTGGCGCTGACGTTCTTTAGCGTGAATCCGTGGCGCAAAGCCAGATTGTTGAGATCGATGATGAGCCTGATGTTGTCGACAGAGTTAGGGAGCATCTTGGCGAGCCTGGCGCGATCGTCGGCGGAAAGATTGTTGTAATCCGCGAGGACCTTGTCGCGCACCTGGATGAGCTTGAGGGAGCTAGCGATGGCGGCCTGATACTGCGCATTGACGGACTGGACGGCGTTGGCCTGAGCCACGATCCCGCTGGTTACCGTCAGGTACATCCCTACTGCGAGAACGATCAGTATGAAAGCTGTGATGTTGCGATTCATTGCGATGTGGTAGTCGAGCCGTTAGAAGAGCCGTTAGCCGAGCTGTTAGAAGAGCCGTCGATCTCTTGCTCATAGGAAAGGCTGGCCGGATCCACCGTAGCGGTGAAGCCGAAGGAAACGAGGCCGGTTTGATCCACGCTCGGGTCGGAGATGATCGGGTTCTTGACGATATTCGTCAGGCCATAGTCGCCGAGGCTATCTAGGACATCGGATTGGAAGGCCACGGCTGAGAGATTCGTGCCCCTGCCGGTCATGGTTATCGTCACGCCGCCGCCGGCATTGTGGCCCTGAGCCGAAGCCGGGGTCGAAAGGTCCATGCTCAGGAAGCGGACATCCTGGATCGTGAACTTGGAAAGGATGCCGAATATCTGAGAGACGGCGATATGGTTGACCAGAAGCTGCCTAGCGGTATCGATCTGGACATTGATCGACTTGAGCTGCGTCATGAGCGAGATGTTGAACTGCTGCTCGCGGTCGGCCAGGTCCTTCTTCAGGGTGTCCTGCTGATTGACTAGATAGCCGCGCCATAGATAGGACCCTACGAGCGCGGCCACGGAGACAAGGAATAGGACCGTGGCTATCGTCATGAAGATGCCGGACCCTATATGCGAGCCGGATCTGGACGGCTTGATGCCGCCAAAGCTGACCGCCGGAGCCGCCACTTTTTTCGGGATGAAAGAGGTCTGGAATTTAGGTTCCATGATTCTTGGACATTATAGCAAAGTAACAGCTGTCCAGGCTGTTGATAACGGGGCGCGCGGACCCGATACGATTCACTCTAGCTCGGAGAGGCGGCGCAGAGCGGCTCCTATGGCGACGGCGAATTCTGGTCCGGCTTCGGCGAACTCGTTGGCCAGGAAGGCCGGCGTCTCCAATTTTCCGAAAGGATCGGCATATATGACGTCGGTTTGGAAGCTTATCTTGGCCAAGTCGGTGAATCCCCTGAGCAGCACTCCCCCGCCGGTCAGGATGATCTTGCTGACGTTCTTGGAATATTTCTTCTGGTAATTGAGGAGGGCTGCATTGGCCTCATAGAATATGTAGTCGAGATTGACGGTTATGATCTCCGATAGCTCTTTGTATTCCGGGCCGCCTTTCAGGCCTGACGTGCGCTTCAAAGTTTCGGCTTCGGCCACGGTGATCGACAGGGCCTTGGATAGGGCCAGCGTGATGTCCTGGCTGCCCTTGCTTATGATATGGGATGAGCGGAGCATGCCGTGCTCGATGATGTAGATCTTTGTGGTCCTCGCTCCCATGTCCAGCACCATCACGGTCGCCACGCCTTGGTCGACCACGGCCCGAATGGAGCTGAATATCTCTATCTCATAGAAGCTCGGCTGCAATCCGCTGCCGGACATGACAGACTGGTATTGGTTTATGAAATCGTTGTGTATGGCCACGACCAAAACGTCCTTGGCCTGCTTCTCAGCTGCGTTCCCTTCGCCGGCATATGAATCCTCTTTAGGTATTATCGAGTAATCGAGCAGGACCTCGGATAGGGGCACCGGGATGTACTTCCTGGCCTCGATATTGACGACGTCGCCGACTTGCTTGTCCGGCACGGGCGGGATGGAGATGAAGGTGATGAGGCTGGCCGAAAGCGGCAAAGCGGCGCCGCAGGACGTCGTAGTGGTCTTCGATTCGCGGAGGATGTCCTTTAGGGCGGCTACTAGCTTGTCCGGCTGCAGAGAGACCGAGCGCCCGACCTCCACGCCGGCATACGGCCCGAGAGAGAGCTCGCCATAGGTCTCCAGGACGGCCCGGCCGCGCTTCTTCTTGATCTGGACGACCTTGATGGCCGATGACCCGATGTCTATGCCGAGCACGCTAGACTCTTTCTTGAATAGAGAGGAAAGGAAAGCCATGCTGACAATTATATCAGAGAGTATAATGGGAGCATATGACGCCCATCCGCGCCCTTTTTTCCGTTCTCCTGGACTCGCTATTCCCCGTCCCGGCTGCCGAAGCGGCGGTGCTCGCGCTATCCCAGCAAGAAGCGCTGAAGTCCCTGCCCAGAGCCAAGCAGTTCCCCACGGCTGAAGCATGCTCTGTTTTCGCCTACAAGGATGAGCGCGTCCGACGCCTGGTCTGGGCTCTGAAATACAAGAAGTCCATGAAGGCTGCCCGCATTTCCGGATTCGCCATCTGGCGCCAGCTGGCGCTCTTTTCCATGGCCGCGCCCGCGGACAGGCCGATCTTCGTCATTCCGATGCCGGTCACGGACAAGCGCCGGCGCGAGCGAGGCTACAACCAATGCGAGCTCTTGGCCGACGCCGTCGAGCGATTCGAGGCGGAAAGGATCTCGGCGTCAGATATGATCTCAGCCGATCCGCGGATAATGATCGTCCGCGATCTCCTCATCCGCGCGCGCCACAAGTCCCGGCAGACTTTGAAGGGCCGCGAGGAGAGGCTCGAGAGCGCAAAAGGCATCTTCGCCGTGAATGAGAAAGCCGCTGAGCAGGCCATGAAGGAAGGCCTGGTGATCGTGATCGATGACGTCGTGACTACCGGCAGCACTATGAGAGATGCCGTAGAGACTATGCGGCGAGCCGGATATATAAATACATTCGGGCTATCGATAGCGCACTAGCGCGCTCTTCTTGTGAGGCCGCTCTTATAAGACCACTCTCACGAAGCGCCTCTTCCCTATCTTGAGCACCATCGTCTTCGCCGGCCGGAAATTCGGGTCGGCGATCTTCTCGTCCGACTCATCGCGGACAGCGCCGCCATCCACGAGCCGCCTCCATTCGGCCTTCGAAGGCACGATCCCCGCCTTTACCAGAGCGTCAGCCAGAGAATCGCCAGCCGCGCCGCCGAGCTCGATCTCCTGGACATCTTCGGGCACGCCCCCTTTCGCGAAAGTGGATTCCCAGGCTTTCTCCGCCGCCTCTGCCGCAGCCGCTCCGTGGAATCTCTTCACTATGTCAGATGCGACAGCCGCTTTGGCCAGCCGAGGCCCCTTGGCGAGCAAGGCTTCCTTATCGGAGAGCGGCAGGCGCGTGCAGTTCACATACAGAGGCTCGATCATCGGATCCGGCAGGGCCATGATCGATCCGAAGAGCTGAGCCGGCTCAGAGTCGACGAACACGCCGGTGCCGTTGGACTTGGACATGAGCTCGCCTGTCTTTGGATTGGCGAGAAGGTTCAAGGCGATCACGGCCTTGTCCTTGTTCTTGAGGCGCTTCAGGAGGGTCCTGCCGGCCAGGGCATTGAATATCTGATCGGTGCCGCACAGCTCCGCATCCACATCCATGGCCACGCTGTCATAGCCTTGCATGAGCGGGTACATGAATTCATGCAGGTGGATCGGCGTACCGGCCTTGATGCGCTTCTCGAACAAGTCGCGCTCTATGAACTGCTGGACGGTGAAATTGGAAGCGAGCCCCACGACGTCCTCGAATGTGAGCTTCGCCAGCCACTCGGAGTTGTATCTGACCTTGGCAGGATTATCCTTGGATTTGAAATCTATGATCGGTGCGAGCTGCCTCACCCAATCGGACATGTTCCTCTCCACATCCGCCGCTGTGAGCTGCTTCCTGGTCGCAGCCTTGTCCGGATCGCCTATCCTCGCCGTGAAGTCGCCGAACAGCACGATCGCTTCATGTCCGAGCTGGCGCAGCTCCTCGAGGAACATGAGATTCTTGGCGTGTCCGAGATGGATGGCCGTGGCCGTCGGGTCCATGCCTATGTAGATGCGCAGCCGCTCGCCGGAAAGAAGCCTCTTCTTGAGATCCTCGAGCGACGGAAAAGCTTCGACCACCGTTCCGCGGGCGAATATCTCATCCAATCGGGCCTTGTCTGTGACGATTCTTGTCATTGCAGGATCGGCTCATGGCAGAGCCATTAGTGGCTGCAGTTTAGCATAAAAAACCCTTTAGAAAATGGCATAGAATGCCGCCGCTTGGAATGCGAACGCTATGAAGGCGGCGATGTACCCTGCGGATCTGAGATCGAGAGGCTTTATCCTCGCAAGATAATAGACGAGATAGGCTGGCAAAAGCGACTCCCAGATGAATACAGCCGGCAGCAGATACCTGGGCGGCTGATATTTCGACGTGAGGACGATGATGAAAAGAACAGCCGTCATCGATAATGCGGATATGAGCAGGCTTCTGGGGACGAAACTCTCCGTTTTCGGGCACGAGACCGTCTGGATGATGGCCAGAGCGATCGATATCAACGCCAAGCAGGATATGACCATGACATTGAACGGCGAGGCTTGGATCGAGAGGCTCTGAGCTGGACCATGGAATAGCTCGACTTTATGGATGACGTCGCTTATATGCTTAAGCGGGATCTTCCACATGAATGGGTCGGTGGCCCAGAATGCGGCCAGAGCCGATGCTGCGCCTAAAAGGCTCCTCTTCCAGGCCTTGCGCCAGCCTGACGCAGCCAAAATGCCGATGCCGAAGGCGGCGCATATGAGCACGCCGTCCTCCGGCCGGAGCGAGATAGCCAACCCAGATGCCGACCCCCATAGGAGCCAGGCATTCTTGCTGAGGCCGCGCCGATCGCGGACGATGCGTATCGAAAGCACGAAGATGAAGACGGCCAGCAGAGAGACAGAGAGGGATGGCGGCGTCGATGCTTCGATGAGCCTGTTGAAAGGCAGCGTAAAGGCAAGGATCCATCCCCAAAGGGATCCCGGGAAGAGCGCGCCTGCGATCGTCGCGATACCGGCGATGATGAGGCTGTCGAAGGCGACCTGGAAGACCATCCCAGCCGTCTCATACGGGAATCCTAATGCATGGATGGCGATCGTGCCCTCGATGGTGGGACCGCCAGGCGGTATGTAAGCCAGCTTCGGGTCATACTGCCGGGAATCGCCGGTCTGAACATAGAAAGCCTGGTCTGCCCAGAGCTTCTGGTCTATGAGGCCGAATGTGCCGAGCCAGATCCCGTGGAGGACGGCGCTTATGGCGAAAAATATGAAAAAAGCTCTGTAGCTCGTTAATTCATGCGAGCGGCTGTCCATTCTTGGATTATATCATCGAAAAAAGATTACCCCGCCGAACTTTCGTCCGGCGGGGTGTTGTAGTGCAATTGGCCCTAACTTTTA
This sequence comes from Patescibacteria group bacterium, assembly GCA_018970245.1. Lineage (GTDB taxonomy): Bacteria > Patescibacteriota > Minisyncoccia > Phycocordibacterales > PALSA-1337 > C7867-002. Next base: position 19,076 of record JAGWWT010000014.1, read on the forward strand.
GCGAATTGGGTCCGTTTTTTCTGCAGAGCAGGCGTTACAGCGGACCGGATCGGCACACGCGCTGCGGCGTTGCCGATCCCTCGTTGCGCCAGGAACATCTGCTGGCAGTCATCGGATAGGCCCGCCGCGGGGCCTCTATAGCCGAAGCCGTTGGCGTATCCGATCGGGTTGCCGCGAAGTCAGCGGCGCGGAGCGACGGCGCGATATCGGAGAGCACATCCATCCGATACACGACTTCTTCCGTCGTCTGCAGAGCGCTGATCTGCGGGACATCGTTCACTTGAGTGAGCATCTGGTCTGGGGCCCGGGCGAGAGCGGCAGAAGCCATGAGCAAGGCCAGGCTGCCGCCGAGGAACATCTTATTGTTCATCAATTATTCCTTTTTTGCTGCGTGTTTTCGGTGCTCTACAGCATGTGCGCCGCCGATTTGGCGCACAAAGAACACTGCCGGAGAGTCTAACTCCGGCAGCGCTGTTCGGTCAAATATGCCTGTGAACAAGAGCCTAGCCCTGCGCGTTCTCTGAAGGAGATGATGGCGAGGGCGAAGAAGACGAGGAAGACGGCGAGGATGCCGACGGCATTCCCGTGTGCCACTTCTTGACCACGAAGATGAGATATATGAGCTCGAGGATGCCCAGAGTGTTCACGATGAGGAAGATTATGAACCACCACTTCTCGCCGCGCCTGGCCGAGTACCAGAGCGCATAGCCTTTTAATACAAGTATGACTATGAAAAGAATGATCGCTAGGAGGCTGAAACCGAGCACTGCTGCCGGAGCCAAACCCCACGCCTGACCATGCCAAATTCCCATGTTATTGAATGATTAACCGGTAATGCCGATAAGTCTAGCACAAGTGGCCAGATCCTATTGCCCCAATACTGAATGCCTATAGACAGCCGCATTGGTCATTTCGCCTATGAAATACTGATGCGAAGCCGAGCCGTATTCGTCGGCTAGAGAGATGGTATCGATCTTGCCGCCGTATTGGACAGAATATGGCGCCGACGATGGAGCTCCTCGCTGGACGCCGTCGATCCAGAGAGCGTACGTCTTAGACAGCGCGTTATATGAGTGGGTAAAGATCCATGAGCTGCTGAATGACTCGGGTTGTTCTTTATCTAGTAGAGTGTTTATTGTCTTAACGGCAATATCAAAGTCCATACCACCATTTTACAGAAAAATATTTGGTCTATGATTCCAGATACTTGGGATCCAGATAACCGATCAACGCTACGATGTCATCAAAGAGTTTCTGAAGATCTGAATCAAAGAAAGCAGCGATAATCGGACTCCACATTTGATTTATGTTGTTATCCATCTTCTTAAAGTGGATCACATTGTCACGAAGATCCTTCACGATTTTGAATGAATTCCAGAATGATTGCTGCTTCAGATCACCTTTACCTTTGATGATCGTGACAATTTCTAGCTTTTCCTCGATGGACAACTTCCTGACAACTTGCACCTTATCAAGCGTTTCTTTTTCTCCTTTTCGATTGGTACGAGAGTGAACATAGTTATATGGGATGATCAGATTTACAAATGATTCAACGGCCGTAATCAATGAGACGACCACACCAATGCTGCTCTGTATGTATTCGAATACTTTATCTTGATCGAGAACACGGAAAATGTTGGCAGCAGGATCAAGGGCCTTAATTTCTTCATTACTGCGACCAGCGATGACTGTTTCATTCAAAATTTTACTGAATACAGTGCTTTTCTTAGCCTTATTAATCCTTTCTTTCAGCTTGCCGGATTTGTCTATGAATCCTTGGGCGTTGTTCAGATTAAGCGATACAGGATCGGGAAGCATGATTATGAAGTCGCCAATGGTCTTGGTATGAACCTCCGTGTTCATGACAACCGTCGTTCCAACATCGTGAAAGTGCTTCCCTTGAAATGGTTTGGCGAGTGCTGATTTGAAATATGGTTTTATCTTCATGTTATGACGGGTAGTGTAACAAAAAAGAGCCTTGCGGGTCACACAAACTCCACGACCACATGGGAACATGTTACTAACAGGTTGTCAAGGCGGAGACGGTGGGATTCGAACCCACGAGGGAGTTTCCCCCCTAACACCTTAGCACGGTGCCGCTTTCGACCACTCAGCCACGTCTCCCTGAAACGGTGCAAGGCCATTCTGCCATAGATCGCCATATTCTCAAAATCTGTACCAAATCCCGAAGCCTGTCGTACTACATAGGGTAACCCACTAACAGAGCATAAATGCGACAACGCATATAAATGAATATCATGAGCAAAAGAGCTATCACCTTCGTCATAGTAGCCATAGCAGTCATCGTGGGCATCGCCCTCATCGCTTCCAATTCAGGGACCGGGAATGTCGCCACGGGCATCGGAACGACATCCGCGTCTTCCGCCTCGTCTTCCGATCTAGCCGCCGCAGGAGCGGCCGGGAGCGGATCATCCAGCGCTTCGACCGCGCCATCCCTCACATCTACCGGCCAGAAGCTGGCCGACCAGCCGTTCGCCTCGCGCGCCTACCAGATCTTTCCGGGGCCGCTCAGCTCCGCGGCCCAGAGGGCCTTGGACGGCTTCGCTATGCAGACGAAAGATCTCGGGAACGGCGTCACAGAGGTCGATCTCATAGCTAAGCAGCAAAATTACCAGACGCAGACCTACGCCGTGCCTTCCGGCGACACGCTCTACTTCATAGAGACATCCCACGGCGACGACCAGCCCAGCGCCGATTATTCCTACGGGGACGATCAGGGCGTCATCGTGGACGCCAATGGGTTCATGATGCAATAGCATAAGGACATCTCAGCTTGAGGCTTCTGCCTGTACCAACGCGCTCGAGCTGGCTGTATAATCAGGCTATGAATCTGAACGGCGCCGTTAGCGACCACTTCCGGATAACGCCTGCCCAAAAAGCCGCCTTGTCCCGCCTCAGGATCGAGACGATCGATGATCTCCTGCGCCACTTCCCTGTCCGTTACGGCGATACCGCCGAGGCCCGCAACATCGATTCGCTCGATCGCGGCGCGTCCGCGGTCATCTTCGGGAAGCTGTCGGATCTCAAAGCCTCCAAGGGCTTCAAGTCCCACATGACCATGTCGACCGGCACGATCGAGGACGAGTCAGGCAAGCTCCAGCTCGTCTGGTTCAACCAGCCGTACATCTCGAAGATGTATTCCGACGGTTCGCTCGTGCGGATAGAAGGCAAGGTCTCAGAGAGGCGCAAGACCGGCGAGCTCTACATGTCCAATCCGAGGATCGAGCGGATCGCCGTCATGCCGATCGGAGTCGGCGATTCCCTTTTCGGCGAAGATGGAGAGAGCCATTCGCTGTACCCCATCTATCCAGAGTCGCGCGGCGTGACGTCGAGCTGGCTGTATCACGCCATGCAGAAAGCCTTCAAAAGCGGCATTTTGGACGAGATCGAGGATCCGATACCTGAAGCGATCCTCAAAAGATACAGCCTGCCCGGGCTGAAGACCGCGCTCATCTGGATCCACGCTCCTCAGAAGCGAGATGATGCCTTGGCTGCCAGGAAGCGCTTCGCGTTCGAAGAGATATTCGTGATCCAGCTAGGCAAACAGAAGGCTCGCAAGAGGCATTCATCCCAGCCTTCGCTCAAGCTCGAGATCGACTCGTCGCATGTCCGGGAATTCGTGCGGCGGTTCCCATTCACGGCCACGGGCGCGCAGATCCGGGCCATCGACTCCATCCTGGCCGACATGGGCGGCGACAAAGCCATGGCCCGCCTGCTCGAAGGCGATGTCGGCTCCGGCAAGACGGCTGTGGCCGCCGCCACGACGTACGCCGTCATAGCCGCCAGAAAGCAGATCGCTTACATGTGCCCGACAGAGATACTGGCGACCCAGCATTTCGAATCGTTCATCCGGTACTTCTCGTATATGCCGATCCAGATCGGCCTCATCACGGGTTCCGGGTGCCGAAAATTCCCGTCTAAAGTCAATCCTAAGGGCTGGACGGACATCTCAAGGCCGCAGCTCCTCAAGTGGGTCGAGAACGGCGAGATCGCCGTCCTAGTGGGGACGCATGCGCTCATCCAGGCATCCGTGAGATTCAAGGAGCTGGCCTACGCCATCATCGACGAGCAGCATCGGTTCGGGACCGCCCAAAGGGCCAAGCTCGTCAGGAAGAATCAGGCTGATGCTGCGCTCGGCTCTGCACCGATCGATCCCGAAGCTGCGCTGATCGCGGCAGAGGGAACAGGGCGTCCGGTCCCCCATCTCTTGTCGATGACAGCGACGCCGATACCGAGAACGCTCGCTTTGACGATGTATGGGGACCTCGATCTGACGCTCCTCGATGAGTCGCCTGCCGGACGGAAGCCTGTGATCACAGAGCTCGTCCTGCCGGACAAGCGCGATGAGACATACGAAAAGATCCGCCGTGAATTGGCTGAAGGGCGTCAGATGTATGTGATATGCCCGCGGATAGACGAGCCCGATCCGGATAAGGAAGCTGCGGTGATCGCCAAGTCTGTCAAAGAAGAGGCCAAGAGGCTCAAGGAGAAGGTGTTCCCCGAGCACGATATAGGCGTTTTGCATGGGAGGATGGGGCCGAAAGAAAAGGATCGGGCCATGGAAGATTTCCGATCCGGCAGGATGCGCATCCTCTGCGCCACGTCGGTGGTCGAAGTCGGCATGAATGTGCCGAATGCCACGGTCATCATCATCGAAGGCGCGGAGAGGTTCGGCCTGGCTCAGCTCCATCAGCTGCGGGGGCGCGTCATGAGGAGCGATCATCAAGCCTATTGCTACGCATTCACCGAGACCGTCTCGGAGAGATCGATCGAGCGCCTCAAGGCTTTGCAGACGGCCAAGAATGGGTTCGAGCTCGCCGAGCTCGACCTCGCCCAGCGCGGCGCCGGACTGCTTTCGGGGGCGAGGCAATGGGGCGTATCGGATATAGCCATGGAAGCGCTGCGCAATCAGAAGATGGTGGAAGCCGCGCGCAAAGAAGCGGCGGATATGATCGAAAAGGATCCCGATCTTGCGCAGAATCCCGCTCTTCAGGCGCGAGCGGCGTCGAGCGCTCTTGACTCGCATTTTGAATAGTGGACTTATGTTGGCGCGGCGCTATACTTAGGGCATGAGCGCCATAACGGTCATAATCCTCCTAGTCATCGCTTTCTTGCTCGGCTTCGCTACGGGCATGCACGTCCTGGATAAAGGAGCGAAGTGATGGGGACGTTTCGTATGTGATGGAGTCCTTCTGGTAAAGAGAGGTTTTTCTAGTAAATGAAGGCTCTTTTGGTAAAGGGAGTTTTTTCTAGTCAATGGCGGTTCTTTTGGTAAAGGGGGTTTTTCTGGGGTGTTCCCGACCTATGAGAACATAGCTTTTTTTATTCACGGAAATCCATTTGCATGATATAATCAACGGCTCAGTTGAGCTATCCCGGAGAAAAATTACACCACACGAGCGACCAGATCGACGTTTCGATAGGATCTATATAAAGACCAAAAAGGGCGACCGCTGCTTGGCCATATACGCCTCGATCTATACGCACTGACCAGGGACCCCAGAGGTATATCTTCGATATGGCGACTGCGCTCGCACATCGTGCAAAACTCCGTCCGCCCTCCTGGATTCGAACCAGGGACCCCAGAGGTATATCTTCGATATGGCGGCTGCGCTCGCACATCGTGCAAAACTCCGTCCGCCCTCCTGGATTCGAACCAGGGACCCCAGAGGTATAAGCTCTGTGCTCTAACCAGCTGAGCTAAGGGCGGACGCAGTTTTTCACATATGCTCGCTTGTCGCCATAAGCTCTGTGCTCTAACCAGCTGAGCTAAGGGCGGACGCAGTTTTTCACATGCGCCTGGATATACTAATCCGGTTTTTCCTTTAAGTAAACTGTCGAACAAGCCGGCCGCTTATGGCGCCGGCCCTTAGACGTGCAGCGAATCCTGCGGCTTCTCTTCTATCACTTCTTTCCTTTTCAGCTCGATGCCATGCGCGACCAGGATCTGCTCGTATTCCTCGCGCTCTATAGTCTCCTTTTCGATCAGCCGCTTGGCGACCGCTTCGAAAGCCTTCTTGTGATCCGTAAGGGTCTTATCGGCCAGAACCCGCGCCTCGGACATGATGCGCGCCACTTCGGCATCGACTTCCGACGCCACCTTCTCTGAATATTCCCTGTCCGATACGCCCATCCCGAAGAGCACGCGGCCAGTGGGGCTCTCCAGGGCGACCGGCCCGATCTTTTCCGACATGCCGAATTGCGTGATCATGCTGCGCGCCAGCGAAGTCGAGACCTGGAGGTCGTTGGACGCGCCCGTCGTCATATCCTTGAACATGATGAGCTCGGCCACATATCCGCCCAATCCGACTGCGATGTCATCTAGGAACTCGTTCCTCGACTGGAGCTTCTTCTCCTCCATAGGCAGCTTGAGAGTGTATCCGGCGGCGCGGCCGCGCGAGATGATAGAGATCTTGTGGACCGGATCGGCATACGGCAGGACTGACGCCACGATGGCGTGGCCGGCTTCATGATAGGCAGTGATCTCCTTCTCCTTCGGCGTGAGCACATGGCTGCGGCGCTCCGGCCCCAGCATGACCTTCTCGATCGAACGGATAAGATCGAACTGGCCGATCTTCGTGCGGTTCTCGCGCGCAGCCAGGATAGCGGCCTCGTTCGTGAGAGATTGCAGGTCGGCGCCTGAGAATCCGGGCGTCCTCTCGGCTACCACTCGCAGATTGACGTCTTCAGCCAGCTGCTTCCTGGAAGCATGGATGCGGAGGATGTCTTCCCTGTCGTTGCGGTCCGGCAGGTCGATGACCACGCGGCGGTCGAATCGTCCCGGCCTAAGGAGCGCAGGGTCGAGCACGTCCGGGCGGTTCGTCGCTGCCATGACGATGACTTTGACGTTCGGCTCGAAGCCGTCCATCTCGACCAAGATCTGATTGAGGGTCTGCTCGCGCTCGTCGTTCCCGCCGCCCATCCCTGAGCCGCGGGCGCGGCCTACGGCGTCGATCTCATCGACGAAGACTATGGCCGGAGCGGCATCCTTCGCCATCTTGAAGAGGTCGCGGACCCGCGAAGCCCCGACGCCGACGAACATCTCCACGAATTCCGAGCCGCTTATCGAGAAGAAGGCGACGTTGGCCTCGCCGGCGACAGCTCGCGCGAGCAACGTCTTCCCGGTGCCGGGAGCGCCCATGAGGAGGACGCCCTTCGGTATCTCTGCTCCGATCTCTATGAATTTCTTCGGATTGCGCAGGAAGTCGACGATCTCCATGAGCTCCTGCTTGGCTTCCTTGGCGCCGGCTACGTCCTTGAATGTCACGCGCTGCTTCTGGTCGTCAGGCATGGTGATGCGGGCCTTGGATTGTCCGAACGACAGAGCTTGCATGCCAGCCCCGCGCATCTGCCGGGAGATGAGCCAGATGAAGAATATCAGGAATATGAGAGGTATGAGATATGGAGAAAGCTGGGCGGCCCAATACCAGAAGCCGCTCGGATTCTCGACGGTGACAGTCGTCGAAGCGAGCTCGGCAGGCGTGACGCCGAGCCTGGCCAGAGAATCGGTGAGCGACGAATCGGCCTCCTTCTGGGCGGTCTTCACCGACTTGTCCGCATATGTCGCGATGACTTGATCGCCCTGGAGGTCGATGGAAGATATCTTGCCCTTCTGGATGCCTTGGGCGATGGCCGAAAGAGGCACCGTCTCTGATACGGCCGGCTTCGATGCGGACAGCTCCGCGTATATCCCGGTGATGAGCAGGAAGACGAGTATGGTGAGAGCGATCAGATTGAAGAAGCTCATCCGCGGCGGCCGGAATTTGGGCATTCCGCGGGGGGGATTGGGATTATTGGGGTTTGGGGCAGCGCCGTTGGCCATATTGGATTTGACGGATCTAGCCTTTGGATTATACAGAATCGGAGCTGAAATGGAAGCAAAATATGCAAAAATGCGCCCCGATGGGGCGCGAATGGCGGTCGCATGCGGCTTGGCCGCGGCGGCTTGTGCAAGTCAGAACCTGCGGCTAGCCAGCGCTACCCTGCTCTCGCCTTTTTCCAGGATATGCCGGTAACGCAAGTGCCTGAATAGGTGCAGAGGATTGCTGGGATCGACCGGCTTGATGTATGAGTCGGTGACGACCTCCTTGTATTTGTTGGCGCACGGACCCTTGTTCCGGCATACGATCACCGTCGTGCAATCGACCGAATATCGCCCCGATCTGGAAATATGCAGCCGGCGTTCGCTGGTACGGTCGATGTGATGCCCGAAACAATTAGGGCAGACCCGGAAACTGTTCCGGACCCACTGATAAACGACCCTGGCAAGCAGGGCCGCCGCGATGGAGACCAAGGCGACCGTCGCTGGATCGCCGATATCTGACATTTTCATATCAAAGAATTTTGGACCTACTCAAATTCTAAACAATATCTGAATTTTGTCAAGCGTCGGCCTTGAATTCCACTCTGAAGTGCAACGCCGCCCTGATTCATCCGACCTGGGCCTTCACTTCCTTGACTATATCGTCCAATGAGGAGAGGGCCTTGACGATGAACTTCTTGGCCCCGACTTCTTCGGCGCGCTTGTGGTCGGCCGCGGAATCGATGTTCGACAAGATGAGTTTCGGCACAGAGGCATATCTAGGATCGGCCCCGACCTTTTCCAGGATCTCGAAGCCGTTCATGTCAGGAAGAACGAGGTCGACCATGACGAGGTCTGGTATGGCCGGAAGCATGGCCTTCATGGCCTCGAATGCATCGTGGCCGTTCAACGCGCAGAAGATATCGAATCCGGCTGCGATGAGCTTCTTGGTGAGCAGGGCTCCGATGAGCTTGTCATCTTCGACCCATATGATCTTCTTTTTTGCTGGTTCAGCCATGAGATCCGTTGATCGATCATCGATCGATACTATCATTATAGCCTTTCAATAGGTTTTGGATATAGCCGTCCAGACGCTCGGGAATTCTTGGCCCAAGGCCCAAGCCGAGAATCCGCGCAGGCCGTCCGCCTTTATGAGATCGAGCTTCATCTGCATGCTCGTGAGATCGTCATACCAGATGATATATTCTCGGCCATCGACATAGCAGATGGAATATGGCTCCCCTAGCGCGGTATCGAACAGCTGGCGCATGCCATAATGCTTCCTCAGATAGTCCCATCTCGTGAAAGTCCCGCCTCGGTTGGCCAGCTCCCCCAAGAATACAGGCTTGCTCGAGGATGATACCGCGCGAAAACTGGCATGCGTCATATCCCAGCTATAATAATAGAACGGGACGCCGAGCGAGAGCTTGTTCGGCGGCACTTTGCCGGAGAGATATGCGAGCACGCTCTTGTCATATGGCAGCGATGCCGTCGGCCCGATCGAATATGGGTCATCGTATGTCATGACGCTCAGGAAATCGGCGTGCTCGGCGAGCTGGGAATAGTCATATGCGCCGCTCCAATCTCTGTACATGGCGGTGTCGGTGGCATCGTCTGTCTGCGCGACGACGGCTATCGAAAGGATGAGCCCGCGGGCATGCAGAGCATCAGCGGCCTTGCTCGCGAAATCGGCGAACTGCTGCCTGTCAGCAGACATCATGTGCTCGAAATCGAACTGCCATCCGATATACCCGCGCTTCAGGGCCTCGTCTACTATGTATGAGACGACCGCGTCTTCAGCCGTGCTAGAGGCCAAGAATGAATGCATGAGCGCCTGGCTGAAGCCCTGATTGGCGATGAGCGGCATGATCCTCAAACTCTTATCGCGAGCCGCATGCATGATGTCGTCAGGGATCGAACCAGTGGCATTGAGGTCGGACTTCAGTATGTACAGCTGCGGCGCGATCACGTCTCCCGGAGAGAGGCGTGTCCGGATATCGGCCAATGCTTCCTTTAGATATGAGCCGGAGATGTAGAATATCCTCTCCATGTTCGGCACGCATGTGTACCCTGCCGGACAGCCGGGGATCGAGACGGTTTGAGCAGCGGCGATCGCCGGCAATGCCGAGAACGCCGATGCCACGGCGAACGCGATCAACAGAGCGCCTTTCAGCTTGGAAGCAGGATGCATCAATCCAATTGTAGGACATGCTGGCACGCAGCGCCACCCCGAAAGGCTCATTCCCTGACGGCACAATCAGGTCAAAAGATGAGTATTGAAATCTGCAAAAGAGAAAGACCTTCGCGAGAGAGCCGCTAATGGTCAATCTCATGAAGGTCTAGATCATTTGGAATTCGTGTTTCGTGCCGGCAAATTCCGAACCTTGAGGAACAAACTCAATCGATACCCTGATTTCCTCGGGCAAATCAGGGTCGATCGAGTCAATTTCATTACCTACGTACTGACGACCTTGCATGAGGGAAATCCTCCGAGACAAGGCTCGCTCGACCTCATCACGCGACAAGGTGAACACGTCGTGGGGGGTAGGCTCGAGATAGCCAGCTGGCGATACGGGTTCGGGTCGAGATTTTGGTTTATCTGTGAAACTCACGGTAATGTCTTTTCCAGGGTCGAATGAGGAACGAATAACCCGAAATGGAAAAAAGATTGAGCCTTGCGATGCACCGATAAAGCCAACGATGGCTTTGCCGAAGTTTTGTCTATCAAGTTTGAATTGTGCTTTCATAAACTGGCAATATAGTAGCACAAATTATTAAAATGTCAATTCGCTTAGACCAGTTTTGTCGTTGTGGAGATGGCGGGAATCGAACCCGCGTGCAATCGATGTTTGCCGGACGCTTCTACGACGGTAGCAGGATTTGAAGTTTAAAGCCTCGGCTAGGAAATCATGCAAAACACCGAGACCCGATCTCTTCCCGCCTTGCGGCGGA
>JAGWWT010000015.1 GCA_018970245.1 Patescibacteria group bacterium
TTCTTTGATTTGTGGTAAAGCGTAGCCGACTATCCATAGCGGAGAAAAGGCCAAGAGGATGATGAGCACAGCTATCCTCCATATCGCCGCCGCCGCCGCACCGAGGAAGCTCACCGCCGCCAGGACTGTGACCGCCAAGGCGCCCGAATTGACGAGCATCATCCTGACATTGATAGACAGGTCAGATGAAGAAGGGCTCGTGAGCGACTTGAACGGAGAGTCGGTGCTCCACCATTTCTGGACATCGAGAGAGCTCACGATCACAGTCGCCAATCCGCCGTGGCTGCCTCCTGTGAGCGAGCTCAAGACGCAGGTGAAATAAGTGTTGTTGAGACCAGCGTTGCAGCTCGAGACATTGGTCTGCGGCGCGATGGCATTGTAAAGCTGCAGCGAGACTATGTTCGAGGCATCTATGAGGACCGTCGTTATGAAGAAGCTGAAATTTATCAGGATGCCGACCACGATGATGTTCTTCAAGAGCTCTCCGTACTTGGCGTCCTGCATATTGAGGACGGTCTTAATGGCCGCATAAAGGAGCAGGAAGATGAACACCAGTCCAGCCAAATCCCGAAGGACTTGCCAGACCTGATATATCGCCGGAGTGTTGTTGATGAATATCTGGAGGTTGGTGGTTAGCCAGATAGAAGCGTTGAGCAGAGCTGCCGATAGCGTCAGTGCGAAGCTGGCGATAGTCAGGACCAGGTAAAGGACATAGCTGACCATATGGAGGACTGTGCCTATCGTGACGTCGAACAAAGCTCCCGCTACCGAGGCCGCTACCGAGGCCGCGTGAGCTGAGTGCAGCGGGAAGACCGCCATGAGAGCGATGGCCAGGATCGGGATGAGGTATTTGCGAAGTCTGTGCATATTATTGGATGGCCGTAGCGCCGGTCGTGCAGAGGCTCTGGTACGGGGCGAGCGCGCTCTGCATATTCTTGGACAAGGTCGTGGCCGTGCTCAGGTCGGATTTGGCCAGGCTCGGATCGGCTGCCGTCGATGTGGATGCGAGCAAGGAATTCAGGGTGTCGTTCGCGGAATACATATCGGCGGCCGTGGCAGCGCTGGCCAGCTGAGATTCCACCTGCTGGATCTGTCCCAGCCAGTCGTGAGCGTCGGCGGCCATCTGCTGGTACCTGTCGACTTGCGGGGTGACCGTGTCGGAGATGTAAGCGTCAAGGGCCGTGAGCTGCGGCTCTAGATTCGAGGAGGCGAGGGTCATAGGATCGGCAGTCGAATTCGTATTGACCTCAGCTGCTATGCAAGCCCTCGTGCTCTGGTACTGGCTCTGCACGCCATCCATTAGAGTCGCTGCTTGGTCCCGGTATGTTATGGCCTGCTGGATCGGGATCGTCATCTGGTTGATGCTCGCCACGGCCTGGTTCTTTAGGTTGCTGAAGTTGGCCTGAAGCTGCGGGTCGTTCGAGAGCTGATTCACGTAGGATTGCGAGATGCTGTTCCCCGCTCCGACGCTCACCTGGCTCGAAGAGAGGAGGCCGTTCGAGAGGACGTGCGACATGAGCTGGGAGAAGAGAGCCGAGACGACTTCGTTGATCTCGTTCGTGAGCTGCAATTCCTGTGCCGGTCCCTGCAGGCTGCTGTTCAGCGACGAAGAAATGACCGATCCAGGAGTCTCGGTATGGCAGACCTGCTGCGTGGAGCCGCCGCTGTTATTTACGTAGGCGTTTAGGTTCTGGTCGTAATGAGTCTGGCCTTCCGAGGGAACGTTGTCGCACTTCTGCCATGAAAGGAAGCCGTTGCCGCGGTTCAGATCGTTGTTGATCTGGCCCTGCCTTTCGGCGATGAGCTCGCGCTGGTCGCTGTCAGCCATGGCATATGCGCCCCACTGGTTGCTCTGCGGGTCTGTGGTCATCGCCATGTAGGCGTCCCATCCGCCTTGAGAAAAGTTGTTGTAGAAGCCGTCTATGCTCTGGCCGTTCACGCTTACGGCATTGGCGTTGCTGCTCGCGCCGCCATTCATGAAGTCGCCCAAAGTCGCGCCATTCGGGTTCTGCGATACGCTCGCTCCCACCGAGACATGGCTGTTCTGGGCGTTCTGGAGGACGGTGCTAAGCGTACAGGTGTAGCGCTCATCGTAGATCTGGGCCTGATTGAGAGCCAGGGCCAAGCGGATATCCAGGCTGAAGGGCGAGCATAGGGCTTGAGCCAGCGGACCGGTGTCGGATATGAGAGCGCCGGTCACCTGGTCGGCCGTGTCGGCGAAGAATGCGCCCGGGTTGGTGACGAACGACGGGCTTCCCTGAAAACCGGAATTGATCCAGTTTACGACGCTGGTCGTCAGGGCGTGCAGGACCACATGGGCCGCCTGCCAGGCGAAGCCGTCTCCTGTGCACTTCGCGTTCTTCATGGCCTGCGTGGACTGGTCCCATACAGGGACGGCGTTGCTGAAGTTGACCGTCATATCGCAGACAGCGCTGCCAAGCTGCGCATGGGCAGACCCGGGACGGGCCAGGATGAATACGGCCAGCGCGGCTATGATCAGGGACGCGGATTTTCGGCTTGCTGATCTCATGGTCATCTGAGCATGGTGTTAAGGACGCTCTGGTCGAAATCGAAAGAGGCTCCCAAGCCGGTCAATGCCGAATGCATGTCGGTCAGAGCCGTTATCATAGCCGTCACAGCCGCGGTATGGGCGCTTATCCCAGCCAATCCGCGGATAGTATCGCTCCCCAAGGCTTGCAGGTCGGTCGCAGCAGCCTCCATGGCCGAGAGGGCGTTTATGATCTCCAATTGCTGCGCAGAGACTGATCGCGGAGTGCGGATGGCCAGAAGCGACGCGATCATGCGCTTGTATGTCGCGATGACGGGAGCGAGGCTCTTGAGGCTGGAAGGATCATTGGACGCGAAGAAGTCAGTCAGTATCGACTGCTCATTCTTGGCCACTCTGTATGACTCTATGACGGAAGCGACGGCCGAGCTGAATGATTGCAGAGAAGCGGCGTCGGCGGAGCTGGATATCTTGAGGTCTGACAAGGTGTAGACCTTGGGAGGCGTCGGGTTGACATCGGCGGTGATGACGTCGTTCGTGGCCTGATTGACTATGTCTTGGTTGTTGAGGAGGCCGGCCTGCTTGAGCTCCATATAGCGCGTGAAGAAATCGCGGCTGAATTTGTCGGTCCGAGTGAGCGTTTCAGGCGAAGATGAGGATCCGGCAGCCGGTTTCTTGACCGTGGTCGTGCCGAACGAGGCCTGCCAATCGGCGAACTCCGGGCTGTCTATGATGGCCGCTTCCGTGTCCGTCGCGGAAGCTGCAAGAGCCTGCAAACTGGCCGAAACAGCCGGCTGATCGGCAGAAGAGACGTAATATTTAGCTGCCACGACAGCTACAGCGCAGACCACGAATGTGATCACCGTCTGCTTGCGCGGGTAGAACATCGCCATAGTATTAATTATAGCCGGTTTACGGCTCCATAGACACGAAAAAGTGGGGATAGTATGAGGTTTCCCTCCCCCGGACCCTCGCTCGATACGATACCGCTGCGCTATAATCCCTGTGTGAAGAAATTCTTGATCGTTTTTTGGGCAGTTTCCATGGTCATCGGCTTTCGAAGCGCGAACGCGCAGAGCTTCCATTTCTCGCGGACGCTGGGCGCCGGAATGTCCGGCGATGACGTGCGCGATCTTCAGAAGATACTGAACCAGGATCCGGAGACTATGGTCGCCAAAGACGGCCCGGGCTCTCCTGGCCAGGAAACGGCCTTCTTCGGCCAGCTGACTGCCGATGCTGTCAAGCGCTTTCAGGAGAGATACAAGGATCAGATATTGTTGCCGAATGGCCTTTTGTCCGGAACCGGCTTCGTCGGCCCGTCGACTCTGGCGGTATTGAATGGTTTGCCGGCTAACGCGTCGACCACAGCTTATTCCGGCGGGACAAGCCAAAACGAATATTCTAGTCACGCAAATAGCCAGGCCAACGCCAATAGCCAGGCAAATAATCAGGCAAATCTCGGCAGATTCTTGGCGGCTCTAGACGCCGTCGGTGCCAAGCAAGGAGTGAGCCGGACAGAGCTCAGCTCCATCAAGGCTCAAGTCGAAAAAGACGTCTCCGGCACCACCACGGATCTGATGTCGGAATTCCTGAAAATCGTGAAAAACAGCCATACGGCCGCAAAAAGCCCTGATCTTTTGCAGTCAGCGTGGGATGGCGTGCTCGATGCCATCTATGCGTCCATTGCTCCGCCGAAGGCTTTTGCCCAGACGGGCGATACTCCTTTCGGCGGAGAGCTGTATTACTCATATTTTTGCTCATGCAGCGGAAATTGGCTCCTGACCATACAACCTTTGGCGCCGTCATATGTCACATTGCTCACATATGAAGAAGGCTCGCAGGCCTATCTTTCATACAATCTGCCGTTCACGACGGAGCTGCTCGGGAAATACACTGGCGGCGGACAATGCCAGGTCTATGTGGGCACCGGCTGCGCTAGCCTCCCGCAGGAAGGCATGATCACATCTACGGTGGGGTCATCGTTCTAGTCAGGTTCGACCGGGCCATCGAGATCTGCCAGAGATCTCAAAGCCCGGCAGCGATCTTGGAGGCGATATCGAACCACGTCTCTACGCCGATGTCTTCAGCGCGAGCCTTCTTGTCCAAACCTAGTTCCAGCCACATGCCCTCGAGCTTTTCTTTAGGGCATATCGCTTCAAGATTCCTTATGAGGAGCTTCCTCTTGTGGGCGAACCCGGCTTTTACGGCTCTGAAGAACAGATCAGGCTGCAAGCCGGCGTCCGAGAACCGTTGGTCGCCGATGCTGCTCACGCTTATGACGGCCGAGTCCACTTTCGGGGGCGGCACGAATGCCCCTCTAGGGACCCGGGCTGCTATCCGCGGCGTTCCGAAAGCCTTTACGGATATTGATAATACGCTTTCTTTGCCGTCGGCCGCGATGATCCTTTCCGCCACCTCCTTCTGGACCAAAAGGATCATGCGAGTCGGGCGAGGGCCGCGTTCCAGGAACGTTTCCAGGATCGCTCCGGTTATGTAGTAAGGGATATTGGCCACGATAGCGAACTTCCCGTCCATCATCGGTGAGGTTTCCAAGACATCGCCTTGTACCAGCTTCAATCTCCCAGCAGAGATGTCTTCCGAGAGCTTCTCATTCAGGAGAGCGGCAGCGCGCTCATCTTTCTCGACGGCAGTGACCTTCGCACCGGCGGCGATGAGAGCCGCTGTCAGGATGCCCGTGCCGGGTCCGATCTCCAGCACCTCTTCGCCCGGCTCGATCGATGAGGCCGAGATGATGCGGTCCAGCGCCTGTTTCGATGCTAGAAAATGCTGGCCGAGAGATTTTTTTGCTTTGATCTCCATTTATTCGCTGCTATCCATTAGAAGTCTATGAAAAGCGCCTTTGCGCCGGACGGCTTCTCCGGTTCCTGGCCCTCGATGAGAGATGGATCGATGTCATCGAGGAATTCCGAAGGAGCATTGATCCTCTGGGCTCCGTAGACCGTGCGCAATACGGCATAGCTCAAATATACTTTCTTCTTGGCCCTGGTCAATGCGACGTAGAAAAGGCGCCGCTCCTCCTCTTCCTCGGCTTCGTTCACATCCTTCTCATCCAGGTGCTTGAGCGGGAAAAGGTCCTGTTCCATGCCAGCGATGAACACATGATCGAATTCCAGGCCTTTGGACGCATGTACGGTCATGAGCTTCACGACATCGTCGTCCTTCTGCAGCTCGTCCTGATCGGTGGCGAGAGCGGCGTTCTCGAGCAAAGCCTCGATGCCCTGAAGGCCGGGCAGGTGGTCGTATTGAGCGGCGACGGAAGCCAATTCCCTCACATTGAAGAGCCTCTCTTCGGCATCCGGGTCGCCGTCCTTCATGGAACGCTCTATGCCCGTCTCTTGGATGACGAAGCGCACCGTTTCCGAAGGCTTCTTCTCTTCCGCCTCTCGGCGGATGTCCTCGAGGAGCTTCCAGAACCCTGCGATCTTCTCTCTCATGCCCTGCGGCAGAGAGTCTTCCATTTTAGCCATGATCTTGGCCACCGTAGCCTTCCCTATCCCGCGCGCCGGCACGTTTATGATGCGGCCGACATCGCTCCAGCTCTCGCGATTGAGCGCGGCTCGGATATATGACAGGACATCCTTGACCTCCTTGCGCTCGAAGAACCGGACGCCGACCAGCTGGTACGGGATGCTCTTCTTTATGAAAGCTTCCTCGATCGCTCTCGACTGGAAATTGGTCCTATATAGGACGGCTATCTCCTTTGCCGAGGCCCCATCCGCGATGAGCGACCTGGCGGTATCGGCGACCATCCTGGCCTCGTCCGATTCCGTGTAGGCTACGATCAGGCCGATCTTGTCGCCGCTCTCATTCTCGGTGAAGAGCGTCTTCTTCTTCCTGACGCGGTTCTTCTCTATGACGCTGTTCGCGGCCGCAAGTATGGTCTTCGTCGAGCGGTAATTCCTCTCGAGGGTCACGACCGTGGCCTCGGGGTAATCCTTCTCGAAATTCATGATGTTCTCGATGGTGGCGCCGCGCCAGCTGTATATGTTCTGATCTGCGTCGCCTACGACGCAGATGTTCCTGTGTTCGGCTGCCAGAGACCTGGCGATCTTGTACTGGACGCGATTGGTGTCCTGGTATTCATCGACATGGATATATCTCCAGATCGAGCTGTAGCGTTTCCTTATATCTTCATTTCCGGACAGGAGCTGGGCCGTCTTGAGGAGGAGGTCGTCGAAATCCAATGCCTTGTCCCTGGCTAAGATGGCATCATACTTTTCCCAGACCTGGGCCACGATCTCCTCTAGATACCCATCGGCGCGGTCGGCATATTCGATGTGGCTGAAACCGTCGCCTTTTGCCCTGGATATCATATTCAAGACCGTGCCCGGGTCGAACCTCTTCGGATCCACCGAGCACTGTTCCATGGATTCCTTTATGGCCCTCCTAGAATCGCCACGGTCATATATCGTGAAATGCCTTGTCAGGCCCAAGCGGTGCGCGTTCTCGCGTATGATATGGACGCCCAAGGCGTGGAAAGTGCTCACGAATGGCCTTTCATTCATGAAGACTGGACGATTCATGCCCGCATCTCCAGACAAGAGGGCGGCGACGCGCTCCCTCATCTCCTTGGCGGCCTTATTCGTGAATGTTATGGCCAATATCTCATGCGGCGGGACGCCTTTCCTTATGAGATTGAGGATGCGATGGACGATGACGCGGGTCTTGCCAGATCCGGCTCCGGCGATGATAAGGACCGGCCCGTCGACGGTCTCGACGGCCCTGTTTTGGGCATCATTCAAAGACATGGAGACATCTTACATGAATCGCTGGCGAAAATATATTTTCATCGGCCTGAAGAGCGTTTTCGACTGGATTTTCAGTGACACGATCTTTGACAATATGGCAACAAATTTGTCTGTGGATACCGGGAATTGACAATATGTCCGCGCCTGATAACCTAGAAAGGTCACCTCGATTGTCTATCGAATTTTATGGCTCAACAAAGCCATAAAATGACCGAGGTACACAACACTGATACGCAGGACGGCAGATTTGGATGAGTTGCTAGCGGGGAAAATCTGTTATGAAATCTAAACTCAAGAAAGGTAAGAAAAATAGCCAGTCTTTTACGCGCGCCATAGCTTTGGCGGCTTTCGTCCTGCTCTGCTTCGGTGTCATAGCATCATCATCAGAGACCGCTCATGCCAGCCTCGTTTCTTTCATGGATTCTCTCTTCGGGAGCGAACAAGCTGCCGCCTCCGATGCAGCGAGCGGTCCACAGCTGAATTCGGAGAATATCGCCCTGCTCCAGGCTCATGCCAATATAGATCCGACGGCCGATGTCTCGGCCGATTCCGTGCCCGTAAGCGAAGATGCTCTGGTGCCGTCGCTCGCCGCCTCGAATTCGACGAGCACGGATGGTCAGAGCGCTACGATCAGCACTTACGTAGTCAGGCCTGGCGACACGATCAGCGGCGTAGCCAAGATGTTCGACGTATCGGTCAACACGGTCTTGTGGGCCAACGATCTCAATGGCAAGTCCATCCTCAAACCCGGGCAGACTCTCATAATCCTGCCGATCTCAGGTATCACCTATACAGTGAAGAAGGGGGACACGCTGGAGAGCATCGCCAAAGCCCTTCATGCTGATCCTGGCGATATATCCAGTTATAACGACCTATCGCCGTCCGCTGCGCTCCAAGCCGGTCAGAGCCTTATAATCCCTAATGCCGAGCTGTCTACACCGGTACCGAGCGCCCCGACGTACAGGCACGGACGGATCACCAAAGCCCCTTATGAACCTCTGCTCGTAGATGTCTCCAAGCTCCCTTACTATCCGGGCTACTACATACGTCCGATCGTCGGCGGGTACAAGAGCCAAGGTTTGCATGGGCACAATGCTGTGGACCTCGCCGGAGTCCCCATAGGCACGCCCATCCACGCTGCAGCATCGGGTGAGGTCATCATCGCCAGATCCAATGGAGCATGGAACGGCGGATATGGCAATTATGTGGTCATCTCCCACCCTAACGGCACTCAAACGTTGTATGCGCACATGCTCCGGACCGCGGTATCTCCCGGAGAGCGAGTGACCCAAGGGCAGACCATCGGCTACATAGGCATGACAGGCCTCACTACCGGCCCGCACGTCCATTTCGAGATCCGAGGCGCAGTCAATCCGTTCTAGCATTCCCATTTTAACGCTCCTTCATCTCTGGTTTATCCCGTTTTCATAGGTTTTTCATCGGGATTTCATTTCGATCTTATAGGATACACGGATGAGCGTCGCCAAGGCTTACGCCGCCGAGCTTATAGGCTTGACTGCCGAGATCGTCACCGTAGAAGTCGACATATCGAACGGGCTTCACGCTTTTTCCGTCGTCGGTTTGGGCGACCGTTCGGTGGAAGAGGCCAAGGATAGGATATCAGCCGCCATAAAGAACATCGGCCTCGTCTCGCCCAAGCAGAAGAACCAGAAGGTGGTGATATCTCTCGCGCCAGCGGACCTCAGAAAAGAAGGCACCTCGTTCGATCTGCCTATGGCCGTGGCGTATCTTTCTGCGGCTGGCGATGCCGAGCTCTCGCCTGAAGGCAAGATCTTCCTAGGAGAGCTGTCTCTGGACGGCCAGATCAGAAGAGCCAGCGGAGTCCTTCCCATGCTCTGCCAGGCGGCTGTAAAAGGATTCAAAGAAGCTTTCATCCCAGTAGAGAATGCCGAGGAGGCCTCCCTTTCCAGAGGGATCGCTATATATCCCGTGAGCTCCCTTCAGGATCTCCTCGACCACCTCTCCGGAAAGGCGCGCCTCGAGCCTTTATCCGCCGCTGGCCCGCTTTTCGCATCCGGCCAGGAAGACAGCTTCGACATGAGAGACATTCGAGGCAACAGCGCCGCGAAGCGCGGCCTGGAGATCGCGGCGGCCGGGGCCCACAATGTCATCCTTTACGGTCCGCCCGGAACCGGCAAGACCATGCTGGCGCAGAGCTTCAGATCGATATTGCCTTCCCTGACATATGAAGAGTCTGTGGAGGTCACTAGCATCCATTCTGCAGCCAAGATGCTTCAAGGCGGGCTGATCACTAGGCCGCCTTTGCGGTCTCCTCACCATACAGCTTCATACCCGTCCATAGTGGGAGGAGGGCCGTTCCCCCGTCCTGGCGAGATCACTTTGGCGCACAGAGGCGTCCTATTCCTGGACGAGTTCCCGGAATTCGACAGATCCGTCATAGAGGCGCTCCGCCAGCCCATGGAGGATCGGGTCATCACGATCTCGCGCGCACGCGGGGTCATAACCTTCCCGGCGCGCTGCATCCTGATCGCTTCCATGAATCCTTGCCCATGCGGCAGAGGCAAGGGGCACGGATGCACTTGCCCATCCAACGTATTCGAAGCATATAGGCGCAGGATCTCTGGGCCGATCATGGACAGGCTCGATATCTGGCTCAATGTGGAAAAGGTCGATTATGTCAGGCTGGCTGAGGCAGAGTCGCATGCAGAAGATTCGGCTTCCGTCCGGGCCAGGGTCGAAGCGGCCAGGCTGGTCCAGCACAGGCGCTTCTTTTCCGGCGGTTCCGGCCTTTCGTTCAACAGCGAGATGGGCCCGCAGGAGATAGAGAGGTTCATCGTCATGGCTGATGGCGCGAGAGGCATGCTTCGGAGCTATGCCAAGAAGCTAGGCCTTTCTGGCCGGGCTTTCCACCGGGTCATGAAAGTCGCCCAGACCATCGCTGATCTGGACGGGCTCGCGGCCCCGGGAGAGAAACAGATCCTCGAGGCCCTTCGCTATAGGAGGAACGCCTCCTTCTGATCAGGCAGCGTGCTTGTGCTTTATGGAGACGCGCGCCGATGGATTGGCTTCGAGCCGTTCCTTTTCTATCGGTTTCCCGCAGGTCTCGCACAGGCCGTATTTGCCGCTCTTCATGCGATCAAGGGCTGCATTGACCTCCTTCAGCTCGTTCTCGAGCTGGGCCACGATGCCGCTGTTCCCTTCTATCTCCTCTAGCTTGTCGGCCACCTCGTTCTCGTCGGCGGCGTCTACTTCGATGTCTTTGGCAGCAGGCTGCCAGTCGTCTGCAGAGTCGGTCTTCTGGCCGATATCAGCCAAACCTGCCTCCAAACGAGCTTTGTCAGCCAGCAGCTTCTGTTTGAAATGCTCGAGATCCTTTTCAGTCATGGAGGGATTCTATCGTACGAAGTCCTGTTTTTCAAGCCGGCTCACTATCTCTGCCAGATCGGCCTCGCTCCCGGCTATGACCAGGTGCGTATTGTCTATGAATGAATATAGGAAGAGCACATTCCCTGACGGGTCCACGAACTCGCGCACATCCTTGTTGCTGATGATCCGGTCTACCCACTTTCCCTTCTCAGAATATGCTGACGATGCCGTCGTCGATCCGTAGTTCAATATGGGCGAAAGCTGGTCCGGCATGGCGGATTCCCATTGCAGCATGCCGGCGAAGGCATTCTGGAAGAAGTCGTTCTGCAGGACGACAAAAGGAGAATCCTGGCCATCGGGGCCCGCGAACACGCCGAGCATCCAAGGCTGCTCCAGCGAGCGGGTCAGGATATCCGGCGGCTGAAGCCCGAGCCTGCCGATCATATCGGTCGAGGAGACTCTCACGACCTGGCCATTCTGGCTCATAGTCGGGATGATCTCGCGCACGGCGCCGGGAGACTGCGGCTTCGCTGCCACGGCATACAGCTTATCGAGAAGGGGCTGGCCGCTGAGGCCGTCTATGGCGACGACAGTCTGGCTGTCGGCAGGAATGAGAGACGGGATGACTTGTTGGGTCGGAGTCGGAACAGGGCTCTTTGAAAGCGCTTGAGAGAGAGGGCTGACAGAGTATAGATAGTAGGCGGCGTAAGCTCCGCCGGCCACCAAGACCAGGCTGGCGGCGATGATCAGGAAATTCGCCATCTTCCGGCCGCTTCCAGCTGACGTCTGTTCGGCTGCCGGCTCAGGCGAGACGGGCGACATGGCGGCCGATAATATCGATGATGCCGCCGAGGGTTCTGAAGGAGAAAGCGACGATCCCGCCTCCGCCTGTGCCGGTTTTTGCGGGATACTAGGCGCGGGCCGGCCTTTTTCCTTCTCGGCGATGACCATCGAAGCTGACGAGATCTGCCTGTGGGCGATCGCTTCTGCCACATCGCCTTCGAATGTCCTAAGCGGCTTCAACACAGACGAGCTTCCGACAGAAGCAGGCCTCTTGATCGGAGACGCCGGCTGTTTCGTCGGCAATATGTCGGCGATGTCCTGTTGGAGGTCGCCTGATGGGGGCTTATCAGGTTCGCCGGCATTGGCGAATCGGATGGTCTTGGTCGGGCTGGCAGGCATCGACGCCGCTGGCGGCTGGGCGGCCGGCTTGTCGGCATCTTTCAAGATGCTGGAAAGCAGCTCTTCTCTAGGCACCTCGTTCTCGACGCGGCTTTCAGGAACAGGAGCAGGTCTTGGCAGAGGCGCCGGTTCCGGCGCGGGCATAGGTGCGGCTGGCTTTTCTGGCGGCATCGGCGCAGCAGGTTTTTCTGGCGGGATCAGTGCCGGTTCCGGCGGTTTCGGCGACATGGGTATGATCGGCGCCGGCGCTGGGATGGGCGCGCTGGCTATCGCCGGCTTCGGCATCGGGGCTGGTTCGGCCATTGGAACAGGCTGCGGCATAGGCGCCGGTCGCGGCATAGATGCCTGGATCTGCGCCGATGCGGTCTCTGGTTCTGGCTCAGGCGCTAGGTCTGCGGCATCCTTGAGCGGCGCGATGTCCAAGTCTGGCGTTATCTCGAATACATTTTGAGAGGATCTGTTCTCGAGATCCTGGTTTTGAGAGTCATCCTTACTAAGATCATCCATGCGTCAATTATAGCGGCTAGCGAGGACTTGTGAAAGCCCGGAGGGCTTGCGCAGAGTCCGAGCGAAGACGCTTCATGAAGCAGGCGAATATAGCGGCTAGCGAGGACTTGTGAAAGCCCGGAGGGCTTGCGCAGAGCGGAGCGATCCAATTGCTAGAACCTGCGTCCGCCGCCACGGAATTCGCGGCGAGGCGGCCTCGGGGCCTCTTCTTTCTTGGTGAAGACGTCGGGATTGGCGGCCTTGATAGAGAGATTGATGCGGCCTTTTTCGTCGATCTCTTTGACGACGACCGGGACCTTGTCCCCTTCTTTGAGGTAAGTCTCGACTCTTTCGACGCGGAACGGCGCGATCTCGGAGACGTGGACGAGCCCTTCAGCGTTAGGACCGATCTTGACGAAGGCGCCGAAGTCCATGAGGCGCGTCACCTCGCCTTCGAACTTCTCGCCAGGCATGTATTCGCGGGTCATGTTGTAGATGATCTCTTTGGCTTTGACTGCGGTCTCATTCTTGCCGGTGATGAATATAGAACCATCATCTTCGATAGTGATGTCTTCTACATGCGTGACATCCCGGATCTCGTTTATGGTTTTTCCGCCAGTGCCGATGACGAGGCCTATCTGGTCAGGCTTGATCTTCATGACGATGATCTCGGGCGCGTTCGGGGATATCTTCGGCCTGGGCGCAGCGATCTCTTTCTCTATGACGTCCAGGATCTGGAAGCGGGCCCTCTTGGCTTTCTCGAATGCCTCGGAAAGGATGGGGAGCGGTATGCCGCCGACCTTGACGTCCATCTGGACAGCTGTGATGCCAGCACGGGTGCCAGCGACCTTGAAGTCCATGTCGCCATGATGGTCTTCCGGGCCTTGGATGTCAGTCAAGACTTTATATTCCTTGGGCGAGCGCATCATCAGGCCAGAAGCGATGCCGGCGACAGGGGCTTTGATCGGAACGCCGCCATCCATGAGCGCCAGCGTAGATCCGCAGACTGAACCCATCGAAGTCGAGCCGTTCGAAGCGAATGCCTCGGATACGAGGCGGATCGTGTACGGGAATTTGTCTTTGTCAGGAATGACCGGCACCAATGCCTTCTCTGCGAGCGCGCCGTGGCCGATCATGCGGCGGTTCGTGCCTCCCATGCGGCCGGTCTCGCCTGTCGAGAACGGCGGGAAATTGTAGTGGTGCATGAAGCGCTTATTCTCCTCGACGGTCACGCCTTCGATCACGAGGGCGTCGCCGGGCGAGCCGAGCGTCAAAGTGGACATTATGTGAGTGCCTCCGCGGTAGAAGATGCCGGAGCCGTGAAGTATCGGCGAAATGCCGCCTGCCTTGGCGAAGAGCGGCCGGATCTCGTCCATCTTCCGTCCGTCGGCGCGCTTATCGTTGTCTATGGCTTCGTCATGTATGAGATCGTTCACCGCTTCCTCGAATATCTCCAGTGCCATGCCTTCATGCCCTTCAGGCAAACGTTCCTTGAAGAGCTTCATCCATTCGTCGGTGATTCCTTCGATGGACTTCTTGCCAGGCTGGCCGCTCATCACGTGCTTCTTAAGCTTCGGGGCGATCTCCTTGTCGAAAAGCTCTTTTGTGCCCGGCGTAGCTTCCTGGAGGGGCACTTCGGCCTTCGATTTCCCCATCTCTTTGATGATCTTCTTCTGCCAGTCCTGGATATTTTCGATGACCTCGGAAGCTTTGGCCAGGCCCTCATTCACAGTGTCCTCGGAGACTTCCTTTGAAGCGACTTCGATCATATTTATCATGCCATCCTTGCCGCAGGCGACGATGTCGAGGTTTATCTTGGCGTCCTCGCGGGCTTTGAAGTCGGGGTTGACCAGCCAGCTTCCGTCTCGGCAGATGCGAACGGCCGAAACAGGCCCGTTCCATGGTATGTCGGACGTGCCCAGCGCCAGAGAAGCGGCGATGACGGCGACGACATCCGGATCGTCGTTAGCGATTGAAAGCGTGGTGATCACAACCTGCACTTCATTGCGCATTTTCTGATTAAAAAGCGGACGGATGGTCCGGTCGACGATGCGGCCGCTCAAAATCGCTTCGGTTGAAGGCCGGCCTTCCCTGCGGACAAATCTTGAACCTAAAATCCTCCCAGTCGCATAGAACCGTTCCTCATAATCAACCGTCAGCGGAAAAAAGTCGCCATCTTTGGGCTCGTGGCCCATGACAGCGGTCGCCAATACGGCAGTGTCCCCATATTTGACGATGACGGATCCGTTCGTCTGGTCCGCCAGGTCGTTGAATTCAGCGGTCAACTTCTTGCCGCCGACGTCGAGAGAGAATTCCTTCTTTGTCATTTGATTGCAGAGGCCTCGCCTCTGTAGTCGCCTCCAGATTTCAGCTTTGAATGATCAACTAGGGCGGGCCTAGCCATTCAAACCTGCCTATCCGGCGGCGAGATTACCTGTAAATAAATGTGCTTCTAGCAGGTCCAATTTAGCAAATACTCATACCTTTGACCAGACGATGTCAAATATCTGTCTCAAAGATTCAGCCAGTTCAGCGCTTTCGATGACAACAGCCTGCAGGGATTTAAATAGGACGACTCTGACGAATGTATCGCCTGCCTCGATGGATGATTTGGCAGAATACAACGAATAAGGGACGGTTTTTATCAGATGGCCGAACTTTTTGTCATAATCCATGAATGCTTCTGTGGATTTATGTTGAGGTGTAATGACGCGAATCTTGATCCCGAGCTCGCTCATCTTCTTCGGCCATACAACGAATCGACCACACAGGAAGAATTCGTGACCGCGGCATTCAAGGATCTCTCGGTCCTGAAGAATCCGGCGGCCATGACTCTCTTCGCGAAGATTCGTGACCGGGTCGTGTTTCCCGACGATATGTTCGTATGGGTACGGACAGCCAAGCGTCGGCCGGATGGCAGCGCTGTCGTGATCCTTCATGTGAGCGACTATGATAAGTTCGTTCAGATCATGGAAAATTGCAATATGGGCCATACCGGCGCAGTCGGCGCACGTGCTCTTGAGGACTGTGTCGTAATCGGTGCGTAGACCGCACCGCTCACGAAGGCCGCTCGGCTTTTGCGAGCGGCTTTCTTTTAGCAAGCCTTCTAAAAGCGTGAGAGTTGCGTGCAGCGCTTGAAGCCTCGGTTCAATCCCGGGGCTTTCTTATTGCAGATCTTTATAGGTATTGTCGTCTTTTCGGCCGATATGGCGTATCTCGGGGATTCCATTTCTATCTAGGTGAAATATGATGCGGGTATGCCCTTTTCTTACCCTGAAATAGTTATCGTAACCTTTAATCTTCTTCAGATCGAGACTGGATAAGTCGCCGCCCATGATCTGGCGCAGAATACCCAATATGGCCTCCCGTTCTTTTTCCGGAAGTTTTTGTAAGTACTTATCCGACTTATTCATCTGGCGGATTCGAGCTTCTTTATAAGTTCAGCAATGGGAATGCCGCCAGTAGGCGAATAATCAGAAAAGTCGGCTATTGTTTCCCAGACTCCCTCGTCGCCCCATTCGTCAACAGGCTCGAGCTTGAACACTGGCTCAGATTTGCGGACAACCGTGAAAGAACGGCCTTTCTTGATTTCTCGAATGTATTTTTCGATATTCAAACGGAGTTCTTTCAGGCCAACTATGTTATTTTGAGCAGTCTTTGGTCTCATACTCGAAGTTTACCTTAAGATAAACTTGATTGCAAGGCGATTTCTGTGTCCTATTACTTCCTCCCTCCTCCGCGCATGAGATATTTGTGCGGCGTCTGGTCGAGGTCCATGAAGTGGTCGGCGGCTTCGATGAGCTTGGCAGAGGTAGATTTGCCGAAAGAGATGACCTCGACCTGGCAGCCTTGGTTCATCTGCAGATATTCGACGAGCGGCACGAAATCGCCGTCGCCTGTGACGAGGATGACAGCGTCGAGCTTCGGCGAAAGCTTCACGGCGTCTATGGCCATGCCCACGTCCCAGTCGGCCTTCTTGGCTCCGGAGCTGAATATCTGGAGGTCTTTGATCTTTGTCTCGATACCCATCTTCGTGAGCGCCTCGAAGAAGGCGTTCTCTTCGCCTGATTCCGTGGCGATCACATACGCGACGCAACGGACGAGCTTGCGCCCGTCGAGCGCGTCTTTGACTATCTGGCCGAAATTGACCTTCGAGTGGTACAGATTCTTGCCGCTGTGATAGAGATTCTGCGCGTCTATGTAAATGCCGACGCGCTGTTCCTTATGCTTGATTATCATGAAAAGTAAATTGCTATGATATTAAAAGTTCTGTGGACATTATAGTCTATAAAGTCTATAAAGTCCTTAAAGTCTATAAAGTCCGCAAAGTCCTTAAGGTAACTTGTCGACTTTATGGACTTTCGACTCCCTGACTATTTTTCGACTACTTCTTGAGCTCCAGCTTCTTGATGATCGCCGAATAGCGGCGAGGATAGTTCTTCTTGAGATAGTTCAAGTGCGTCTGGCGGTCAGCGACCATGCCCAGGAGGCCGCGGCGGGAGTGATTGTCCTTGCGGTGCTTGCGCAGATGAGCCGTTAGCTCGTCGATCCTCTTGGTTAAAAGGGCCACTTGGACCTCCGGCGAGCCGGTATCCTTGTCGTGGACGCCTGTATCCTTGATTATCTTGGTCTTTTGTCGCGTGGTTAGCATTGGCGAATATATTAGCATGAATGGCTTCATGGCGCAAGAGGCCTCTATCCTGCCAGGTGATACAATGTCTGCATGTCGCACAATATTCGGGATCTGAAGCAGCAATTCCTTGAATATGTCGAGATAGAAAAGGGCCGTTCGGTCAAAACGGTCGAGAATTATGACCGTTATCTGACCAGGTTCATTGATCATACAAAGGCCAAAGACGCTTCAGATATCACTGAAGAGAGGGTCCGGGAATTCCGGCTATGGCTCAACCGCCAATCTGCGAACAGTCCGCGCGACCCCTCGCGCACCCTCAAGAAGAAGACGCAGAACTATTACCTGATAGCTTTGCGGGCCTTCCTCAAATTCTTGGCCAAGAAGAAGGTCAGGACGATCTCGCCCGAATTCATCGAGCTGGCCAAGGTCGGCGAGCGGGCTATAGACCTCATAACGCCGAGCGAACTGAAGCAGCTGTTAGATGCTCCTAAAGGAGATGATATAAAGTCTTTGCGCGATAAAGCTATTTTGGAGACATTGTTCTCGACCGGCCTGCGAGTGTCTGAGCTCTGTTCCCTGCCGAAAGACCTGGATCTTCAGGCGGATAGCGTTTCGATCCGCGGCAAGGGTGACAAGATCCGGGTCGTCTTCTTCTCGGAAGAATCGAAGAAAGCCCTGAAAAGATACCTGGATAAGAGGACGGATGTGGACGAAAGCGATGCCATGTTCGTCAGGGTCGGCGAAAATGAACGGAAAAGGTCCGGATCGTCGGCCTTGGACAAGAGGTCCATAGAGCGGATCGTCAAATTCTATGCCATAAAGTCCGGGATCTCCAAAAAAGTGACGCCGCACGTCATAAGACATTGTTTCGCCACTGATCTGCTCTCTAATGGCGCCGATCTCCGCTCTGTCCAGATGCTTCTCGGGCATTCCAACATAAGCACGACACAGATCTACACTCATGTGACCGACAGCGAGCTCCGGCGCGTTCATAAACAATTCCATAACCGCAAGAAATGATCTAGAATGCCATCCATGAAGCTGATCTCATGGAATGTGAACGGCATCAGGGCTGTCGTAAAAAAGGGCGCTTTTGGTCCTTTTATTGAAAGATCCAAGCCCGATATCATCTGTCTACAGGAAACCAAGGCCGAAAAAGGCCAGGCGATCATCGACATGCCCGGTTATGAGGAGTATTGGAATTCGGCAAAAAAGAAAGGCTATTCAGGTACGGCCATCTTCACTAAGATCAAGCCGATCGCTGTGGTGAACGACCTCCCTGACAAGATCTGCAAGAAATACGGCTTAAAAGCTGATGATTATGGCGATTCAAATACGGAAGGCCGCGTCATCGCCGCCGAATTCGACGATTTCTACGTCGTCACCGTCTACACACCGAATGCAAAAGACGACCTTAGCCGCATCCCTTTGCGGCATAAGCAGTGGGACCCCGCTTTTTTGGCCTATTGCAAAGAACTGGAAAAGAAGAAGCCGGTGATCTTTTGCGGTGATCTTAACGTCGCTCATACCGCCGACGATCTCGCCAGACCCAAAGAAAACGAGGGGCTCAAAGGCTTCACCAAAGAAGAGAGAGATGGATTCCAGAAGTTCATCGATGCCGGATTCGTGGACACATTCAGGATCTTCCATAAAGGGAACGGACACTACACTTGGTGGTCCCATTTTTCGAATGCCAGGGCCAGGAATATAGGCTGGAGGATAGATTATATTTTGGTCTCGGCAGGGCTAAAGAGCAGAGTGAGATCGGCCGGAATACATCCCGAAGTAGAAGGTTCTGACCACTGCCCGATCGAGATACTTATCGAATAGGCAAAGTAAAACCGCGTCATTGACGAGTTCAGAATAGAATCCCGTGTGGCGCGGTTTATGAAGCCATGACGTGGAAACGTAAAGAACAAATTGGCCCACAGGCCGACAGATCGTATCTCCGATCTGATCATCCGAACCGTTCCTGTTCTGATGGTGCGCTTGTCTTCTGATAGTCGTTCTCCGTTGGAGAACGTAATGTGTGCTTGAGGCAAGATGCACTCTCATCCTAGCAACAGAAGGATGGGAAAAAGTTTCCACAGGCTTCAAACGTACGGAGTGTGAAGCCTACCCTGCTTGTTGAAAGAGCATTGCTTGTCTGGGCCGCAGAATTCTGTCGCCGATCCGGCGATCAGGGACAAAGTTCTGCGGTCACCTCGGATGACAAACTAGTCTGATGATATTTTATGTCCTTTAACTTTATGTGTAAAGGACATCTGGTTGTGGATAACGCGTGGATTGTGTGTCCTTTAAGAAACCCCGTGTTTACGCCGTAATTCTGACAATTCTTTTTCCTCCTCCTGATCTTTTCTAGTTTTCCCCTTCTCTGCGAGAGCCTTCAATTCTGCTTCTGGAAGCCCATTCAATTCCACGACACGCTTGCTTAGGTAATCTTCTGAATTCAGCTTTGGATCGTCTAACACTTCCTCCATGAGGGCATTTAGAATGAGACCGATCTTCGGTCCTGCGGGAATATCGAGGATCTTCATGATCCCAGTCCCGTCGACTTTGAGCATCGTCACAGATACGGGGTCTCTTAGGGCCTCTTCGATCATAGCCTTATACTTCCTTAGCCTGTACGGGTTTTCCTTTGGGCGACCGGTCCCTATACGGTCACAAGACCTTAGGTTCATGAGATCCCATATGTTTTCTCTGCCTACGTTGACTATCATCCGTCTTACAGCGGACAGTGTTATTTGACCTGTATCCGCAAAAAACATGTGCCAACGCACGAGTTTTACGACTTTTTCGATTGTTGCACGTGAAAACCTCAATCTTTCGAGGATTTTCCTTGTTTCACGTGAACCAACTACTTCATGGCCGAAAAACGTTGGTTGATTTGTCTCACGTGAAAACCCCTTAGTAGGCGGTTTTCCAATGTCATGGAATAGGGCTGCCAAGCGCAATTCAAGGCCATAATTTTTGTCAGCGGCATGCTGAACGGTTCTTAGAAGGTGTTCCCATACGTCATAAGCATGAGCTTGAGGCTGTTTAACGCCTATCCCCGCTTCAATCTCCGGGATGATGTGCTTCAATAGACCGGAATCATGCAACATCTCAATCCCCCGCTTTGGTTCGGTAGACATCAAAATCTTGGTTAATTCGTCACGTACTCGTTCTGATGAAACTTCTCGTATAAGGGATTTATGGCTCTGTATAGCCATAAATGTTTGCTGGTTACACGTGAAACCAAGCTCTACCGAGAATCTTATGGCCCGCATCATCCTCAAAGCGTCCTCATTGAAACGATCTGACGGTTCCCCCACTGTCCTTATGATTCGGTCCTTTAGGTCAGAAACACCATGATAAAGGTCAACGATGTCTTTTATGGTCCCTTCCGATATCTTCACGGCCATTGCGTTTATGGTGAAATCCCGCCTTTTAAGGTCATCTTCTATCTTATCGCTGAATTTGACCTGGTCCGGATGGCGCCTATCGGAATAAGTGGATTCCAGACGGTACGGCGTGACCTCCACGACTTTGACAGCTGGATCATCCGTTCGCTCATTCACGACTCCGACAGTCCCGAAAACGTTCTCATATACCGTCTTTGGAAATAAGGCCTGGATCTGATCAGGTTTGGCATTGGTGGTCACATCCCAATCCTTTGGCGTGCGGCCTAGCAATAGATCGCGGACGCAGCCGCCCACGAGGTATGCTTCAAAACCGCCCTTCTCGAGAGCGGTTATGACGTCGACCACTTCAATTGGAATGGCGCTGTTCTTCATGCTGTTGCCGCATTATTTTACAATAATTTGGGGAAATCGCAAAACTGGGTTACTATACTTGAGTTCCGGGCGCCCGTGGTGAAATGGATATCACATCAGTCTTCGGAACTGATTTTGGGGGTTCGAGTCCCTCCGGGCGCACAGCGGTAAGTCGGGAAAATGAAGAATAAATTTCTATCTTTGAAAATGAACCAACGACATAGTATAATAAAATACTATGAGAAAAGACAGAGATGAAGCCATAGCTTTGAGGCAGTCAGGAAATACATACAATGAGATCAGGAGGAGGCTCGGAGTTCCAAAAAGCACGCAATCGGCCTGGTTCAGGGAGGAGAAGTGGTCTAATGATATTGCAATAGAAAATGCCAGAAGGGCAAGCCAGGGCGGTGCGATAAGACTAGCTGTTCTCAATGCTGTCAAAGGCAACCAGCTGAAAAGGGTATACGAAGAAGCTCATCAGGACGCGTTCGTCGACTTCCAGGAACTGAGATACCATCCTCTGTTCATCGCTGGTCTGATGATCTATTGGGCCCATGGCGACAAGACTAGCAGTAGCCGGATCTCCGTTTCTAGTATGGATCCAAGCGTCATCAGGCTGTTCAAGATGTTCCTATTGAAGGTCTGTTCCATCAACCGTACCAAGGCCCAGCTTCTTATAGGGGAATACGTGGCCACAGAGGCGGAAATAAAGGCCTACTGGATGCGAAATGCCGGCATCAGCGAGGCCGATTTCTTAAAAACCGTAAGGACTAAGCAAAAAAAGGCCTGGAATAAGCCATATTTCGGTGTTTGCAATCTTATGACCAATAGTGCATACTTGAAAAACAAAATTTTTAGGTGGATAGAGCTTTTCGTAAGGGATCTTAGTGAGGGTAAGTATCAAAATTCTGCGGGTATAGTTTAGTGGTAAAATGTATCGTTGCCAACGATAAGATGCGAGTTCGATTCTCGCTACCCGCACAGGAAGAAGCGCTTTAGTCTGTTGTCCTAATAAAACGGCTCAAAATCGAGTTAAGAGACAAAACTGGGGATAACCTTGTGGATTTTGTGCATAAAAGACAGAAATTATGGCTAATATACGTGGAAACATGGCCTCCTTGTGCACAAGAACAAGAGGGGATATCGGTGAGGATATCGCCTGCAAGTTCATACAGAATAAGGGTTTTTCTCTGATCTTACGTAATTACCGCAAAGCTTGGGGAGAAATAGACATAATAGCTAGAAAAGACGGGGTTCTTCACTTTATTGAAGTCAAAAGCATAACGGCCACGTCTGATACAGGCCACCGGCCCGAGGAAAATGTCCATGGGAACAAGCAGCGGCATATACGCCGCATGATCCAGACGTATTATCTTGAGCATGGGCTCGGATCGGACACGGAGTTCCAATTCCACGTCATAACGGTCAAGATGAACGAGCGAACAAGGCGGGCGAGCGTAAAAATGATCGAAAACATTATACTATGAGACAAAGTATGCTAGGATGATGGCGTCCCGGAGCGTGGTGTAACGGCTAACATACCTGTTTTGGGTACAGGTGACTCCGGGTTCGAATCCCGGCGCTCCGACAAGGAAAACCGCATGATAAAGAAGGTATTACATTTCTTTGATAAGTTCGAGGATGTGATAAGAGAGCATCTTTCGCATTATCCGATCATCTACACATTCATCGGCGCTACGGCCATCGTGCTCTTCTGGAGAGCGGTCTGGAAGATCGCTGACGACCTGACTGCCAGGGGAGGGTGGATAGGCTGGATATTCTATGAGCCGGTGAACCTGGTGATCGTAGTGTGCGTCCTTTTGGCCACAGGTCTGTTCGTGTCATACTTCATCGGCGACACGATATTGATAAGCGGGCTGAAACATGAGAAAAAGACCACTGAGAAGACGGCAAAAGAAGTCAAAGAAGACGAGCTGGCCATCTCACAGCTGCGCCACAATGTGAGCGTGATGAAGGAGGAGATAGACGAGATCAGGAATTATGTCGATCTGGTAGGGAAGGAGCACTGGAAGCACGAGATAAAGCAGCTAGAGAAGGAAGAGAAGGGCCAGGGGGAGGGGAAGAGCGTGAAATAACGCGGGATTAGTTTAACGGTAAAATATCAGTTTTCCAAACTGAGGTCGCGGGTTCGACTCCCGCATCCCGCACAATTTAGGGCGATGCAGTCCCTTGAATGTATTGAAAACAGGCCATAATTACTGTTATGAAAAATATAGAGACAAGATTAGTTCATTTGGCGATTATGCAAGATGGTAATCGTAGATGGGCAAGTGCTCACGGAATGAAATTATGGGAAGGACATAAATATGGAGTCTCAAATTTCACTAGGATAGCGCACTCAGCATTTGATAAAGGCATACCTTTTGTCACTTTTTGGGCGCTTTCGGTCGATAATATAAAGAAAAGAACTCCTGAAGAGTTGTCCAATCTTTTTTCCTATATTAAGAGTGAATTGAGTAAATCCGAATTTGTTGATGACCTATTACGACGAGATATCAGACTCAGGGTTGTGGGGAAGTGGCGTGATTTTATAGATGACTCCGAGCTAAAGAGAACGATTACAGAATTGGAAAATACGACAATAGGATGCAGAAGGTTTCATCTTACGGTGCTATTTGCCTACGATGGTAAAATGGAAATGCTTGAAGCGATTCGGAACATTCATGGTCCAATCAGTGCTATAACCTTGAAAGAATCTTTGTGGACCAGCTTTTTACCGCCAGTGGATCTTGTAATACGGACTGGAGGTGAGCCACA
Source organism: Patescibacteria group bacterium (assembly GCA_018970245.1). Classification (GTDB taxonomy): domain Bacteria; phylum Patescibacteriota; class Minisyncoccia; order Phycocordibacterales; family PALSA-1337; genus C7867-002. The sequence continues at coordinate 23,458 of JAGWWT010000015.1, forward strand.
TTGGTCTGCTGGATTTATGATGTGGCTTACGGCTGATTCACAATTATATTTTACTGAAACTAAATGGCCAGATTTCAACGAGAAGGAATTAGGCAAAGCAGTTGAAGATTATAATAGTAGAGGACGGAGATACGGGAAATAAGCTCCCTATGCGGATCCCCATGATACGATTAGTGTAGGCGTCGGAAAATTCTTATAATGTCTCATACCACACAGTCCGAGACGTTAGTGGGGCACAAACTAGGGTGATGTTGATGCATTAAAAAACCGTTGTGCGTCTAAGTGTCAGCACAACGGTCGTGACGATCAGCCCTTCAATGCCTTTACCAGGGATCGCACTTTCGCTGGGTTAAGTTCTGTGTGCGAGTCACTGATACCTGTCGCAACAAGGAAGCAATCGGCGTAGGGTTTGTAGGATCGAACATTCTCGGGCGTGATACCGCTAGCGATGGCAAGAGCACAGTTATTGATGCCCATACTCATGTCTCGTATTTTGTCCAACTCAGCGGCTTGGCCTGTACCTTTTCCACTAGTCGTGACGACATCCATGAATGTCGAAGCAACATTTGCTGCGGCCCGCGCATTAACGACTTGATTCTGATACTTAAAGGCGACTCCGCCAAAATAGATACCATTCCAGTTTGATTTCTGTCGTTCCTCGGAAAACTTCCTAGCTTCTTCCAAAGAGAATGCGCGTTCTAAGCCCTTACTGATTTCATTGATTCCTGCATCATCAACCCAGAGACCATCCGTGTCTTTGGGTATGTAATCGAGAGCGTGTCGCCCGAGATCTAAGCAGTTAAGGCCGATCCAAAAATCCGGCATCTTCTGTCTGATCATGAGATAGACTTCGATAAGGCTTGGGTAGGGAATTGAATGATTAATGAGGAAAACACCATCTGCACCCTCCTCCTGCGCGATTTTTGTATTACGAAAAGCTTGAACTCCTCCCTCGACGTGCACAACAGCCAAGAGAGTGTGTTCGTTCGAAAAGCGGCTTTTAAAAGAACTCATATAATTTCTTTGTTTCTCTGGACTGAAATATGCCTGAACCCAGCACGAAAGTCAAAAATTATATGAGATGCGGATCCCTCAGTATACGCTTAGCGTTATTGCCGGAAAACGATTATAATTCCTCATACTACAAAGTCCGAGACGTTAGTGGGGCACAGGCTAGGGCAATGCTAGTTCGTTAGTGTGTTAATATACCTCGCATGAAATACTCTAGAAAAGGTTTTGTTGTTCAGTTAGTAATAGTCATTGCTGTCTTATTAATGATTGGCACAGGCCTGTTAGTATATAGCAATAAGAGAAATGAAATTCCGAAGATTCAAACTGATAAAAATGTTCAAGCAAAATATCAATTTCCTCAAAATGCAAGTACCTCTCCATCCCAACAAAATAAATCGGTTTCTCAAACTCCTACGGCAATTCCCAATACCACTATAAGCCCAAATAGCGCCGCACAAATCGATACAAACGACCAATTTAAGCCGAATTGTTTTGCATATCCTGATTACTATGTAGTCACAAGACAAACGAATTCGGTTGGCGACGATATACTAATCAAATACAAAGATTCATACGGCGGTAAATATCCGTCATGTGTTTACACATTTGAACCAAATGACTATCACATCGGAGGATTTGATACCGCAGAATATTTTTCTAAAATCGTCGATCATTTTGCTATTACCGATATAGGAACCTCAGCTAGTCTACGGTCGTTTGCTGTCTATGACTTGACCATCAGAAAACAAATCTTTAGTGGCTCTTACGTTGATGGACAGATAAACATAACTGATAGGTCGGTAACTTATTGGACTCCGACAAATATTACTCCAACGCTTCAAAACTGCCCACAATACAATGAATGGTATCACAGTGCAGTCATTGCCTCAGAAATGTCATTATCATTTCCAGATATAAAGAACACAGATCTCGGAACGAAAAGGTGTTTTTATCAAGAATAGGGCTTGAATCCGCTCTTGAAACGCCACAAATGAAGTAGACTCCTGATTAGTGTAATCGCTGGAAAACGCTTATCATTCCTCATACCATATACCACAAAGTCTGAGACGTTAGTGGGATACAACCCGATTTGTCACTTGAACTTCTCGATAGAGACGCCGCTGTCTTCGCCGACGACGGCGAACGTAGAGGGAGTGTGCGTCCAGCAGCCTGTATTCACGTATTCCACGCTGGAATCGCCGTTCTCATGCTGCTGCCTCATGGTCAGATGCGTATGGCCGCAGAACACGTAATTGGCGTCTCTATTCAAAGCGTGCCTGATCGCGCCTCGGGCTACTTTGGCGGAGAGACGGCGGATCCGCGCATTGGCGTAGTCGATGAGCTTGACGAGGTGGCGTCCGCGCTTGTCGATTCTCTGGATGCGCAAGAATATAAGATGCGCAAGGCGGTCGATTTTGCTCAATTCCTGAGGAAAATCGTCGAATTGGTCGCCGTGGATCGCCAAGAATCGCTTGCCGCCATGGTCCCACATGTACTCTTCGCGAAGGGGAGAGCCGATGAATTTGGCTACTTCATGTATATCGTCATGATTGCCTCGGATCCAGATTATCTCCACGCCTTTCCTTGAAAGGGATTTTATCAATGAGAGCAGGGAAAGGTGGTCAGGTTCAAGCCTGGTGAAATCAGAGCTGTCGAAGATGTCCCCAAGCAGGATCAGACGCTTGAATTTCAGATGGTTGAGCAAGGCACTGATCTTCTTAGGCTTGCTCGTCGGTGCGCCCAGATGCAGATCAGAAAGTATCAGCGTGTCGACTTTGGTTTGCTTGGGCATCCTTGTAATTATAGCAAAAAGCCGCCCTTTTATGGCGGCCTTTTGCTCGATAGCAACAGCGAGGCGCTGTTGTGATGCGGGCTATTTACGCTATTTTACTGCGTCCTTGAGAGCCTTGGCGGCGCGGAACTTCGGAACCTTCATGGCCGGAACCTTGATCGACTCGCCAGTGCGAGGGTTGCGGGCCTCGCGGGCGGCGCGCTGCTTGACCGAGAAGATGCCGAGGCCGGCGATAGAGACCTCCTCGCCCTTCTTGAGGGAATCGATCACGCTGTTGATCATAGTTTCGACCGCTTGCTCGGCTTGGACCTTTGTCCCGCCGAGGACTCCATGAACTGCATCAACAATGCTTGCTTTGTTCATTTTGTTGTTCTTAGCGCTGATAAGACGAACCTAACTTGGTCTCGCCCGCCCGCCGGGACTGTTTGGCCGGGCGGATGAGTTTCGTACCATGGCTAACATTATACGTTAAGCCGTTTTTTGGGCAATAGAGCTGTAAATATTGACAAAAATCCGCCTGTAAGGCGGATTTCTAGGTCGATTGCTCGAGCGGGGCCCTTAAGAGATATGTTTCGACAGGGCGCCGGCCATTTTCATCATGTTTATCGGGTCATTTCCAAGGACTTTTCCGAGCTTTTCGTCAGGATTGATGGTTCTCTTATCCTTTGAATCCTGAAGATTGTTCTTTTTTATGTATTCCCATACTTTTGAAACGACTTCGGTTCTAGGCATAGGACCGGGACCGACTATCTCGGCCAGTTCCGGGCTAACGTTCTTGGGCTGCATGAATGCAGGATTGCCTGTTGGCATATGATTTATTCGCTTAATTGATATAAGCCAATCATAGCATTTATTAGCTTTTTGGGCAGTTCAGCGCTTGCGGGGCACTCGTGCGCCGCGTTTGCGCGCTTTAGATAGGCCGATGGCTATGGCTTGCTTGGGATTCGTCACTTTCTTGCCGCTACGGCCAGAATGTAGGCGGCCGCGTTTCATTTCGTGCACCTCCTCTTTGACGTACCTTTGCGATTTTCGGCTGTATTTGCGGCGGGGCATATACAGTATAGACGTGCATAGGCCAGGCCTCTGTCACAGGCGAGGCCTGTGCTTGTTACCTCGCGAATTCCAGGGCGCGGGTCTCGCGGATGACCATGATCTTGATCTCGCCAGGGTATTTGAGGTCTTTCTCCACCTTGAGCGCGATGTTGCGCGCCAATTCTTTGGCAGCGACATCGTTGATCTCTTCCGGTTTGACGAAGATGCGAATCTCGCGGCCAGCTTGGAGAGCGTAGGACTTCTCGATGCCAGGGAAGGAGTTGGCGACGGCTTCGAGCTCGGCCAAGCGCTTCAGGTAATTCTCGATATTATCGCGGCGGGCGCCTGGGCGGGCGCCGGAAATGGCATCTGCCGTCTGGACGATCCGCGATTCGACAGTCTCATAGGGGTATTCCTCGTGATGGGCCTGCATCGCTTTTATCACTTCTTCCGGGGCGCCGAACTTCTGCAGTATCCGGCGGCCGATCTCGACGTGGGTGCCGGCTACCTCATGGTCCAAGGCCTTGCCGATGTCATGAAGCAGAGCGCCGGCTTTTGCGACCTGGACATTCGCGCCCAGCTCCTCGGCGATCATGCCTGCGATATGGGCCATCTCGATCGAGTGCTGGAGCACATTCTGGCCATAGGACGTGCGGAAATGGAGACGGCCCAGGATGAGCAATATGCGGGGATCGAGGCCGATGACGCCGCACTCGTAAGCGGCTGCTTCGCCCTTTTCCTTTATGGTCTTGTTGATGTCCTGACGGGCTTTTTCGACTACTTGCTCGATCTTGGCCGGCTGTATGCGGCCATCCTTGATGAGCTCGAGGAGAGCCAGCCTGGCGACGTGGCGGCGGACAGGATCGAATGAAGAGATGGTGATCGCCCCAGGGGTATCATCGACCATGACTTCTACGCCTGTTACGCGCTCGAAAGCCTTGATGTTCCTGCCTTCCTTGCCGATGATCTTGCCCTTTACGTCATCGCTCGGGATCTCGACGATGGTGGACATGACGTCTGAGGCCACGGATGAGGCCAGGCGCTGTATGGACATGGCCAGGATGTCCTTGGCTTTGTTCTGGAGCATCTCTTCGCCTTGAGTCTCGAGCTTGTTCATGCGCACGAGCAGGTCTTCCTGAGACTGCTTCTCGACCGTCTTCATGAGCTCTTCTTTGGCCTCTTCGGCGGACAGCTTGGCTATCTTCTCCAGCTCTTTCTTGCGGTCCTCTTCGAGCTTGTCGGTCTTTTCGCGGATCGCCTTGATCTCTTCCACGCGCTTCTTGATCATCTCGATATCTGCGTCTATATCGGACTGGCGCTTGTCCAGGATGTCTTCGCGCTTGGCGAGACGCTCTTCTGACTGCTGTATCTTTTCTTCCTTTTCCTTGGCTTCCTTGCGGGCCTCTTCGATCGACTGCGAAGCTTTGGCTTCGGCATCGGCCGTTATCTTCTTGGCCTCTTCTTTTGCGGCAAGGAGCATCTCCTTGATCTCGAGCTCCATAGAGCCTTTCTTGCCCAAGGAGATTATTAGCCGGAGGTAGTAGCCTACGGCTGCGCCTATCACGCCGGCTGCGGCGAGGAGGGCGGCTGCTAATTTAAGTGACATAATGCGGGTAGACCCCGCCTAAGGGCTAATGTGAGAGAAACGTATGAGATTTTGAGCCGTATTTGGGGATGAGCTTCATAGATTCCGGTTTCACTGATGCCGTTTCGGCGGTGTCAAATTTAAATATTGGTAACATTCGTAATATACAATAAATGAATGCGTGTATGCAAGGATCCCATCGGATACCCTTCTCTCACTCGGAGCAAGGTCGCTCACATCGATTGCTACCATAAAATGCTCGCTCTGCTTCGCAGAATTGCTCGTATTTTATGGGCAATCTTCGTGGGCTCAATCGCATTGCTCCTCGTGTTCGAAGAATATCCGACGGGATCTTGAATATGATGAACAAAAAAAGCGGCCCTGTTCGAAACTGCCACAGAAGGGTTATGAGCTTCCGGAACCTGATATTCCTTGCGTGAAAGGACCACTTAATGTATATTGTGTCAATAAGATAGTGCAGGCGCGTGTGATATATTTGAGTCCTATTCGTCTTAACTTAAATCAACCAACCATGCTTATCCCAACAGTCATAGAGAAGTCTCCGATGGGCGAGCGCGCCTACGATATCTACTCGCGCCT
>JAGWWT010000016.1 GCA_018970245.1 Patescibacteria group bacterium
AGGATCTTGCGCTCCTTCTCGGAAAGGTCATTGAGGATCATGTTGACTTGATCGCGCAGGATGCGGCGGGAAGATTCCTGGTCCGGGGAAAGGATCTTGTCGTCAGCTATGAAGTCCTGGAGCGTCGACTTCCCATCGTCGCTATCGTCGCCGACGGGCGATTCGAGCGAGACGACGTCCTGCTCGATCTTCTCGATCTGATAGACCTTGTCCACGTCCATGCCCATCTCCATGGCGATCTCGTCCGGAAGCGGTTCGCGGCCCAGGTCATGCGAAAGCCGGCGCACCACCTGCTTGTACTTAGCGATGGTCTCTACCATGTGCACCGGCACGCGTATCGTGCGAGACTGGTCGGCTAGGGCGCGCGTGATGGCTTGGCGTATCCACCAGGTGGCGTAAGTGGAGAACTTGTATCCCTTGGTCCAGTCGAACTTGTCGACGGCTCTGAATAGGCCGAGGTTCCCCTCTTGTATGAGATCGAGAAGCGTCAGGTCCGGCGAGCGGCCGACGTATTTCTTGGCGATGGAAACTACCAGGCGGAGGTTGGCTTTGGCCAGAAGGTTCTTGGCCTCGAGATCGCCGTTCTGGATCCTTTTGGCGAGCTCCTTCTCTTGGCTGGCATTGATTAGCGGGTACTGGCCGATCTCCTTCAGATACATCTGGATCGAATCGTATGCCGAGTCCGAACCGCCGCGAGATATATGAGGCTGCTTCTTATTGGCGTGCGCGCCGCCGAGGTCTTCGACTTCCAGAAGGCCGCCGCCCTCGAGGACGTCGACATTGGCTGCTGCGAACTTGCCATAAAGCTCATCGAGAAAGACGATGTCGTTCTCGATCTGCGGGAATTCCTTCAGGATCTCGTCGTAGGTCACGAAGCCGCGGTCGCGCCCCTTCTGGATCAGCTTTTCCGCCTTGGCCTCGAAGCCGATGGCAGGCTTGGCAGATTTTCCTTTCTGAGAAGAGGCTGGCCCCTTTGCACGAGCCTTGGCGCGGATGGGTGTCCGCGTCGGAGAACGCCTAGCTGCGCGACGAGCCTTATTGATGGCCGTTCTTTTTGGTTTTCGCATAAATAGTGGAGTTTGGGCTAACTTGGAGATTCTAGAATAAATAACGAAACCTCGCAAGAGGTTTACAACCTGTAGATAATGTGTGGAGCCTTTTTGCGCGCGGCTCAGTATTTGCGTCTTTTGGCTATCTCGGCCTTCCTAACAGACAATGCTTGGCTCTTCTTGGCAAGCTCGTTGACCTCGCTCGACTTGCCCTCCTTTTCAGCACGCTTCAAGGCGCCCATCGCCTCTATGAGCTCCCCATTCACGATATCTTCCTCGAAATTGGATATGAGCTCATTCATGTGCCTATCCCAGCGGCTCTGATCATTCCCGAAGAAAGCTTCGGCCTCGAATGAGATGTCGCTTTTGATCGGCTCTATCCTCTTGAGACGCTCCTCGTATGAATCACCGGCAATCTTCTTTATCTCGCCGCGGAATTCGGTGGCGGCGGGCATCTTGGCGGTTTCCATAAGGTCGAGGAGGCCAAACATTCTACGCTCGACGAGGTCGAGGCGGTGCACAGGGACAGTAGTAGTATCTGGTATTTGGTATTTGGTATTTGGTATGGGATCGAGCTTGGTCTTTCGCAGGTCCTCCCAGACCGCGAGCTCCGAAAGCCCTGCTTTGTCGGCGATCTGCTTCACGTAGAATGCCTTGTCCATCTCGCTGTCGATCCTCGCCAAGAATGGGAACACGCGCTCCTTTATCGCCCGCGGCCTCCTATGCGGGTCGAGGACCTCCTTTATGACATTGTCGAGCTCGAATTCGATGACATGCTTCGCGTTCTTGAGGACATCCTCCCAATCTCGAGGGTCCGCTACGATCAGATCGGCGGGATCCTTTCCCCCGCGGATGTCCGCGATCTTCACGGACATGCCCATCCCGAGCGCCGTAGCAGCCACCGCCTTCATGGCGGCTGTCCGTCCGGCCTGGTCGGAATCGAGGGCGATTATCATATTCGGGCTCAAGCGGCGGACCATGCCCAAGTTGCTGACCGCTCCCGATTGGCTCTGGGCCTGATCGGTAAGGGCCGTGCCAGAAGCCGCTACGGCATTCTTGACCCCCACCTGATGGGACAGGATCAGATCCATCTGGCCCTCGACCAGCACGGAATAGCCGATCCGGCGGATCTCGCTCTTGGCCTTGTCCAAGCCGAACAGGATCTGCGACTTGTTGAACAATGGCGTCTCTGGGCTGTTGAGATATTTGGCGGCTTTGCCGTCGTCCAATCTAGGCAAGATGCGGCCTGTGAAGCCGACGGCGCGCCCGCTGGAATCCATCATCGGGAACATGATCCTTGCCCTGAATCGATCATATATGTCCCCTTTTTCGTTCTTCTTGGCCAGACCTGCCTTTTCTATCATAGACTCGCTCCACTTCCTGCCTTTCAAATATGCGAGGAGGTTGCGCCACCCTTCAGGCGCCCAGCCGATCCGGAACGACTTCCGCGTCTCGGGCGATATGCCGCGCTTCCTGACGTATTCCTGGGCTTCCTTCGATTTGTCGAATTGGCTCTCGAAGTATGCGGCAGCCTCTTCTGTGACTCGGAAGAGCTGGTCCTTCTCGCTCTCGGCTTTGTTCTCCACCACCAGCGGGACGCCTGCCTTCTCTGCGAGGACCTTCAGAGCTCCTTTGAAATCCAGCCCTTCGAATTGTTCCACGAACGAGAATATGTCGCCTTTGGCGCCGCAGCCGAAGCAATAATATCCGCCGCGGTCAGGCGAGATGAAGAACGAAGCGGTCTTCTCGTTATGGAACGGGCATTTGGCCTTGAATGAGCGGCCAGCCTTTTCCAGCTTGACATATGACGCGACGAGCTCCTCGATCGGGATGCGCGCCTTCACTTCTTCTACGGTCGAACGGTTCATGGCTGAAGTATAAGTGATGAACGCCAAGAATCAAACCTCATCTAGCGAAGAGCCGGCCCTTTGCCAGAGACCGGCTCGTCATCGCTCTAAATTCTTAAATCTTGATTCTATCCTCAGCTACTTCACGAAGCTCGGCGCAGGCTCTGCCTCTGACTCCTTCGGAGCGAGCGCGTCCACCATCTCCTTCTTGGGAGAGCCTTCGAAGCCGGACCCTGCCGGCACGAGGCGGCCGATGATGACGTTCTCCATGAGCCCGGAGAGATCGTCTTCGGCGCCGCGGACGGCGTTGGCGATGAGCACGCGTGTCGTGTGCTGGAATGAGGCTGCTGACAGGAACGACTTGCGAGAGAGCGAGGTCTCGGTTATTCCCATGACCAGGCGAGCGACTTTTGCTGGCGAGCCGCCGGCAGCCTTTGCAGCCTCGTTCTCTTCAGCGAGCTGGATGTCGTCCACGATCATGCCTTCTGTCAGGTTCGTGCTGCCAGCATCCTTGACGCGGCGGCGGGAGAACATCTGCTTCACGATGAGCTCGATGTGCTTCCTGGAAACGGTCTCGCCCTGAAGCTCGTAGATCTTTCCGATCTCGGTGATGACGTAGTCCTTGGCGCGCTCTTCCCCGCCGTATTCGAAGAGCTCGTCGATATCGGCCGAACCATCGGTGAGGAGCTGGCCCTTCTTGACGCGATCGCCGACTTTGACCATAGTCGTGCGGCGGTAAGGATAGAGGTATTCGATCTCGGCCGGCTTCTTGGGAGTCTTGGTCTTCGGCGCGTCCTCGAGCTCGGGAAGGACCTTGATGAGCTTCTCCTTGCCGAGGTCCTGGACGTCGGTGACGACTCCGTCTACGGTGGCGACGACGGCCGGGTTCTTGGGACGGCGCTTCTCGAAGACTTCTTCCACGCGGGGCAAGCCCTGCGTGATATCTCCTCCGGCGGCGGCGGCGCCTCCCTGGTGGAAGGTGCGCATCGTGAGCTGCGTTCCAGGCTCGCCGATGGCTTGGGCGGCCACGGTGCCTACGGCTTCGCCTAGGGCGACGAGCTTATTCCTGCCGAGATCCAATCCGTAGCACTGGGCGCAGACGCCGCGGACGGTCTTGCATGAGAGAGGCGAACGGACATGGACGGCTGTGACGCCGGAATCCTCGATGAACTGCGCGTCCGTCTTGGAAAGGAGATGACCCTTCTTGAAGAGGACCTTGCCCGACGCATCCTTGAGATCTTCGCCAAGGATGCGGCCTCGGATGTTCTTCGACAGCGGGATGGCTAGGCCTGAAGCCGTCTGCTTGCGGATGATGATGGAATCCTTCGTGCCGCAGTCTTCTTCCGAGACGACGACGTCCTGGGCGACCACGAAGAGCTTGCGAGTCAGATAGCCGGCCTTGGCGGTGTTGAGAGCGGTATCGGTGAGGCCCTTTCTCGATCCGTGGGTGGTGATGAAGTATTCGATCGGCGTCAGGCCTTCCTTGGCGCAGGACACGATCGGGAATTCGATGGTCTCGCCGGAAACCGACGCGATGAGGCCCTTCATGCCGGCCATCTGCGTTATCTGGGACATCGAGCCTCTGGCTCCGGAAGTGACCATGTCGTGGACCGAGCCGCCCTTGTCGAGGGAATGCGGGATGGCCTTTTCGACCTGGCTCTTTGCGCTCTGCCAGATCTCGATGTGCTTCCTGATGCGCTCTTCCTCGGTGAGGAGGCCTTCCTCGAACTGCTGGGTGACTATATCTGCCTGGCGCTTGGCCTTCTTGACGATCTCCTCCTTGGATTCAGGGATGACGACATCGTCGATGCCCCAAGTCGTGCCGGAATAAGTGGCATAGCCGAAGCCGAAGCGCTTGATCCTGTCTAGGATCGGCGCCACTTCGGAAGCGCCCATGGCGGTGATGAGCTCATCCATGACGGCGGCCAGCTTCTTGCGTCCGACCTCTTCATTGATGAACGGATAGTCTTCCGGGAAGACCTCATTGAACAGGATGCGGCCTATGGTGGTCTCGAAGAGTCCGCCGCCGAAGGCTGCGTATTTCTTGGTATTAGGAGCGAGCACTTTGACCTTGGCGCGGAGGCTCGCTTCGTGGAATGAATGGGCCAGAACGGCTGCTTCCGGGGATTCGAAGATCTTGCCTTCGCCCTTCTCGCCTTTGACGTCCTTGGTCGTCCAGTAGACGCCGAGGTTGATGTCTAGCATCTTGTTGGTCACGGTCGGGTCGCCGGAACCGGGCTTGATGATGTTCTTGTCTGAAGCCATGATCTCGCGGGCTTCCATCTGGGCTTCTTCGGACAGCGGCACGTGGACTGCCATCTGGTCGCCGTCGAAGTCGGCGTTGAACGCGGTGCAGACGAGCGGGTGGACCTGGATGGCGTTGCCTTCGATGAGGACCGGCCTGAAGGCCTGGATGCCGAGCCTGTGAAGGGTCGGCGCGCGGTTCAGGAGGACGTACTTGCCCTTGATGACCTCTTCGAGGATCTCCCAGACTTCCTTGGCGCCGTCGTCTATCAAGCGGTTGGCGCCGCGGATGTTGTAGGCCAGCTCTTTCTTCAAGAGGCCGGAGATGACGAAAGGCCGGAAGAGCTCGAGGGCCATGTGCTTTGGCAGGCCGCACTCGTTCAGGTTCAGATCGGGACCGACGACGATGACAGAGCGTCCAGAATAGTCGACGCGCTTGCCGAGGAGGTTCTGGCGGAATAGCCCGCGCTTGGACTTGAGAGAGTCTGACAGGGACTTGAGGGCGCGCTTTTGAGCGGCGGCCGCAGCGGCGCCGGCAGATGAAGAGTGGCGGATCGAGTTATCGATGAGCGCATCGACGGCTTCCTGCAATATGCGCTTCTCGTTCCTGAGGATCACTTCAGGCGCATTTATCTCCTTCAGCTTGAGGAGGCGGTTATTGCGGTTGATGACGCGGCGATACAGGTCATTGACGTCGGATGTAGCGTAACGACCGCCGTCGAGGGCGACCATCGGACGCAGCCCAGGCGGGATCACGGGGATCCGTATGAGGAACATCCATTCTGGGCGGACGTTGGCCTTGATCATCTGCTTGACGAGCGAAAGGCGCTTGGATACCTTCTCGCGCTCGGCGGAACCGGCCTCTTCATGGGCTTTCTCGAGCTCGGTCTGGAGCTTGGCGAGATCTACTTTCTTGAGGAGCTCGTACACTATCTCGGCGCCGATGCCGGCCTCGAATAGAGCGCCGTACTTCACGGCGTATTTGTGATATGTGGCTTCATCCATGACGAAGCCCATTTCGATCGTGTCGATCTCGGCCCTGGCGGTGACCACGAGGTTCTTCAAAGCCTCCTTGGTCTTGTCGTCCTGGGCGGTCTTGACCTTGGATTTGTATTCGGTCTCTAGATCCTTGAGGAACTTCTCCTTCTCGCCCTCATGGACCTTGGTGACGATGTATCCGGCGAAATAGATGACCTTCTCGAGATCAGAGGTGGACATGCCGAGAATGAGCCCGATCCTGGACGGCACAGAACGCAGGAACCAGATATGGGAAACAGGCGTAGCGAGCTCGATGTGGCCCATGCGCTCGCGGCGGACGATCGAACGAGTGATCTCGACGCCGCACTTCTCGCAGACGATGCCCTTATAGCGGATGCCACGGTATTTTCCGCAGTAGCACTCATAGTCGCGGTCCGGACCGAATATGCGCTCGTCGAAGAGGCCGCTCTTTTCCGAGCGCTGCGTGCGGTAGTTGATCGTCTCCGGCTTGGTGACCTCGCCGAACGACCATTCCAGGATCTTATCAGGCGACGCGAGCGAAAGCTTGACCAGATCGAAGCGCTGCGGATCCATCATCTTCTTTGGGGTGTTTTGTGTAGACATGTTAGTTAGTCTATAAAGTCCTTAAAGTCTATAAAGTCGAAAGTCGACCTGGTTAGTTGGTAAATCTGAAGGTTGATAAGATTTGATTTACGTCCGCGTCCAACATTTTTATTGCATCTTGATTTGCTCCCTTCGTGCCTTCAAAAATATGTGATTCGAATTCGAAGCAGACATTATTATGATTCACGCTGTACACATACGATCCATTGATCGCGCCGAGGCTTTCGTCCTTGCTTACATTGTAAGTAATGCCATTTATCTTTGTCTTCGATTGGCCTATACCGCAGGAAGAAACAAGACCACTCCGGACGACGACTTCTGATTTGTACCCGTCTGATACCGGATCACCAAAGGTTATCTCAAGCACATTTGTCGGTCTTCCAGAAACGTTCCCGTTTGTATCACTTGTAACCTTTGCTGTGTCAGGGTAATCGAATTCGAACCCGAACTGCTTATTTGAGTATGTGTGCGCAACAGCCGCAGAATTGGATAGCCTAGAATCCCCCGGCGCATAGCCGAACTTCACCGTCGTGATCCCGGGTTGCGCGAGCAGGGTCTTCTCGACGATGGGATGGACTTCAGCGATTGCGACCGAGACGCCGGCCCAGCCATTCTGGTCCATATTGAGGACGACGTAAGCCGTGCCATTCACGACCTTGAAGTATGTGACGAGCGAGGATGTGCCAGCCTGCGTCGGGATGTATTCGGCGGCAGCTTCAGCGGCGTTCTGCAACGGATCGGCGACGATCGTGTTCGGCGTCGTCGTCGTGGCGATGAATTGCGCCGTAGCAAGAGGATCCGGACCGCCGACCTGAACATGCTCCGCCATGGCCTTCTTGTAGGCAGCCACATCCGCCGGAACCATTATGGTCACGGAAGAGGTTGCCGCAGCTTGCTCGTTCGACGCCGGCTGAGTGCCGCCGCCATTCTTGGCGATGAGATAGGCCGCCAAGCCGATCACGATGATGGCGATGAGGACCGTCCATCCGACAGCCGAGCCTTTCTGTGTGTTGGTGTATCTATTCATGGCGGTTATTCCTCATCGGCGGCTTTAGGCCTGTCTAATAGTTCGACATTCAAGGCCAGGCCTCTGAGCGTCTTCAGGAGCACGTTGAACGAGGCTGGCAGGTTCGGCTGGCGCAGGCGCTCGCCTTTGACGATAGCGTCGAAGGTGGCCGAGCGGCCCACGATATCATCCGACTTGACCGTAAGGATCTCGCGCAGAGTATGCGCGGCTCCGTGGCCGAGGAGCGCCCAGACCTCCATTTCGCCGAAGCGCTGGCCTCCGCCTTGCGCCTTGCCTCCCAACGGCTGCTGCGTGATGAGAGAGTATGGGCCGATCGAGCGCATATGGATCTTGTCTTCCACCATGTGGTGCAGCTTCATGATGTACATGTAGCCGACTGCGATCGGCTGGGCGAAGTAAGCGCCGTTACGGCCGTCGCGGAGCTTCATCTTTCCGGAGGTGTCATAGCCGGCCTTCTTGAGCTCTTCCTTTATCTCAGCGTCCGTGGCGCCGGTGAATGGAGGGACGATCGCTTGATATCCGAGGGAGTTCGCAGCCAAGCCGAGGTGCAATTCCAGGATCTGGCCGAGGTTCATGCGGCTCGGCACGCCGAGCGGAGTGAGGATGACGTCGATCGGAGTCCCATCTTCCATGTAAGGCATGTCTTCTTCCGGCAGGATGCGCGAGATGACGCCCTTGTTGCCGTGGCGGCCGGCCATCTTGTCGCCAACGGAGATGTTGCGGACTTGGGCGACTTCTATGTATATCTTCTTGATGATGCCTGACTCGAGCTTGTCCCCCTTCTCGCGCGAGAAGACCTTGACCGAGATCACGCGGCCGCGCTTGCCGTTCTCCATGCGCTTGGAAGTGTCTTTGACGTCGCGCGCTTTCTCGCCGAAGATCGAACGGAGCAGGCGCTCTTCAGGCGTGAGCTGGGTCTCGCCTTTCGGAGAGATCTTGCCGACGAGGATGTCGCCAGGCCGGACTTCTGCGCCGATCCTGACGATGCCCTCTTCCGTGAGGTTCTTGAGCTTGACTTCGCCGACGTTCGGTATGTCGCAAGTCGTGACTTCAGGGCCGAGCTTCGTGTCGCGGACATTGACGACGAACTCTTCGATATGTATGGATGACCATTTCGAATTCTTGACGACGCGTTCCGAAAGGATGATAGCGTCTTCGTAGTTGTTGCCTGACCATGACATGAAGGCTACGAGAGCGTTGTGGCCGAGGGCGATCTCACCGTGGTCGGAGGTGGAGGTGTCGGCCAGGATGTCGCCCTTCTTGACCTTGTCGCCGACCGAAACGATCGGGCGCTGGTGGAAGGCGGTGAAGCCGTTCGTGCGGGAATAGAGGACCAGCCTGTATTCATGCGTCTTGCCGGTCTTCGAGGACTTGAAGGCTATCTTCTTGGCGTCGACATGGGTTATCTCGCCGGCATCAGGCGCGACGATGACGCGGCCTGTGTCGAGCACGGCTTTCTTCTCTATGCCCGTGGCCACGAATGGCGCTTCTGGCACGAGGCAGGGCGTGGCCTGCTTCTGCATGTTCGATCCCATGAGAGCGCGGTTGGCATCGTCATGGTTCAAGAACGGGATGAGCGAGGTGGCGACAGAGAATGCCTGGTTCGTGGAGACGTCGATGAAATCGACATCTGTCTTCTTGGCCAGAGCCGGCTTGCCGTTCTGGCGGACTTCGACTTCCTCGACTGATATCTTGCCGTCGGCATCGCGCGGAGTGGCGGCGTGGGCGATGCGGTAATTCTCCTCTTCGAGAGCGTTCATGTAGGCGACTTCGCCGGTGACCTTGCCATCCTTGACCTTGGCGTAGGGCGTCTCGATCATGCCGAAATCGTTGATGCGGGCATAAGTCGTGAGGCGCAAGACGAGGCCGATGTTCGGGCCTTCAGGCGTGTGTATCGGGCAAAGGCGGCCGTAGTGAGAAGGATGGACATCGCGGACTTCGAAGCCGGCGCGTTCGCGAGAAAGGCCTCCGGGACCTAGGGCGGTGAGCTGGCGCAGGTTCTCGATCTCAGCGAGGACGTTCTCCTGGGCCATGAATTGCGAGAGCTGGTTGGTGGTAAAGAATTCCTTGATGCGGGCCTGGAGCGGTCGCGGATATATGAATGAGACCGGCAGGGTCACATCGGGCTCGACAGTGGACATCTTGTCCTGGATGTTGCGCTTCATCTGGGTCAAGCCGAGGCGGATGCGCTGCTCGAGGAGCTCGCCCACATAGCGGACGCGGCGCGAGCCGAGGTGGTCGATATCGTCGGCCTGCATCTCGGGCGTGGTCGTGAGCTTCACTATATATGAGAGAGCTGTGACGACATCATCCAAAGTGAGGATGCGGACAGCCAGTGCTTTCTCGTCCATGGCCTTGCCGAAGCGCTTGTTGAAGCGGAAGCGGCCGACCCTGGAGATGTCATATCGCTCCGAAGCGAGCAGGGCCTGGATGAAATTGCGGGCGTTCTCGGCCGTGGCCAGGTCGCCGTCGCGGAGGCGCTTATGGATCTCGATGTATGCCTCATCAGGATTCTTGGCATGATCCTTAGAAAGGGTGAGCTCGACTGTCTTCCGGGCATCATCGTCGCCTTTGAAGAGGTCGAGGATCTTCTGGTTCGTGTCGGCTCCGAGGACGCGCAGGAGCGAGGTCACCGGGAACTTGCGCTTGCGGTCGATGCGGCAGTACAGCGTGCCATCAGCATCGGTCTCGATCTCCATCCAGACGCCGCGCGCCGGGATTATCTTGGCGCCGAAATAGTTCTTGCCCTTCACTTCCGAGGAAGTGAAGAATATGCCGAAAGAGCGCGCGAGCTGCGGGGTGATCACGCGTTCGACGCCGTTTATGATGAAGGTGCCGTGGTCCGTCATGAGAGGCAAGTCTGCCAGGAACATCTCCTGCTCCTTCGTGACGTTCAGAGACTTGTTCTTGAGGATGACCTTGACCTTGATCTGCCCCTCATAGTTCATCTTGTTGTCCTTGGCGAAATGCTCGTCGTATTTCGGATGGACGAGCTCCATGCCTCCTATCGAGAGCTCGAATTTCTTCTCGGCGTAGTCCTTTATCGGCGAGAACTCTTTGAGGAGGGATTGGATCCCCTCTTCGATGAGCCAGCGGAATGATTCAAGCTGGGATTCGACCAGATGCGGCATCTCTGCGAGCGGAGCCTGGTAGCGGCTGAAATACTTCTTGGGTCTAGAACCGACGGAATGAGGCATGTGGATATATTGTTAATAGATACTGGATAAGCTTGATAAATCGCTAACAAGAGCATCTAATGGAGCATCAAAACGCTAAAAGCCGTCCTCAGGGTGACGAGAACTGGCCGTTTCCTCTTACAGCGGGAGGTTTATCACTTGTGGGACCAATTTTAAGCCGTTTAATCCCTCGCTAAAAGCAGAACACAATCTGCGAAGTTACCGCAACCCTAGCAAAACCCGCGTATAAAGTCAAGTGGATAAGTCTGTTCACTTCGTGATCTTTTTGCGGTTAGCTATGCTTTTTCCGCGCAGCTTCCATTCATCCATCTTCGCGTGATGGCCGCTTAGCAAGACCTTAGGCACGCGATACTTCTTCTTCTTATACTCGATTATCTCCGGCCGGGTGTAGACATCCGAGCCCGCCACCCGCCTCTCCTCAACGGATGAATCGTCTCCGAGCACGCCAGGGATCCTCCTAGTGATAGCGTCGATCGCGATCATCGCCGGCAATTCGCCGCCCGTCAGCACGAATGGGCCGATCGAGATATCGACCATAGGGAAGACTTTCTTTACGCGAGCGTCGATCCCCTCATATCGTCCGCATACGAATATGATGTCAGAATATCCCTTCAACGTATCGGCGATGTCATTCGTGAACTGCTTCCCTGCCGGGCTGAAGAAGACGATCTTGATCTTCGGCCTTATAGACTTTACGGACTTTATGGACTTTATGGACTTTTCTATCGCTTTTATGACTGGCATCGCTTCTATGACCATCCCGGGGCCGCCGCCATACGGACGATCGTCGACTCGCCTATCCTGATATCCCAAGGCCTTCCCTTTCTTCGGCACGACGAAATCGCGCGGATTGTAATATTCGATCGCGATCTTCTTGCGTTCCTGCGCGCGTTTGATGATGGACGCGTTCAAGTATGACTCGAATGACGCCGGAAAGAGGCTGATTATATGGAAGGTAGTCATCGGAATGGCACGGGTCAATCTATCACAGGTCAAATACGCAAATCAATCCAAAACTATCGGCGGGATCTGACGCCGTCTCCCCAAGGGATTTTTTGCAATTGAGAAGATCCTGGAAAATTTACGGCTCAGCTTCGTAAGAAAAAGCGAGATTTTTCTCGATTGCAAAAAATTAGGTTTCGGATACCAATGAGGATCGACTCGAAAATGGCTCAAAATCGAAAATAGCTCAAACCCTCAATCATCGTCCCCACGATAAGTGCTGGTCGGCAAAGGCTTGGGCGGGATGACATATGTGGAGGAGCCGCCGCTCTGGCCCTGCGTGGAAGGAGCTGTGGCTGTAGAGGGGGCTGCGGCCGTGGAGCTGGTCTGACCAGAATCAGCAGCCGGAGCCGGCGACGCCGTCGGCGCGCTCGAGACTCCTGATGCGGCTGAAAAATTCTCAGACGACGGATATGCGACCACAGCATATACTAACGCTCCGACAAGCATCACGCCTGCAACGATCAAAGTGACTGCGGTCTTCTTCATGCGCATAGCATACCACGGGTAGCTTCAAGAGACTATAGCTTCCCTTTGAATCCGCCCGACCTTTCATAGCTCCTATCGTCGTATACGATCAAGTGCTCGAAGCTATATCTGGCCGCAAGGACCTCCGGCTTCACGAAGAAAAGGCAGGTCGCCAGCATATCAGCCAGAAGAGCCGTATCGGCTACCGTCCATACCGCTCGGATGGCCGTAGGCGAGCGGAGCTCCAGCGGATCTATTATATGGGTGAATCCCGGCCAGACCCTCCGGTTCCCGGCCGAGCCGCAGATGCTGCCGCCAGAGAGCGGATAGATACCTATGACCTTCTGCGGATCGTCCGGATCTTCGAGGCCGATGACGATCGGCTTCTCGCCGCGATAGAGGATGTCTCCTCCAGCGTTTATCCCGAAGGATCGGATGCCGCCGGCGCGCAGGACCTCGCCGACTATATCGACGAGATAGCCCTTCCCTGCTGCGCCGAAATCCAGAAGCGCCGGCAGCTTCATGGTCAGATCCGGATGGGAATACTCGATCGCATCTTCCCAGCGGGGCGGCTGTCGGAGCGGCCTCTGTTGCTTCAGCGAGTAGGCAGCGTCATATCCGGCATCGGACATGAGATCCCCGATGAGCGGCGTGACCCTTCCGCCGGTGAGCTCATAGGCTTCGTGATAGAGCTCCAGCATGGGCTTCGCGTCGTCCGGCAGCCGATAGACCCCGGGCGCCTTCGATATAGACGCGACTATAGAGTCGTCGCGGAAGCGCGAATAGGCCCGATCGAATCCATCGATGCGAGCCATGATCGCCCGGAGCAGCGGCTCCTTCTCGTCCGGTCCGATCTCGTCGAACACGTCTATCCGCCACGCGGTGCCGATCGCCTCGAAATCGAATCGCGCAGTCGCCATGGGAGGCGTGGACGGCATGATCCTATGCCTTGGCGTAAGCCTTGATCTGGGCCAGGGCGTCGTTGAATCCGATGGATGTAAGCGAGGATCCGGAGACGTAAGTCAGATTCACAGAATCGATATTCTGGCCGATGACGTATTGCTTGTACCCGGATACGAAATAGCTCTGATAGCGGGCCGACGTGCCATCGCCAGGTTCTGGGACCACCGAGACTGACGTGATGACGTCGTTGGACAAGGTTATGGTGACCTGGAGCTGGTCAGGTCCGCCCGGGGACATGTATTGGCCTGTAGCGGTATAAGTGCCGTTCTTGTAGACCGAGCTTGCGACAGCTTTCGGCTTCACGACAGGGACCGCATCAGCGACTTTTGGAGCCGACGCGGCCGGAGCAGCGCGCGATGCCGGCTTGGTTGGGACGGTCGAAGACGGAGCCGCAGCAGATGCGATGGGCGCGCCGGAAGCCGGGCTCGGCCTGTCGTTCATGGCCGTCGCGATGACAACGAGCATCACGACTATGAGCGAAACGAGCGAACCGATGATCTTGTTGGGATACTGATCGTTATTCATTGGTGCTGATAGCGATATAGATGCCTATTCATAATGCGGCGCCCCCATTCGTCCTGACATGTCTCCCGGCGTACGGGCATCAGGTTTCTTTCTGCGGCGGTCGAGGCATAGCCAGTCTGGTCCGTTCATCGCGATGACCAGCAAGGCTATGGCCAGACCGAAATCGCGGACGCCAATCTCGCCGTAACCGACCGTCCACATGATATCGAGGAGATGGAGGCCCAGAAGCAGTGCGGATATCCTAGTCTGCCATCCGAAGACGAGCATCATCCCGAAGATCAATTCGAATGATGCATTGAAGAATACGAGCGCCGGCGCAGAAAGATGCGTCAAGGCGACCGCATACGCAGGGATATAGGCCGTCCACACAGAATTGTGCAGGAATTGCTGCAGGCTGAACCAGAGTATCACCGCCGACAGAGCGTACCGCAGGACTATCGGAGCATAGCGCTCGAGAAGGGGGGTATATCTCATGCGTTGTTTTAAAATTTAGCCGAGCTTGAGGTCTGCCATGGCTTCATCCACGGTCTTGGAATTTGGGGTCACAGGCGGGACTGCCGGGGCCTCCTGGGCCATGCGCTCGGGCGACTTGAGGCCGCCGACCGGCTCGTTGATCTTCAGATTGACGCGGCTGTTGTTCTTCATGCCGACGACGCGAAGGAGCGTGCGGATGGCCTTGGCCGTATTGCCCTGGCGGCCGATGATCTTTCCCATATCAGCGGCGCCGACTTCGAGCGTGAGGAGGACTCCCATCTCGTCTACCGTGCGGGAGGTCTTGACCTGGCTCGGATCATCTACCAGAGCCTTGATAACATAGTCGAGGAATTCCTGATCTTTCTGCATAGTCGTTAAGGATTATTTCGTAAAACCGTACAGATAACTAGACTGTACTGACTGCATTATATCAGCAAAAGAAAAAAGCGCAAAGAATTGCGCCTTCGGCCTGCGGGCGAACTAAGCCGTTTTTGGCGAGTCTGCAGGAGATGATGGCTCTGCTTGAGCCGGAGCGGCGGCGGGAGCATCGGAGGCGGCGGCTGGAGCGGCTCCTGAAGCGGCCGGAGCGGCGGCGGAAGCACCCGCATCGGCAGGCTTCTGGACGGTCTTCTTGGGCAGCGCGTTCAGGATCTTGCCTTCTATGACCTTCTGGCGGATGAGAAAATTGTGGAGCGTGAGGGAGAGCTTGGCGCCGTCCTTAACATACTTCTTTATGGAAGCAACATCGAGCTGCTTTGAGGCGTCATTCTTGAGGCGAGGATCATACCAGCCGAGATTCTTGAGATATTTGCCGCTCTTGGGGCCGTTCTTGGAGTCGGTCAAAACGACACGGAAGGTCGGTTCGTGCTTGCGGCCGGTGCGCTGGAGTCTGATCATCAACATGAGATTGTAGGCCGTAGGTTAGCAGAGTATGCGCGAAATTGCAAGAATCGCCTTCTTTATATCCCCTTTTTTCGTGGTCCGGCCGAAAGAGAGCCTTATCGAAGCCTTGCTATCCGCGCCGATAGCCTTGAGGACATAGGATTCGTCCTCGTCGCGCAAGCATGAGCTCTTCGTCGAACAGGCGATGCCGCGCGCATCCAGCTGCAAGACGAAGAATTCGTTGTCGATCCCGGGAATGGACACACTCAGGATGTGCGAACTGTTGGGCGCATTGACCTTGATATCAGGCCTGATCTCTAGCAAGCGATCCTGGAACTCGCGCTTGAGCCCCTGGATCCTGGCCGCCTCTTTGTCTCTGCCCTTCTGGGCGATATCCAATGCTTCGGCGAATCCCATGATAGCCGAGAGGTCTTCCGTGCCCGAGCGCAATCCTCTTTCTTGGCCGCCGCCGTAAGCGATCGGCTCGATGGGAGTCCCGCGTTTTAAGTACAATGCTCCGATCCCGCGAGGACCGCAGATCTTGCCGCCGTCCAAAGTCAGCATATCGACGCCGAGCCTCTCGACATCCAGCTCGCCATAGAGCGCGCCCTGGGCGGCATCGGTGTGGAAGAGCGGATATCTTCGGCCGGCACCCGCAGTCCCAGCCGCTCCCTCGGCCATATGAGCGCGATGATGCCTCACAGCCTTGGCGATCTCACGGATCGGTTGGATCGAGCCGATCTCGTTATTCACGGCCATTATCGAGACCATTAATGTCTGCGGCGTCATCGCCTTCTTGAGCTCATCGAGCGATATGAGGCCGGTGGCATCCACTGAAAGCCTCGTGACGCAGACGCCACGCTCCTCCATCATGAGAGCGCGCTCCATTATGGACGAATGCTCGATCGTGGAGATGATGAGGTGCGGCTTGGCGATCCCTTCCCTATTGGCCGCCCTGACGGCGCCCTCGAGAGCGAGGCCGTTTGCTTCTGTTCCGCCGCTCGTGAATACGACCTCGTCTGCATGAGCGCCCAAAAAAACGGCGACGCGCTTCCTGCCCTCTTCGAGCGCCTTCTTGGCTGCGACGCCTTCCTTGTATATGGAAGAAGGATTCGCGAACGACGCGCTCGAATACCGCCTCATCTCCTTGAGGACGCGCTTGTCGATCGGCGTCAACGAAGCGTGATCGAGATAGATCCGTTCCATGCCATGAATCTATCAGAGTATTGGCTAGAGCGTCAAAAGGTGCGATAATGCCCCGCATGACAAGACTCCTCGCTGACCCTTTTTTCATAGTCACAGCCATACTCATCGTCGTCACCGTCATCCTAACGCTGCTCGTCCTCTGGATGTATTTCAAGATGCGCCGATTCCTGATCGGGGTAGGCTCAGGCAATATCGAGGATTCGCTATCGTTCGTGAGCGGGAGCCTCGATGACCTGAAGAAGTTCAGGATCGAGATGGAGTCATATCTGAAGACAGTGGAAAAGAGGCTGAAGAAGAGCGTCCAGTCAGTCCACACCGTCCGGTTCAATCCATTCCAGGGACAAGGCGCGGGCGGCAATCAGAGCTTCGCCACGGCATTCCTGACCGAAGACGGCGAAGGCGTCGTCATCTCGAGCCTATACGCGCGCGACCACGTGAGCGTTTTTTCCAAACCGGTCAAAGACGGCAAGAGCGAGCATGAATTATCAGAGGAAGAGGCGGAGGCGCTGGAGAAGGCAAGAGAAAAGCTCAAATAGTGACTCGAACAATAAAAAAGAGGAGATCTTGTCTCCCCTACCTGCAGGCTATCTTCTCGAGAGCCTTCAAAATGGTCTTGAACGCAGAATACAAGCCGAAATATGATTTGTCAATCTGCAAACGCTTTGATACACTGGGATTCCTATCTATATGTCTGCCTCAAACCAGAAAAACCTGGTCCCTTCTTCGGGCGCTTCCGTAAAACGCCCGCCCGTGGTCGTCGTCATGGGCCATATCGACCATGGCAAGTCCACCCTCCTCGACTACATAAGGAAGTCTAATGTCGTAGCCAAGGAAGCCGGCGGCATCACCCAACATGTCGGCGCCTATCAAGCCGAATACCAGTCCACCGACGGCAAGGCGCATAAGATCACATTCCTGGATACTCCGGGACACGCAGCCTTCACCGGCATCCGCGAGCGCGGCGCCCAGGCCGCTGACGTTGCCATCCTCGTCGTCTCTGCAGAAGACGGCGTCAAACCGCAGACCATCGAAGCATTCAAGCAGATCCAGCGCTCCAAGATCCCCTTCATCGTCGCCATCACCAAGATCGACAAGCCGAACGCCAACATAGACAAAGCCAAGACCTCGCTCGGCGAGAATGAGATCTACGTCGAAGGCTGGGGCGGCGACGTCCCTTGCGTGCCCATTTCGGCCGCGACCGGCGAGAACATCCCCGAGCTTTTGGATATGATCATGCTCGTCTCGGAGCTGGCCGACCTCAAGGCTGACGACGGCCTCTCGGCCTCCGGCATTGTCATCGAATCCTCGCTCGACACCCGCAAGGGCGTCTCCGCCACCCTGCTCATAAAGAACGGCCGGCTCGAGACTGGCAATTTCGTGGTGGCTGGATCGAGCTTCGCACCGGTCAGGTTCATTGAAGATTTCGCCGGCAAGAAGATAGAGAGCGCATCGGCTTCGATGCCTGTCCGCATCATAGGCTGGAATGAGATCCCGCCGGCCGGAGAGGCATTCGCCACTGTCACGAACAAGAAGAGCGCCGAGAAGATGGCGGAGGAGGCGCGCAGCGCGCAGAAGGAGGAAAAGAGGAAAGATGTCCAGAACGTGGCCCAGGCCACGAAGGCCGCTGACAAGCTGAAACCGGAAGAAAAAGAGGCGCCGACTGTCGTCTCCCTTCCGATCATGATCAAAGCCGACGTCATCGGCTCCCTGGAAGGCGTGAAATTCGAGCTATCGAAGATCGCGCACGACAAAGTCCGGCTCGATGTCGTATCCGAAGGCATAGGAGACATAAACGAGAACGACATCAAGCTGGCCGAGAGCGACCCCCGCATCATGATCGTCGGCTTCAATGTCGAAGCAGACAAGAAAGCGGCGGCCATGATCGAGCGAGCCCCGGCGCCGCTCCAAGTGAGGACATTCAAGATCATCTATGAGCTCGTCCAGCATGTGCAAGATGCGCTCTTGGCCAAAGTCCCGAAAGAATATGTCGAAGAAGTGACCGGCCGCGCGAAGATCCTGGCTCTATTCGCCAAAGACAAGGACCGCCAGGTCGTAGGCGGCAAGGTCGAGACCGGAATTCTCGAGAGCGGTAACGACGTCCGGATCATGCGGCGCGAAGCCGAGATCGGCCGCGGCAAGATCCGCGAGCTCCAGTCCAAGAAGGTCCGCGTCTCCGAGGTGGCGCAGGGCTTCGAGTTCGGCATGATGGTCGAAGCCAAGATCGAGATAGCCGTGGGCGACCGCATCGAGTCGGTAAGAACAGTCGAAAAGTCGTAAAGTCCATTAAGTCCGTAAAGTCTATAAAGTCCATAAAGTCTGTAAAGTCTATAGAGATATGAGCCAAAAAGACGACAAGCTGAAAGAAGAGATACACAGGCTGGCAGCCGATTTCTTTTCGCGCGAATCGAACCGCAAGTCCATGATCACCGTCACCGACGTAGAGATCACGGGAAAAGGCGGCAAAGCAGCCATCCTCATCTCGGTCCTGCCAGAGAGCGCCGAAGAAGCGGCTCTGGATTTCGCCAGCCGCCAGATCATGGAATTCAAGCAGTTCGTAGAAGACCATTCGCGGATCGCCCGCATCCCATTCTTCGAGGTGCGCATAGACGCTGGCGAGAAGAACCGGCAGCGGATAGAAGACATCTCGAGCGGCCAGGTCTAAGGCAGATTCAGCTTCAAAGCCGGGCTCGTCAGCTTGGAACAGTCTAAAGAAGCGGCATTCTCAGGAAAGAGCCGACGATAGTCGGCGCACGAAGTCTCAGACGGATCATAAGAACCAGATATGGAGAGCAGGATCTTTCCGTTCGAAGGGATGATGTTATTCCAAAGCTGATTGGCCGACCACGCGCCCCACTGGTCCTGTTCGGGATCTTGCCTTATATGGAGGACATCTATCTCTTGCTCTTCTCCGGGAGCCAGGGTCGCCGTCGAGAAGTCTTCCGCAGAGACTTCTGCGCTAGCCGAAGCTCCCCTCCTGGAACCGACAGCGGTGCTATCCATAGCCTGTCCGGTCACAGCGTCAGCTATCGCGAATGCGGTCGGACCAGAGCTCCTGGCGAGCCCTGTGATGAGTACGGCCTTGCTCGAGCCTTCATTCTTGGCCATGAGATGCACCAGATAGCCGTCCCAAGAATAGGCGCCGGCGCCCTTCACGACTTTTTCGACGGAAAGGGACAGGACGACGCTTTGTGAGGCATTCGAAGATGGATTGTTCATGATGCGGATAGTTAGATAATAGGCAAGGACGGCAGTGACCACGATTGAGCCCAGGATCAATATCTGCCGCTTCATGACAGAATGATGACTCATCCCATACCTGTGCGCAAGCGCGCGATTACATGCTAGTATGTCCAAACGGCCGATATGGTCCGGCCACGTAGAAAAGTGGTAATTCGGCGGTCTGCAAAACCGCTATACGCGGGTTCGATTCCCGCCGTGGCCTCAAGCGATCCTACCCTTCCTTTTCCCCTTCTAGAGCCGTGCATCCCGGCTTTTTCAGTGATAGCATGACCAGAGAAACCGACGAAAGGAGCCATTATGACAGCCGCTTCCAATATGATCGTTCCGATCGACCGCATCGTCGCGGGCGAGATCCTCAAGAGACTGCGGTCGCTGTCGGTGCACTATCTAGGCGACATGTTCGCCGAATGCAGGCCGGAACGGCCTCCCGGTCTCCGCTCAGCGATCAGGAACGAATTCGACAAGCCGCAGATCGATCAGATCCGGAGCACGCTGGCGTCTATTGGGATCGAAACGGCACAATGATCCTCCAAACACCGGCACGGATCCTCTAAGAGAGATCATCGCACGCCTCCATAGGGAGGCTATTTTATTGCCTGTTATAAAGTGCTAGATTTACGTCACGCCCGGGTGGCGAAATTGGTCATACGCGCAAGACTTAAAATCTTGTTTCCGTTCATTCGGAAGTGTGAGTTCGACTCTCACCCCGGGCACCAGTGATCTGTACTGACATAGGCCTCTTGAAAATGGTCGCTTAACAATAGGCTGTGCCAGGTGTATATTTACCTCACAATTGAAGAGTAGACTAAACCTGTAAATGGCATGGCATAAGCCATCTCTGAGGCTGGACGAATAACATGAAAAAATATTCCGTAATTCTTATAACTATCATAATCAGCGTTCCGTTCGGGTCAGACGCTTCGATTAATAGCAATCTGAACTATGGTTCTACGGGAGAGCAAGTTATAGAACTTCAGCAGTTCCTCATAAAAGAGAACTATCTGAAGGCTTCTGCCACCGGCGATTTCTATTCATTGACGCTAAGGGCGGTGAAGGCGTTCCAGAAGGCAAACGACATATCAGCAACCGGATATGTCGGTCCGCTTACTCGTGCGGCAGTCAATAGTTGGTCTAGTAAAGGAGGCACTGCCACCGTCGTAAATCCAACGCAATCAGTGTCAGAATGCCCGCTAGGGTACAGTTGTGTACGGAGTTCTTCGGTTCAATTGCAAGCCTTGGCCGTTTCATCTGCGAACGACAATGTAAGTGCTAAGGGCTCCGCCTCAATTACCTTTTCATCTGCAACTAACCAATCTGCATTCAATGTATCGGCGAACGGCCAACATCTCAACCTACCAATTCTTACAACATACGTAACACCATCTAGTAACATCTATCTCCGCACTTTAACTGTTAAAGTAGAAGCTTCTGGACAGGGTAGTATTACGAATCCCGCATCTTTATATCAATGGAATCCGTATGCCGGTAGCAAGCTCATAGCCACAGGTAATATAGTCAATGGAACAGTCACTTTTACGAATAATCCCGCGAATGACCAACAAATCACATTTGGTCCATCTTCGCCCAACACTCTTAGTGTAAAAGTTGATGTATTTGGCCTCAATAACTACGGTGATAGCGAAACAATCAAAGCTACGATTATAGATGGTTCAGGTGTAGATTCGACTGGACAAAATGTAGATGTCATCGGAATACCTCAAATTAGTGCCGTTACCGTAGCAAATAACATCGTTCCGACTCCGTCAGTAAGTGTTAACATGGGCACTGATTCATCCGGGGGGTCTACCATCAACTGGACCTCAACGAATGCAACCTCTTGCACTTTAGATTCCTCACCGATTCTCCTTGTTCCGTCAGGTTCGCAAAGAATATACTTAAATTGGGGCGATCCGACAAAAGCTACCCCGATAACCCATACCGTTACATGCACCGGCAAATATGGTTCAGGGTCAGGCAGTGTTACTATACAGCCACCGCCCACGTGCACAGTCCTGCCGACCTCACAATATTATGACCCACAGTCCACTACTGGTTTTCTCATTAATGGGCAGTGTTTGCCCAACGAGAAAGGATAAACTATAAACCTGGATAAGAAGACAACTGATACCATCTCCTACCACAGTAATTTTCTTATCTATTTTCGTACTCATTACGATCCGCTGGTTTGCCCGTTGATGACCGCCACGATCCGTAACGTTTCGATCTTCCCCGCGTCATTACGGGCTGAAATAAGGCTCTAATCGCAAATTGAAAATATGAAAAATCCGACTGCACTCGCATTGCTTCTGGCGCTGCCACTGGCAGGAATCCCTGCGCTGGGCGCTCAACTTCAAATCAGCATCATCCCGACCGTGGGATGCGGACAGGACTCGCCGGATCTGGACCAGAATGAGACCAACATCATGGCCGGGCTCCAGAATCTGACGAGAGTCGCCGATTGGACGACAGCGCCCTCTTGGAGGCCGTTCGCCTATCTGAAGTGGCCAACGCTGGTTTCCAGCACGAATTCGTCATTCGCGCTCTGGATGGGCAGCCCTGATCCCGCCGTCGACTATGGGTCGGGCTTCGCGAACGAGATGGGAAACCGCCTCGACTGGTGCATAACCGTTTTCTCGACTAACGGAGAGCCTTGGGAAGCCAAGGATCTATATTATTCGATCGCCTGTTCATATCCAGATGCCATCCCGCCTTCATCCGGCAGCCTGGCCGCATTCTCTCCGACAGCGATCGGCGTGAACTACGACCAATTCGGGGATCCGATCGTCTACACGAATGGCGAACCTGCGACCACGCAGATACAAGATCTCTATTATATCGGCCCGCAGACGGCTCTCTCGGTGGGAGACCAGTCCAGCCTCACGGCCGCTCGCACCGCTCTCACCAAGCCGGGATTCACGATCACCCTCACTGTCTGGCACCGGTCAGCCACAGGAACGAACGATGCGGAATCCAGCCTGACGCTATTCACAGCGCCAGAGATCCTCACGCAGAAAGTCCCCAGCGGGCTGGCCTGCCTGCTTTCGGGGCAGCCGAACCTGCTATATAGGATACAGAGGAGCCCCGACCTAGCACCGGAATCATGGACGACGATACGCAGCCAGATGCTGGAAGGATCGTGGTTCACGAACGGATTCCTTGGTTCGCGATCGTTCTTTCGAGCGGTGACGCCGTAAGCATCCGCGAGCCGGCAACTGCCACTGAGCGCCTCAGCATGAGCCGCTCATTTTTTTACTAGGAATCGGCGCCGATGTATTGGGAGCAAGCCGAGCGTCCGTATGGCCTCATAATGCTCGTCCGTCCCGTAGCCCTTGTTGGTCTCAAGGCCATATCCAATATACTTCTTGGCCATCTTGCGCATGAAGCGGTCGCGGGTGACTTTGGCGCAGATCGAAGCCAAGGCGATGACTTTTTCCTTCTCATCGCCGCGGATGATCGTCTTCTGGTCGAGATACTCGGCCGGCGCTTTGAGGCCACCGTCTAGGAGAACGCGGCAATCGGCCGGCCTGACATTCAAAGCCTTCAGGGACGCATTCAAAGCCGTCTTGATGGCGTACGTCAATCCCCGCTTATCTATCACCGCCTCGCTCTTCATGGTCACGGAGAAATCCACAGCGCCTTCCGCTTGGGCATCCAGGATCTTGGCGAACCATTCCTCGCGCTTCTCTTCGGTGAGCTGCTTAGAATCTTTGACGCCGCGGAACAGCTTGATAGCCAAAGGATCCAAGAGCACGAATACGCCGACAGCGACTGGACCGGCTATAGGCCCGCGCCCGACTTCGTCTATGCCGATGAGTGTCTTTTGGCGAGTCGCATTCATTGATTTGATTGTATTACGCGACCGGCTATACTTCAATCATGAGCCGTTTCGTCCACCTCCACGCGCATTCGCACTATTCCCTGCTGTCCGCGTTGCCGAAAGTCGACGAGCTCGTGAAAGCAGCCAAGGATGCCGGAATGCCGGCCCTGGCGCTCACTGACAACGGCAATCTCTACGGCGCGATCGAATTCTACAAAGCGGCGAAAAAAGCCGGCGTGAAGCCCATCATCGGCGTGGATTTCTACGTAGCCGCGCGCAGCCGAAAGGATATGCAAGCCGGCATAGACAACCGCCGGTCTCGCCTGGTCCTTCTGGCCATGAATGATGCCGGGTACCGGAATCTCGTCCAGCTCGTCACAAAGTCCCACCTCGAAGGCTTCTACTACAAGCCGCGCATAGACCGAGAATTGATCGGGCAGCACAGCGAAGGATTGATCTGCATCCAGCCTTCATTCTCTGGCGAGATCGCGCAATCTCTGAAGAGCCGCAACCAGGACAAGGCGAAGGAGGTCGCTGCTTTTTACAAGAAGACGTTCGGCGACCGGCTGTATATCGAGATAACCCGCCATCCAGAGATCGATGGGCATGAAGCATCCATGAAAGCGCTCGCGGAATTCGCCGGCTCGCAGGACATCCCCATCATCGCCGCACATGACGTCTACTATCTCAAGCCCGAGGACCGCATGGCCCGCGAGACTTTGGTGCGCGTCAATTCCCACACCGACCAATCCGACCGCCTTTCGGACGGCGAAGAAGACGACTTCAGCTTCATCGGTCCCGAGCGCGCCGAGCAGCTATTCACGGATCCGGCATTCGGGACGCCGCTCCCTGAAGCGCTCGCCAATGCGGAAGCTGTCGCCGGCCTTTGCGATCTCGAGCTCAAGCTCGGCAACTGGGTCTTCCCCGACTTCAAGGTCGAAAGCGGCCTTTCGCCCTCCGATGAGCTGCGCCGGCTAGTGTACGAGGGATTCGCGCGGCGGAATATGGAACAGAGGAAAGAGACCATCGAGCGCGCCGAATACGAGCTCGGCATCATCAACAAGAAAGGCTACGCGCCATACTTCCTTGTGGTGGCCGATATGCTCCGTTTCGCGCGCGAGAACGGCATCCTCTCCAACATCAGGGGCTCGGTCTCGGGATCTATGGTCACTTATCTCTCCGGCATCACCAACATCAACCCTTTGGAATACGAGATCCCTTTCGAGCGCTTCCTCAACCCTGACAGGCCGTCCGCGCCCGATATCGATATGGATTACGCCGACGACCGGCGCGACGAGATGATCGACTATGTCCGGCGCAAATACGGCGCTGACAAAGTGGCGCAGATCGGCACCTTCGGCACCATGGCTGCGCGCGGATCGGTCCGCGATGTCGCCCGCGCGATGGGCTTCCCATTCGAGGCCGGCGACCGCATCGCCAAGCTAATCCCCATGGGCTCGCAAGGCTTTCCCATGACCATCGACAGAGCCATCGATGAATCGCCGGAATTGAAGGCGATGTATGACACCGAAGCCGATGCCAAGCGGATCATTGACATGGCCAAGAAGATAGAGGGTTGCGCCAGGCACATCGGCGTCCATGCTGCAGGCGTGGTCGTGGCCCCGACGGCTTTGACCGACTTCACGCCGCTCCAGTTCGATCCGAAGGGCGAAGGCAAGATCATCACGCAGTACGATATGTATTCGATCGAAGAGGCTGGCCTCCTCAAGTTCGACTTCCTCGGCCTGAAGAACCTGACGATCATAGGCGACGCTGTCGCCAGGATCGAGAAGATAGACGGCGTGAAGGTCGAGGTCGACGCTATCCCGGTCGACGACAAGACGACGTTCGAGATGCTAGCCAGAGGCGAGACGGCCGACTTGTTCCAGTTGAACGGCGACGGCATGACCCGGTTCCTGAAAGACCTCAAGCCATCTTCCATCCACGACATCAATGCCATGGTCGCTTTGTATCGCCCTGGGCCTATACAGTTCATCCCCGAGTACATCGAGCGCAAGCACAACCCGAGCCTTACGAAGTATCTCGATCCGGCGCTCGAGCACATCCTCAACAAGACATACGGCGTCCTCGTCTACCAAGACGACCTCCTCATAATGGCCCATGATCTGGCCGGCTATACGTGGATCGAAGTGGACAAATTCCGCAAAGCCGTCGGTAAGAAGATACCGGCGGAGATGGCCGAGCAGAAGGAGAAATTCATAAAAGGCTGCATCACGCATTCCAAATGGTCAGAGAAGAAGGCCAAGGAGCTATGGAAGTGGATCGAGCCTTTCGCCGCCTACGGATTCAATAAGGCCCACTCTGTCTCATACGGCCGCGTCGCCTATATCACGGCATACCTGAAGGCGCACTTCCCGGCCATATACCTCTCCGCAGTATTGACTTCCGAACAAGGCGAGACAGAAAAAGTGGCTGAGACGATCGCGGAGTGCAAGCGCATGGAGATACCGGTCCTTCCGCCAGATGTGAACGAGTCGTTCAGTCAGTTCACGGTCGTGAAGATCGCGGAAGAGGAAGCCGCTCGAGACGAGCTTTCGGACCGAGCGCAGGCGAGGGAGAAGCAGGCGCCGGACCAGCAGGGCCGGACGCCGGTCGGCGAGGGTGGCCTTCCTCGGACGCGATCGTCATACCGCATCCGCTTCGGACTGGTCACTATAAAGAACTTCGGCCAGGGCGTCTCGACAGCCATCATCGACGAGCGGAAGAAGAACGGCAAGTACAAATCTTTGGCCGATTTCCTGGAGCGCGTCCAGGACAGGAACCTGAACAAGAAGTCGCTCGAGTCGCTCATCAAGTCCGGCGCCTTGGACTGCTTCGGCGAAGAGCGTGGCGCGATGATGGCCAACATCGACCTCCTTCTCGATTACAATAAGGAGAGCGCCAAGAACCATGCCGACCAGGACTCGCTATTCGGCGCGATGGCCGGCCATTCGAGCGTGCCTACTCTGCGCCTGAAGCCGTCGCCGGCTGCAGAGATGCGCGAGAAGCTTAACTGGGAGAAGGAGCTCCTGGGGCTCTATGTATCGGGCCATCCGCTGGAGAAATATCGCGAGATCATCACCAAGAAGGACATGGATATCAAGAAGGCCAAAGAAACCGGCAAGGACGGCTCATCCGTCATCTTCGCGGCCATCGTCAATGAGGTGCGAACGGTGACCACCAAAAAGAACGAGATAATGGCCTTCATCACGCTGTCCGATTTTTCCGGGTCAGCGGAGGCCGTCGTCTTCCCGAAGACCTACCGCGAATACAAGAACGCCCTCATGGCAGACAAATGCCTGGCAGTCAAAGCGACCATAAACACGCGGAACGGCGAAAAAGGCTTCGCTGTCGAGAGAGTGAAGGAATTGTGATAAAAAAACCGCAGAGCTGAGATCTGCGGATGGGACCGATCTACACCTGTCTGTCCGCTATGCCGGATCCAGCGCCGCAGGCCCTGAAATAATGCCTTGGGCAATGGCATAGCGAGTCAGTCCTGCCGTCTCGTGGATATCTAGCTTGCACATGAGATTCTGCCGATGTTTTTCTACCGTTTTTACGGAAAGTCCGAGCTCAGCCGACATCATCTTATTGCTGAGACCCTCGGCTATGAGCTGGAGCACTTCGGCTTCGCGTACAGTGAGGGTAGAACGCCGGTTATCCTGCGCGGATCCCACTGAGCCAGGTTGGGCCATGGCTAAGCGCGGCTTGGTGGCGATCTCGGGGCTGAGAAGCCTTTTTCCCCTATGCGTCTCGCGGATGCCTTGCATCAGCTCTTCGAAAGAGCAGGTCTTCAGCAAGTAACCTGTGGCGCCGACCGCGAGAGCATCATCCACGAATCGCGAGTCGCTGTGCATGCTGAGAACAAGGATGGCTGCACACTGGCGGCTCATGATCTGACGGATCGCCTCGATGCCGTTCAACCGAGGCAGCTGAAGATCCATTATTATGACGTTCGGCTGCAATTTCCAGCAGAGTTCTACAGCCTGTCTGCCATTTTCTGCTTGTCCGACGACTTCCATATCCGCTTCATAATCGATCAGCGTAGCGAGGCTCGTGCGCAGGAGCGCATGATCATCGACGATCAATATCCGGATCGTGTTCTCTTTCATAGGTCAATGTGGCCTTTCGTTTGCAGTGGCGTTTCGTATGCTATTTCTTCGCAAAGTCAACCACAGCCCCCGATCATAGTCAAATCATCAGATCGTAATATACAAAAAGCGCCTGCACGGTGGGGACCGCGCAAGCGCATGATACGGATCAGAGCTCAGATCAGAGACTCGAGCTGCTTGAGCTTATCGGCCGCTGACTTGTGCTCCTCTGAAGAGACGATCGCCTGCATACCGGCGAGCAGCTGCTCCACCGCCGCCTTATGCTTGTGCACCCCTCGCATGCTAGCGCGGGAAGCAGCGATGGCGTCGCGCTCCGCCTCGAGCTCTGCGATCTTCGCGTCGATCTCCTTGATCTTAGACTCCTTGCTGTCGTTATCTTTGATCATGGACAATATGCCCTCGAGCTCGGCTCGCGCAGCAGAGATGCCGCGGGAAGCGTTCTCGAAATCTACAGCCATGCTCTGGAGCCTCAGGACTTTGCCCGTGATGCTATCCGGGTCGATGGGCATATCAGGCTTCTTTTCGATTTTCGAATGGCGGGGTTTGATCAGGGCGCGCCCTCTTTCCGCGTCATAGACCTTGGCTATCACCTTGTATGCCGAAGGCTTGACTTTTTCCTTTTTTCTGAGGATGCGCTCGCGGATCAGATACCGAGCCAGGCGAGCAAGCGATCTCCTGTCCCCGGGTAGGTCGATGCCGAGGATCTCATTGATGATAGGCACCAACCTCGATGCCAGCAGTTCGAAGCCGTCGGCTTCGGTACGCTGCCTCAATCCGAGCACAAGCTCGGGGAACCGATACTTGGCTGACGCGAACTCATCCACGGTCGTCGGAACGGATCCTTCAGGATCGATCTTGGTCACGGCAGGTACTTCCTTGTGATGTTCCCGCTCGTCATCGAGATGCGACCCATAATGCGCACGGCCATTCGTGACAGCAGCCATCGCTTCGCCGATAGTGACTATCGGCTTGGGCTTCGGCGGCTCTGCGGCTTCAAGCGTCCTCTTCGGCACTTCGCCTGTCTTGAGGAAGGCTGCGATATCGCGATCTCTGATCTCGAAGTCCCTCTCTCCCGCCAATCCTTTCCGGATGGACTGGAAGAGGTTGTCGACCGGCATCTGGACGCCTCCGTTCTTGACGATCATCTCGGCATTCAGGCGCTTGTCGCCGAGCGTGAATGATAACTTGACCGTCTTACGGTCCGTGATGATCCCCAATCTGATGCCAGGTTGGCGCATGGCGCGATGCGTGAAGTGATAGACATTAGAGAGATTCACCTCGCATGCCTGGATATCCAGGCTTTTGAGGTAAAAGCCAATCATGACGGTCAAGCATTTGACTTCGACAGAGTCAGCGTCTCCGCTGACTGTGACTTGTGGCAGGAAGCTCGGCAAAGCGAGCGCTTCATTGCTATTCATAGTTTCCTCGTTCTTGTTCTTTTTCTATTGCTGTTTCTTTTGCTGTTGCTGTTCAGTTTGTGTCTGGTCACAGAGGGATCGGCGAAGCCGAACTGGCCCGCCAACCTTTTGCGAACTTCTCGATGCCGCTAAGCCTGACGATCTGTCCCGCCTTAGGGGACTCCTTGCCTGACCAAGAAGACAGCGAGAATGTCACGGTGTC
>JAGWWT010000098.1 GCA_018970245.1 Patescibacteria group bacterium
GACGGACGTGGAGCAGTTCCTTGTGACGCTCGACGACGTGCAGGCGGGGCAGCCGATGCCGCCCGAGCTGGCGGCCATGATGGGCCAGGGCGCCCAAAACGGCGCCGCTCCGCAGGGAGGACCGATGTAATGAGGCTGCGTTTACCCGTTAAACCGGAAGGCTGCCAATTTCCTGAAGCAGGCACGTACCATCCCCGTCATCCGGCGCGTTGGTGCGTGCTCCGGTATCTCTGGACCGTGCTTCGTACGGGGAATCTATACGGCCCGTACGGGCGCGTATGGAAGACCGAGGACGCTCGCAATTATACCTGCTACATCCGGTTTCGCTCTCCGCTGTGGGGACCGCACAGGAAAGAGCGCCCGCGCCGCAGTTTTTTATTCGAGCACCGGCATGACGACTTCCTCGACGCTTTCGCGATCCGAAAGTTGGTTGAGCAGGGGCACGCGGATGATGTTTTCCTTGGCACGAAATATCGGGGCGTCGAAGTTTGCATGGTTGAGCAGCCCAAAGAGCTGCGGCAATGAACGAAAGCGATTACTTCCTTCAGCGGCTCCGCGCCGACACGCAGCTTAAAACATCGTTATGCGTTTATCTGGCTGAATTTTCTGACACGCTCCTCAAGGAAATTCTCGCGCAGGACAAGTGGGAGGACGTGCTCCGCTCGCAGGGAAAAATCCGCGCGCTCAAAAGGCTTATTGACCGTATCCAGAGGGAGAGTCCCGCCAATGAACCAACAAAATGAAGAGATTTTGATTGATCAACTGTCGAAGGCGGAGACCCCAACCGAAATCGTACGGCGGGCATTCGCTGCAAAGGCTTGCGAAATCAAGCTTACCTACGAAGACAGAACAATCGTAGTTCGAGATGACAAATTCCGAGCCACCCGCCGATAAAAGTGGCACGGGACGACTTGACTTCAAAACGACGTTATGCGAAAGGAATAACTCATGGCGGAAGAGATTAAGACGGAACCGCAGACCGAGGCCGCCAAGGCCCCGGAAACCGTCCCCGTATCGGTCGTCGCCGACATCGGCAAAAGCATCGCGGAGCAGATGACCAAGAGCCTTGCGGAAATTCGCAGGGAGGAGCAGGAACGCTCCGCCGCTTCCGCGCC
>JAGWWT010000052.1 GCA_018970245.1 Patescibacteria group bacterium
CTTCAGATCCTTCGGGAAATCGCCAGTCTCCCAGAACGGAGTGTCGCCGTCCCTGAAGACGCCAGCCGTATGGGAAAGAAGTTGCCTTACCGTGATGTTCGCGGCATCCGAGTGCTTCGATCTGCCCTTGAACCATGGTATGAAAGAGGATACCCGGTCGTCTAATCTGAGCTTCCCCTTTTCTACAAGCTGAAGGATCGAGACGGCCGTGAACATCTTCGAGTGAGATGCGATATGGAACAGAGTATCAGGCTTCATCTTCGTCTTTTTTGAGACATCGGAAAAACCGAAGCTCCCAGAATAGATGAGCCTCCCTCTGTAGACGATGCCTATGGATATGCCGGGGATGAAGTCGTATCGGATCTTCCACGGCATCCAGAGGTCGATCACATGGCCGATTTCCTTGATAGCTGATTCGATCTTCATGCTCTTGATGGTATCTTTTTAATGCAAAGAAATCAAAAAGTTTCCTAACCCCTCAGCCCTATCTGCAGCTCGTAGAGCCGGCGATACTCGCCGTTAGGGATCTGGACGAGCTCGTCGTGACGGCCGCTCTCGATGATCCGCCCATCCTTGAGCACCAGGATCTTATCCGCTTTGCGGACAGTCGAAAGCCGGTGGGCGATGATGAAGGTCGTCTTCCCTGCCATGAGCTCGTCTAACGATTGAGATATCGCGTGCTCGGTCGAAGCGTCCAGCGCCGACGTCGGCTCGTCCAATATTAGGATGGCCGGATCGCGCAAGATCGCTCGCGCGATCGAGACGCGCTGCTTCTGGCCGACCGAGAGCTTGATGCCGCGCTCGCCTACGACCTGTTCCCATTTGGCCGGGAACTTCTCGATGAAGTCCAGCGCATGCGCCTTCTCTGCCGCTTTCCGGAGCGCCGCCTCATCGGCCTGGAAATTCCCGTATCTTATATTCATCTTGATCGTATCATTGAAGAGGACCACTTCCTGGGGCACCACGGCGATCTTCGAGCGCAAGAGATGGAGGTCCACGCGATGGATATCGCGGCCGTCTATCTCCACCGTCCCCTTCTCCGGGAAATGGTAGCCCGATATCAGGTCCACTAAGGTGCTCTTGCCTACGCCTGATTCGCCGACAAGAGCCACGACTTCTCCCGGCTTCGCCTGGAAGCTGATGCCTTCGAGGACAGGCTTGCCCTCTTCATAATGGAACGATACGTCCTTGAGATCTACCCCGCCCTTTATCTCGAACCGCTCCGCCTTTTCCGGATGGTAGTCTTCCGGATCCAGCTTCAGGATCTTCTCCGTCTCCTCGATATTGATGATCCCGTTCTGGATGGTCTGCCAATTCCTGGCGATCGTCACGAATGGCCCGAAGATCATCGCCGCATAGGCATTGAAGGCGATGAGCTCGCCTATGGTCATCATTCCGGCCCGGATGTACGAGACGGAGATGACGAAGATCAAGAGCTGCGTGCCCAGGATGATGAAGCGCTGGTAGAGCGAAAGCCCGCTCCAGACCTTGGTCATCTTGATCCATTGAGGGGTGACAGACTGGCTGCGTTCCAAAAGCTTCACTCGTTCGAAGTCTTCAGCCGTAGCCTGCTTTATAGCTTGGGTGTTGCCGATAGAATCGTAAGCTTCGCCGAAATACCGATGGACGTGCTCCCAATATGCCTTCTGATAGCCAGCCAATGGGCGGATCTTATGGACGAGAACTCCGAGATAGATGGCGAGACCCGCGATAAGGAAAATGGCCAAGAGAGGCTTCAATAGGAAAGCTATTATTATAGCGATCACGATCGAAAGGATCTGCGGGGACAGATCGATGACGATGCGGCCGGCGATCGTTTCCAATGCATTCCCGGCCGTGTTTATCTGATTGCCGATATCCCCGATCTTATTCTTCTTGTGGAATGAGATCGGCAGAGTGAATAAGAACGAATAGCCCTTCGAAAGGTAGTCCATCCATATCATATTAGACAGGTATTCGCTCCGCGTATTCGACTGCCAATCTATGATATACGTCACGCACTGCACGACCGCCCACAGGATGAGGATGGCCGCGAATAGGGGCAGCGCGATGCCGAGGACATCTACCGTCTCGGTCTTCGTGATGGCGTCAAAGAAGCGGCCAGCTATATACGGGACCGTGCCATTCCCCACAGCTGATACGACGCCCATGACCGAGAGCAGAGCTATCTCCTTTCGGTACTGTCCGAGATAGCGCAGAAGGACCTTGAATCCGGCGTAGATGTTGTCTTTATTCAGATTTTTAGCTTTAGGTTCTGGCGGCATCAACACACTCTACCATATAGGCCGCTAAGTCCTAGCATACAGGCCCTCGACTGCCGAATGGAAAGATCGGGTGATCTCTTCGACCGACCGTCCGGGCAGGAGATTCATCGGGCCGCCGACGTTGACGACGATGCGTCGCCGGAAGAAGCTAGGAAAGACGCGGAATGAGACCGGCACGACGGAGACGCCTGTTTCCTTCTGGAGCACGGCTGCGCCCTTCTTGAAAGGCCCTACGCCGCACATACCCGGGCGGCAGCGCGCGTTTTCAGGGCCGGTATATATGCCGCCCTCGGCGAAGATAGCTACATTCCCGCCGTCGGCGATGATCTTGCGAGCCTCTTCTAGATTCTTGCCTATCCCCCGACCAGGGACCACGGTGAAGACCCCGAAGAGCGAGTATATGAACTTGATGACCCCCATCCTGGACAGGAAGTTGAGCCAGCGCCATCTGAACTTCGAGACCGCCATGAATCGGAGCGGCAGATGCGGCGTCCATGCGCCCAGGATCATGCGGAAAAGGAAGCTGTCGTAGAAGGCTACGTGATTGGAGACGACTATGAAAGACCCTCTGACCGCCCGGAAATTCTCTCGGCCGCGGATGCTCAAGCTGAATAGGATGTGGAAGAGCGGAAAAAGGATAGGCCAGGTCAGGAATTGGGTGACCATGGCGAAATGATTGACGAAAGACCCGCTACTCGCGCGCGGCAAGACCCCGGACGCGGCGATCGTTCCTGTCATGGCATCATGGGATGTGTCTATTTGGTCGGTCATGCGGTCATATATATCTGAATTCTTCGAAGACGCGGCGGTAATGGTGGATGGTCTGGTTGGCCGTGTGGTGGTCGAGCTGGAAGCCAGGCTCGTGGGCGATCTGGTTCCTGACCTTGTGCGCTTCCCAAGCGTCCTGCAGGGACTTCATGTCGCCTGATTCTACGCGCTGGAGCTTCTCGCCGACCGACTCGCCGCGGTAGCCCATGGTCGTAAGGAGATTGTCCAGAAGGATGTCGGCTTCGATGATGGCTTGCTTCCAGTCGTTCATGTTGGCGGACCCGATATGCTTCATGGCGCTCTCCCATCGGTGAGCCATGACCGCTTCGCCTGCATCCACTGTCTCATAGGCCGGCTCGACCTTGAGATCGTGGATCTTGGCCTCCTTGTCGCGGATGCGCTTCAGGCCTTCGACCGTATAGATGATGCCGATCAGGAAGAAGAGCGATACCGGGAACGAGATGCCTATGAGCAGGCCGAAGACGCTGTTCGACCAAGGCACGAACCAATGCCAAAGCGCCACGGCCCAGCGGCCGAGCTCTAGGAGATATGGAGATGTGTCGGGCATGGCTTATATTATAGCTGAAAATGGAAGGATGTGGCGCCGTAGATCTCTCATTCTATTTAGCTGATCATCTTTCCGTAGGAATCCGTCACTCGCCCAGTAACGCCTTCCCTGCCGAGAATAGGGCCGCCTCGTCGCCGTGCCGAGCAGTGAGCTGGAGGCCTATAGGCAGAGCCTTCCCATCCTTCATGGCCGTGCCGCACGGCACCGATATGGCCGGAAGGCCAGTCAGATTGGCGGTCACGGTGAAGATGTCTTCTAGGTACATGGCCATCGGATCGCTGGCCTTCTCGCCGATCTTGAATGCGGGCGAGGGTGCTGTCGGAGTGGCGATGAGATCGACGCCGCCCCTGTCCCGATCGAAGGCTTTCAGGAAATCCTCGGTGATCATGCGGCGCACGGCATTGGCCCGATTGTAATATGCATCATAGTAGCCGGATGAAAGCACATATGTCCCGAGAAGGATGCGCCTTTTCACTTCCTTGCCGAAGCCGGCGCCCCGCGTCTCGAAATAGTCGTCTATGCCGTCGCGCCCATCCGCGTGAAGGCCGAACCTGACTCCGTCGTATCTCGCCATGTTGGAAGAGACCTCGGCAGGCATGAGCACATAATAGACAGGCAGCGCGTATCCGATGTTCGGCAAAGTTATCTCGCGTATCTCATATCCTTTATCCTTGAATGAAGCAAGAGCGGCCTCGAATGACTCCATGACCGAGCTGTCTATCCCCTCGCCGCCCAGGAAATGCCTTGGGATCCCGATGACCTTGCCCGAGGCCGGCTTCTTGTACGTGGCGTCGCCTATAGTCGTGCCGTCACGAGCGTCTTTGCCGCGGATGGCCCTGAAGACGATCTCTGCATCGGAGACGGTCTTCGTGATCGGGCCGATCTGATCGAGAGAAGACCCCATAGCGATGGCGCCATAGCGGGAGACCGCTCCATAAGTCGGCTTCAATCCGACCACCCCGCAGAAGCTGGCTGGCTGGCGGATCGATCCGCCGGTGTCCGTGCCGAGCGCGAAGAGCGCTCCATCCATGGCCACGGCCGCCGCCGAGCCTCCAGAGGAGCCGCCGGCGACGCGCGAAAGGTCGTAAGGGTTCTTCGTCAGGCCGAAGGCCGAGTTCTCCGTAGATCCGCCCATGGCGAACTCATCCATGTTGGCGCGGCCGAGGAAGACTGCGCCCGCGCCGCGCAGCTTGGAAATGACCGTGGCATCATAAGACGCGCGATAGCCTTCGAGGATCTTGGATGCCGCGCTCGCGATATGGCCTTTGATGAGTATGTTGTCCTTGATAGCGCACGGGATGCCGGCAAGAATGCCTGCCTTGCCCTCCTTTATCTGCTTGTCGGCAGCTTTTGCTGCATCGATAGCGTCATCGAAGAGCTCCAGATAGGCGTTCACATCCTTGTTCTTCCTGGCGGCTTCATCGAGGTAGGCCTTGGTCAAGTCGACTGCGCTGAAATCGCCCTTCTTCAGGTGTCCAGCGGCTTCGGCGATCGTCAGGCTTTTGAGGTCTATCTTCATGGGCTTGATCTTATCTAGTCCTGCGCGATGATCTTCTTCACGGCGACGAAATCGCCTTCTCTGTCCCGGGCCTCGGCAAGAAGCCGCTCGCGGTCTTCAGACGAGATCGGTTCTACAGCATCGAGCCGCATGGCGTTCTTGACCGCTCCGACGCGGCCTTCGGCGTCGAGCTTGACGTCGGCTTTTTTGAGCTGATCGACATAGCCGAGGATGGAATCGAATTCCTTGGCGAGAGGCGCTTTCTCTTCCTCGGCCAGCTTTATGCGCGCCAGAGCCGCCAAATGCTCGAGTTCTTTGACAGTTACCATGAAGCGATTCTAGCAAAAATGGCTTTCATGGTACAGGACATGGATCTTCTGCAAATGAGCTAATCCCTGAGGATCTTGAGGA
>JAGWWT010000099.1 GCA_018970245.1 Patescibacteria group bacterium
AGATATTGCGGGCTGATTCCTAGACTCTGAGCAAGTTTCACCTGAGTCTCCCCTTCAACCCTCAACTCAAGTTCTTTCTCGACCGCAGCCAAGCCCACGCTCTTCATGGACTGCACTCTACGCAGTTTTGGGTATCGTGTCAAGGGTACGGAGTCCAAAATTTGGACTAAGGAGTGTGCCTGGCTCCAAAAGCCGCTAGGTCGTAGGTGTCCCCGGCAATCCTCCAGATCCTCATCCAAGGGGTCTGCTTGCGGGTATAGTCATCCGCAAATTTCTTGCTCACCCGGCTGCCATCAGCCAAGATAAGATCGCCACTATGGGTCATCCCAACCACATTCTGGCCCATCTGTTCCCACATGGGATTCTTCACTAAGTCGTCGAAATCCTGCACCGCCCGCGTGCTGGCGTCCGTGGTGCGCGTCAGGCTTGCGGCAAGCGGCTGGAAGGCTGCTATACTCTCCGTAGCCTCATGCAAGGTCCCGGTAGCTTCTGAGGCGGTCCCTGCTACTGCGACACTCATCCCATGCACGTCCTGTGCGGCGCTGGAGACGGCTACCGTGGCCGAATCGACCAGCTTGGCGCTCTGCTTCACCTGAAGCGCGGACTGACCCGCAAGGATACCGACGTT
This sequence comes from Patescibacteria group bacterium, assembly GCA_018970245.1. Lineage (GTDB taxonomy): Bacteria > Patescibacteriota > Minisyncoccia > Phycocordibacterales > PALSA-1337 > C7867-002. The sequence continues at coordinate 629 of JAGWWT010000099.1, forward strand.
TTTCTCAGTCTGCGCCGCCTGTGCCAGCACGCCGCAGGTCTCGGAGCCGTGGAAGCCCGTGCAGGGGGCATTGATGGCGTCCAGCGTATCATTCGCCTTCTTCAGCGTGCTTGCGCCGTTCCAGCTATCCAGCAGCGGAAGAGCATGGCGCGTAATCAGCACCAAACAGCAAGCCGCCACCACGCAGAGCGCGATGACGGCGATGTGCTGGATGCGGGTGAGCATCATTAGTCGTCCCAGCCGTCTCTCATCCTCATCCCTCCTGAATTGTGCGCGGGCCGGATTGGATACCGACATATGTGTCTGTCGCATAAGCTGGACCGAAGTGGCGCGTTGGTCTTTCGACAGGCAGACAACCTTACTTCGGATAGCGTGTTCTCCACGCCGCCGCGCACAAACTATTGTACCGCGCTATTTCCCGTAAGCGAAGCAGATTTGATACATCGCCTGCGTGCCGTTGCCGCTGCTGTT
>JAGWWT010000053.1 GCA_018970245.1 Patescibacteria group bacterium
GGGCGCCCACCACGTCGGCACCCAGGCGCGCCTCATGTCGCAGGCCCTGAGGAAGATCACCGCCAATGTGGCCAAGTCGAAGACTATCGTCATATTCATAAACCAGATCCGCATGCAGATCGGCGTGATGTTCGGCAATCCAGAGACGACGCCCGGCGGCAAGGCCTTGAAGTTCTATGCTTCCGTCCGGCTCGATATCCGCCGAATCGCCCAGATCAAGAAAGGCGAAGAGATCATGGGCGGACGCTGCCGTGTGAAGGTGGTGAAGAACAAGGTGGCCGCGCCTTTCAAGCAGACTGAGTTCGACTTGATGTACAACGAAGGCATCTCGCAGGAAGGAGAGATCATCGCCCTGGGCGAGAAGTACGAGATCCTGGACCATTCTGGCGCCTCATACGCATACGGCGACCTCAAGCTCGGCCGCGGCTATGATGCCACCAGGCAATTCCTCAAGGACAATCCGAAAGTGCGCGACGAGATCCTCGGCAAGATCCGAGCCAAGCTGAGCGAACAGTAAAGATATATCCCGAAAGCGAGCCGTCTGGAGCAGATGGCCGCTTTCACCTGTGGGCTCTCCACATGGTGTGGCACTCCTCCTTGCCAGTAGGGGTGGGCGGGTTCGATTCCCGTAGAGTCCACAGGGCAAAGTGGCAATCTGTTGTCTTGACTTTTGGCCCGAAGTGAGTATACTTGCATTACAACTGGCAAGGAGGAGAACCATTCATGTGGTCGCATCCTGCAAAGCCCCGCTTCGGCGGGGTTTTGCTTTTTCCATAAATACCTTGTAGAATGCCCTCACCTGCAAATCACCTTTGCATTTTTATTTATCAGCTTTATAGGCTTTCGACTTTATAGGCTTTTAACTTTTCGACTTAATCATGTCCATCCTCGAATACAACGAAGCGACCGAAGGCAAGTTCATCGTCATGGATGGCCAGCCATACGAGGTCATCACATCGCATGTCTTCCGCAAACAGCAGCGCAAACCGGTGAACGCCACCAAGCTCAAGAATCTGATGACAGGCAAGGTCACCGAATATTCTTTCCATCAGTCAGAGAAGGTAGAGGAGGCCGAGATCGATTCGCGCGAGGTCAAATACCTGTATAACAACCGCGGCGAGTGGTGGTTCTGCGACGTGAGCGATCCGTCCAAGCGATTCAAGGTCACGGCTGATCAGGCCGGCGACCAGGCCAAGTTCCTGAAACCGAACACCGTCGTCGAGCAGCTCCTCTTCCGCGAGCAGCCGATGGGCTTCAAGATGCCGATAACCGTCGACTTGAAAGTCACCGAAGCTCCTCCTTCGATCAAGGGCGATACGGCCACAGGCGGCAATAAAGTCGTCACCCTCGAGACCGGCGCCACGATAAACGCTCCCCTTTTCGTTAATGAGGGCGACGTCATCCGCATCAACACGCAGACCGGCGAGTACCGCGAGCGTGTGAACAAGTAGCGCAACGGAATCCAAAGCCCGAAGCCTGCAAAGCTTAAAGCCCATGAAGCGAGCATCAGCTTCACGGGCTTTTGTCTTTCGACTTACCGACTTTCAGGCTTTCGACTTTCAGACTTTCGACTTTCCGACTTTCGACTTACCTAGCGACATACGGCAGGAGTCCCATGAACCTCGCCCGCTTGACGGCCGTGGCCAGCTGGCGCTGATACTTGGCGGTTATGCCGGTGCGCTTCCTGGAAAGAAGGCGTCCGTGCGGGTTCAAGAAACGCTTGAGGATATCGGTGTCCTTGTAGTCGATGTACTTGATGTTATGCTGGCTGAAATAGCACTGTTTTTTCATGGGATTTAGAATGGTATGTCGTCAGGATTTATCTCCTCTGTCGGATAATCGATCTTCTCTCCGCTGTTCCCAGCTTCAGGCTGGGCGCCGGCGCTCGCTTCGGAAGCTGCGGCATTGCCGGACGAGTTGGACTTGAAGCCGAACTGGATGTTGGAGGCTATGATCTCCGTGCGATAGCGCTTCTGGCCGTCAGGACCATCCCACGAACGGGTCTGGAGCCGGCCTTCGACGAGCGCCTGCTGGCCCTTCTTCAGATATTGGGCTGCGAGCTCGCCGAGCTTTCCGAAAGCCGAGACATTGTGGAAGTCGACTGCCTCTTGCTTATTGCCGTCTTTGTCCTTGAAGACGCGGTTCGTCGCCAAGCTCAAGCTCGCGACTTTCACACCCGACGGCAAAGCTTTCAATTCAGGGTCTCTGGTCAGATTCCCTATGATCATTGCTCTGTTAAGATACATATTGGTGAGGTTATTTTATAAGCTCCTCTATGCTCTTGTCCATCTCCTCTATCGTAGCTGGCGCGGCCGGCTCTTTCTTCTCATCCCCGGCAGCCCCTTCAGACGGCGAACGGCGCGCTCCTGACGAAGCGGCGATGGCTTGGGCCCTCTTCCCCAGATAGGTATTCTCGCGGGTCGTAGAGATGAGGAGCATCCGCAAGACGGAAGGCGCGGCCTCGATGGCCTTTTTTAGCGCCTCGACCTTGGAAGGTTCGGCTTCGAACTTGATCCATCCGAAATAAGCGCGATCATATCTCTCATACGATCCAGAGACGGTCTTGCGCTGCATCGTATAAGCTAGCGCTTGCTGATGCGGCGCTTCCTCCGCTAGGATGGACGAGCTGGAATCAGCCACCATCTTCCGTAATCTGTCAGCCTCGGCCGGGACCTGCTCTTCAGGGATGGAGCCGATCAATAGATACCCTATCTCGTAGACCGCCTGGCGGTCGTGTTGATCATTCATAGTTTTTTGCAGTCAGCGGCCCGCTTTTTCGATCTTGGCGGGACTCCTCGCTTCGGGCGCCCGAAGGTCGGAGGCTTACTGCGATTACTTGGTAATGTAACACGAGACTACCACGGATCGCTCTGCATTGCAAACGGCGGCCGAGGCTCGCTCCACTCTACCAAACCGGTATGAAAAACCCGTGAAAATGGCGTGAAAAAACGATAAATTCGGCATGAAAATGGCCCTAAGGCTCTAGATCCTGAACATGGATGCGGATGTTCGCGATATATTCTCTGCCATGTCGCCTTCGGAGACGCCTTTCAACTTGGCTAGGGCTTTGACCGTTTCGATGACATTCCTGGGCTCGTTCCTCTTGCCCCTGAATGGCGCGGGCGAGACGAACGGACAGTCCGTCTCTGACATTATCCGGTCGACCGGCAGATATCCGACGATCTCATCATAATCATGCGTGAAAGTGACGACGCCAGTGAATGAAAAAGTGAAGCCGAGGTCTAGATAAGGCTGCGCCTCCTCGATCGAGCCGGCGAAGAAATGCAGGTTCCCTCTGACTTTAGCGCGAGACCTTATGATCTCGAACGCGTCCTTATAAGCGGACCTGCCCGATCCATTTCTGATGTGGAGCATCAACGGTTTATCCACATCATTAGCCAAGTCGATCATCTTTTCGAATTCTGCGACCTGCCTGGAGGCTGATCCCGGGTCTAGCCGGTAATAATCGAGGCCGCACTCGCCTATGGCGACTGTCTTCGGGTCCATAGCCAGCGGCTTGTAGGCATCGAGATCTGCGGCCTCTCCCCTCGATGTGAACTCTTTACCCCCTTCTCCCAATTCCTGGACATCGTGGTGCGACTTGCCTGTGTGTATCGGGTGGAGACCGACGGCGGCATACATCCCCTCATGCGCGCGCGCCAATTCCAGAGCGGCTCTGGAGGTGTCCAGCTGAGTGCCGACAGTGATCATCGCCACGCCAGCTTCTTGAGCTCGCTTTATTACCTCTTCCCTGTCGGCATCGTATGCCGCGAAGTTCACATGACCGTGGATGTCGATGTATTTGGGCTTCATTGAAAATATCGTATGTTCGCGTATACTGATTATACATTAACTGTCATGATCAATAACTCTCACTTAGAGACGTGGTCGAGCTTTCCAGATCTGATCCCTAGATCCTATTAGGGCCGGCTTTGTCGTTCTTTGAAGCATGAAGCCGCGCTATGCGGTTTTATTTTATCCGTCTAAATCCGTGGCTAGATCACATGAAGCAATTCAAAAATTATAGAGAAGCAATAGCTTATCTGGAAAGCCTGAACAATATAGCAGGGCGATCAGATTACATGAATGATAGGCGACACCCGGAAAGATACCTGAAAAGGATGAGGTTTTTCCTCGAACTGATCGGCGATCCGCACCGCGGGATGAAGTTCATCCACATCACCGGTACTGCTGGCAAAGGGACTGTCACGAATCTAGTCCATGAGATGCTCTATGCTTCCGGCCGGAATGTCGGAAGCTTCACGTCGCCATTCGTGACCACCTATATCGAAAAGATACGGGTCGGCAATAGATTCATCCCGCCTGATGAATTCGCAGAGATCGTGGAGTATCTGAAACCGTACATCGATCATGCTGACAAATCCTGCAGATTCGGCCGCCCATCATATTTCGAAGCCTTGCTGGCCATCGGCTTCATCTATTTCCGCAGGCGAAAATGCGACATCATCGTCCTTGAGGCCGGATGCGGCGGACGTTTCGATGCGACGAATGTCATAGAAGATCCCCTGATCACCGCGATCACCAATATCGATTATGACCATACGGACATATTCGGGAAGAATCTGAAAAATATAGCTTTCGAAAAAGCCGGCATCATCAAGAAGGGGTCCCATTTTTTTACGTCCGAGAAGCGGAAGAATCTGTTGGAGATCTTCAAATCAGAATGCCGAAAAACTGGCGCGAACTGGACGATCCTTCCCAAAACTGACGACTACATGGAGACGAACTTTATCTTGGCGTCGACGATAGCAAAGACGCTTGGTGTATCAGAGCGCCAGATAGCCAAGGGCGCCAAAACCCACCGTCTGCCCTGTCGCTTCGAAAAGATGCAGGATTCGCCGACAGTCATCCTCGACGGAGCCCATAATCGGATCAAAATGCGGAGCACAGCCGAGAATCTGAGGAAGATGCGGTTCAAGCGATCGCACCTGGTAATCGCTATAAGCGCCAATAAAGACAAGCGCGCGATCCTTAGAGAGATCATCCCCTTTACAGATCACGCCTACTTCACACGCTTCCAAGTCAAAGAGCGGCGATGCTCGCATCCCGCCGAACTGATCAAAGCATCGCGTCCATTCTTGAAACCCAAAGCTTCCATCGAAACATACCTTGATCCCAATCGAGCCTTAGGCAGCGCTCTTAAAAAGGCCAGCTCGAAAGACCTCGTCTTAGTGACAGGCTCATTCTATCTGGCTGGCGAGCTTAGAAGGATCTGGGTATCAGAGGATAGGATCCTTCGCAGAAGAAGGCTTTGATCCTCGTCAGCTAGATGGCTAGGATCCTATTTGCGCATGAATAGGGGCGACTCGGGCATCTGGTTATTCTCTACAAGGTCGACGATCTTCGCGCCGGTCTCTGGCAGGATGGGCGCGAGCATGCCGCCGATAGCCTGCAATCGCGCCAAAAGCTCCTTTATATCTTCGGTGGCTGCAGCCTTGTCGGTCTT
>JAGWWT010000017.1 GCA_018970245.1 Patescibacteria group bacterium
AGCTCTGTTCCTCAACTTCATGAAGAACCAGACTGCATGGAGGACACCTTCGATCTAGTCCTGACACTCTCCTAGCAACGGGTCACAATGTTGCAGAAAAAGCCGCCGAAAGGCGGTTTTTTCGTGATTGGTTAATGGTCGCGAGTCTGAGGGGGTGTGCGTAAGCTCGCTTCCACACCTTTGTGCCGGGGGCTATAATAGTTTTATGTCAAAGCATACATCTTTTCGTTTAATAGCCGCTGTGGTCGTAGGTGTGGCAGCTATGGTAGCGGTAAATCCATGCACTCATGTGCAGGCCGCGCTCGTGCCTTCATACACGGTCACTGCTGTGAATTCAGGCACACAGATCCAGGTAACAGTTTTCGGGGCTGATCCTAACGCTGCTGTGATGCTCTATTATCCATCGACAGGCTCCATGGGCACGGCCAATCTTGGCCAGACCAATCAGAGCGGATATCTAAATGTGACCCTAAGTCCGACAGTCTATCCGGTAGCTTCGGGCGCATCTACTTATGTGCTCGTAGACGGTGCCCAATCGCAGATAGCGCAATGGCCAAGCTATTCTACAGCCGCTCCTGCTGCCTACATCTCTCTCAGCCAATCGTCGGTCTCTATCCAAGCGGGGCAGGGCACTGCGGTTTCTGTGACCGGCAGCAATACCAATATCGGCGCTTTATCAGTATCTAGCAACAGCAACCCTTCAGCGGTATCGGCGACCGTTTCAGGCAACCAGATCGTGATCAACGGCTTATCTGGCGGTGGGGCGACCTTGAATATATGCGCCTCGAATTCCGGCTGTGCCACACTGACCGTGAACGTCTCGCAATCCCAGGCTAGTCCTACGACCCAGCCTATGCAGAGCGCCATATCTTTTGATCGCACTTCTGTTTCGACTACCGTCGGTCAGACTGCCACGGTCAATATGTCAGGTCCAGGAGCATACTATGTGTCGTCTAATTCCAATTCCGGGATAGTCTCGACAAGCATAACCGGCTCAACGCTGTCGATCACCGGTCGGGCTTCGGGCACCTCAGTGCTCGGTGTTTGCTCGGCTGGCAACAATTCGACGTCATGCAGCAATGTCAATGTGACAGTTAATCCCTCCAGTTCTGGTACGATAGACACATCGTCTTCTACGGTGGTATTCACACAGTCGAACGTCACATTGTCGTCGGGTCAGAAGGTTACCGTCGGTCTCTCTTCGATACCAGCCGTCTCCTCTCCGACATATTATGTTTCGACTAATTCCAATCCGTCATCTGTGACCGTCAATGTGAATGGGTCAAATGCGGATGTCATAGGGGTGGCTTTCGGCGGAGCTAATATCTCCATCTGTCAGGTTGGAGGCGGCTGTGGCAATCTATATGCCTATGTGACTCCATCCGACACAGGCGGCACGGCTCCTGCGCCTGCAGCCTCTTCGGTTCCGCTCGCGCTCACTTCTATGACGATATCGTCGAATAATGTCGGAGGCGGATTCACAAGCAGAGGGGCGGCCGTTTCTGTCAGCTTCAATTTCAATCAGCCGGTGAGCCATCCAACCGTATCTTTTGCGGGCAGCGCTACGGCTGTCTACGGTTCCGGCAGCGGTCCGTATACATCCGTATATACCCTGACCGGGAATGAATCTATCTCTCTGAAGATCTCTATCTCTGCAGCCGATCAGGCTGGCAATCAGAAAGCATTGGCTCTTTCGGTCGGCAACCCGACGGATGTCTCTTCCGGGGCATCTGCTATAGCCGGCTCATCTGCCGTCGCATCAGCCGAAGATGCTTTCGTCAGCTTCACCAGATATCTCTACATGGGCATGACCGCTCAAGGAAGATCTGATCCCGATGTCCTCGCTCTGCAGAAGAGGCTCTCAGCTGACGGGTTTTTCAACGGGCCTTTGTCGGGCTACTTCGGTCCGGTGACGAAGTCGGCTGTTAAGGCATATCAGCGAGCTAACGGATTGGATCCTGTTGGCGTAGTCGGCCCTTCTACCAGGGCGCTCCTCAATAAAGGGAAATAGCATCGCCATGACCAACCCGTTCGACCGGAATTTCTACAGGTTCTTCATCGGCTTCATCTGCATCCTCTGCGTTAGCTTCGCGGTCCTGTATTTCGTCGGCCGCTACGGCATGGGCGCCGCTTCGCCTTCGGCTTCAGTGGAGAAGTAAGGTGATCGCGGCCGGCTTTATCTATTCTTCAACGGTTTTTTATCCATCCTTTAGCCCTCCTTCATGGGTCCTTCATTTTGGTTTGTTAGGCTTCATGCATTACAAGCTTAACTTCAGCCAACATGATGAGGACTCTCAAAAGATCGTTGATATTCTTAGCTATCACCATAGCCGGATTCCTGCTGCCCGGGCTTTCCGGATTCGCGGCCGGCTTGCGATTCGTGCCCATGGCCAATGCCGAGACGAAGATCGGCGGCCGTATTTCCAGCCAGTCCTGGACCAAGGAAAACAGCCCCTACAAGCTCACCGCTGACGTGTTCATCCCCGCCAACGAGACCTTGAACATCGGCCCCGGCGCAGTGGTCGAGCCCGATGATTCCGATCCCAATGCGAGCATCATCCTCGATCCAGGCGCAAACCTATATATCGACGGCCAGCCCGATGATAGGGCAGTGATCGGCCGCCTCGGGCACATATATGCCCTTCAAGGAAATGTGCGCATATCATATGCCGACATGTCCACCCAAGGGATCGATCTCCAGCTATACAGCTCGACAGCCGATATATCCAGCTCCACATTCATCCGCTCGACAGGCACGGCCATATACGTTTCCCAGAGCCGCGTCGCCATCCGCGACAGCAGAATCGAGGACAACCAGTATGCCGGAGTCATAGCCTTGCCATCGAAGATGAGCTCCTACATAGATATCCATGATTCCATCATCGCCAGGAATGGCATCGGCATCCAGAATTCCGGCGGCAGCACGGTTCATGCCGAGAATGTCTGGTGGGGCGACCCAAGCGGCCCGGCTCTCACTGGCCAGAATCGCGTGATCGGGAGCGTCGCTTATTCGCCTTGGCTCGCGGCCGAACCGCCGCTGGCTTTCGATCCTCCCAAGCCCGTGTGCTGCTCGAACGTGCTCTTCATTCCCGGCATAGAAGGCTCTCGGCTATATAAAGACCAGTCTGCATTCGGCGTAGCCACCGCGACCATGAAGATGTGGGAGCCCGCGACCGACCTCTCGCTCGCCTCGCTCCGCATGAATGCCGACGGATCGAGCGCGGATCCGGCTATCTATTCTGGCGATCCTCTAGGCAGCGCATATGGCCTAAAGGATATCTACGGCGGATTCATGGCGAGCCTCGGAAGCCTTGTAGAGCGCGGGATCATAAATGAGTGGCGGCCATTCGGATACGACTGGCGCCGTCCCATAGCCGACATCGTTTCCGGTCCCGAAAAGAAGGCGACCACGACCGAGAGCCTGATCGGCATAGTCGAGCAGATGGCTGCCGCGTCTAAGACCGGCAAGGTGAGCATCGTCGCGCACTCTAACGGCGGCCTGGTCGCTAAAGCTCTCGTCAAAGCGCTCGATGACGCCGGCCGATCCAGCCTCATCGATACTGTCGTATCTGTTGCTGTGCCATATCTCGGTACGCCGCAAGCTATCGCTGCTCTGCTCCATGGCGATTCCCAGGCGATACTCGGAGGGCTCCTCATGAGCCAGAAGGCGGCCAGGGACCTGTCCCAGAACATGGCCAGCGCATATTCGCTGCTGCCGTCGGCCGCATATTTCGCCCAAGCCGTATCGCCGAGCATCGCATTCGCTTCGACGAGCATAGAGGGGCTCGGGAATGAAGCATATCCGGCGAAGATCGCGGATGCCGCCGATCAGAGCGGCTTCATCGCCGATTCTGCCGGTACTCGCGCTCAACCGTCATATTCAGAAGTCGATCGGCCCACGAAAGGGAACAGCCTTCTCTTGAACGCCGCCAACGCTCTCCATGCGGCCTTAGACGCTTTCGTCTGGCCGGCCTCGATATCGCGCTGGGCTGTTGTCGGTTGGGATCAGCCGACCACCAAAGCCGTCCAGTACTTCCAAGGCCTCTCATGCAGCATCAAGCTGTTCAGGCCCTGGTGCGCGCCAGCCGTCAAATACGAGACCAAGAAGACGCTCGGCGGCGATGGAGTAGTGGTCTCTGCGAGCGCCAGCCACGATGCCGGCCAGGGCATCTCGATAGACCTCAGCGCCGTCTCCGGCCAGGAGGGGAGGTATGTGGATCATGTGAGCATGCTCGGTGCCTCGACGACCCAGGGCGTCATCGCTCGGATCTTGAGCGCGCCTTCTTCTTCCGGCGACAAGGTCAGGGCCGATCTTTCCGGGCTTCCTGGCGTGTCCATAACCGGGCCGTCCGTTCTACCGTCGCCAGAATATCTGGTGGTGAAGACGCATTCGCCGGTCGAGCTTCATGTATACGATGATATGGGTCGGCACACGGGATTCATCTCGAAACCGGCGGCACTAGATGGCAACAGCTCGATCGCAGCGGCTTACGAGACAGGCATACCGGGCAGCTCATTCGAAGCCCATGAAGAGACGTCGGATGGGATGATGGATGGTTGGGCGTCGACGATCAGATTGCCGGAGGATCCAGGCCATCCTTACTCAGTCGTCATGAACGGCACAGACCTAGGGTTCGCCACTTTGGACATAGAGCGCGCGAATGAAGATGGAGCGCTCGACTCGGTAGAGTATTCGATGTTCCCTGTGACGCCTCTTGTGGTCGCGACAACCGATTTCGACTACCAAGCTGGCAAGACGCTCGCCTCGTCTACATTGCCTCTAGCCATAGACATGGATGGCGATGGGACCGCCGATCGATCGGTCGATCCCGATCCTGGCCACATCCCTGCGGACGAGGAAGGGATAGAAGCGGTGAGATCGCTAGTCGCGGCGCTCGCGGGGCCAGATCCTCACGCGAATCAGCTGCTCCAGCGCATCGATCATATCGCCCAGCTGGCCGCGGCCGGGAAGCTCAAGCAGGCCGAAAAACAGGGAGCTTCATTCAAGTCCGGCGTCGGTCATCTGAAGCTCAAGGATATCACCCAGTCCGACCGGCAGAAGATATTGGATCTGGTCGGATCGATGGTGAGCGATGTCGAGCAGGCTCAATCATGATCAGCTCGCAATGACGAAAGCGCCGGTCATCCCGGCGCTTTTGCGTTCGAGCAGCGGACGGATTATTTGAGCTCGACCTTGCCTCCTGCGGCTTCGATGTCCTTCTTGATCTTCTCTGCGTCTTCTTTCTTGACGCCATCCTTGAGGAGGGAAGGAGCGGCGTCGACCAGGTCCTTGGCTTCCTTGAGGCCGAGGCCCAGGGCTTCCTTGACGACCTTGATGACAGCGATCTTCTGAGCGCCGGCATTGGCCAAGTGTACGGCGAATGCGCTCTTCTCTTCGGCTGCAGCGGCTCCGCCGTTGGCGGGCGCGGCGACGGCGACGGCCTGGGCCGAGACGCCGAATTTCTTCTCGAGCAATTTGACCAGCTCGTTCAGGTCCAGGACGGACATCTTCTCGATGCCTTCGACGAGGGCCTTGAACTTCGCGGGGATCTCAACAGTGTTGTTTTCCATGATGGTAAGCTTAGGATTTCTTCTTGCTAATCTGATCCAGTGCCATGACCAGGCCCTGGATAGGCGAATTGATGACGTTCACGAACATGCCATAGAGGGTCTCCATGGGCGGGATGGCGGCGATAGCAGTCATCTCGTCTTTGTCCATGTAGCGCGACTCGAAGACGCCGCCGACGATGGCGACCTGGTCCTTGAATCTCTTCTGGAACTCGTAGACGACGCGGGCCGGCGCGACCAGATCGGTGCCGTAGGCCATGCCGAATTCGCCGACGAGGGCGGGCATCACCCCTTCATAATTCTTGGACTTGAGGGCCAGATCCGTCAGGGTCTTCTTGGCGACGAAGAAGCCGACGCTGTTCTTCGTGAGCTCGCGCCGCATAGCGGTGGCGTCGGCGACCTTTAGGCCGTGGACATTCACGAAGACGAGCGACTTGGCTCCGGACATGATCTTGTCCAGCTTGGCGATGATCTCTTTCTTCTGTTCTTTTGTTCTAGCCATTTGTTATCAAGCGCTGATATGTAGATTATAAAAGCCGACCTTTTTTAAGGCCGCAAGCTCGATGCAAGCTCGATAGGAGCGGAGTCCTCGGAAGGTCTTATGCCGCCGTCTGCCGGTCGCGCGCCTTCTGTCTTTGGCCTTGCCGGTATGCTACTATATCGTGCTATAAATATCAATCATCATCGAGAAAGACACTGCCATGGACACACTGATCGCTCTATTCGGGTCTGAAGCCAAAGTGAAGATACTGCGCCTTTTCCTGTTCAACCCCTCGACGCCGTTCTTCCTGAAAGAGATAGCGTCGCGCACGCAGGTCTTGCCGCGAGCCGTGAACCACGAGCTGCGGCTTCTGGAGAAGGCCGACATCCTCATAAAGAAGAGGCAGATCTCGAAGGAGGTCATGCAGACCGGCAAAGCCGACAAGATCACGTCCAAGAAGATCCACGGCATCGGCTACGTCCTGAACACGAAGTTCCCGTATCTGGATCCGCTCAAGAATCTCCTCACGATAACGAGCCTCCAGGCGGACGAGTCGCTCGCCAAGCGGTTCACCAATGCCGGCCGGATAAAGCTCTTCATCGCTTCTGGGGTCTTCATCCAGAACTGGGACTCCCGCGTCGACCTTCTGGTGGTGGGAGATGAGCTGAATCTGGCCAAGATCGAGTCAGTAATAAAGGGCATAGAAGCCGAGATCGGCAAGGAGATAGCGTATTCCGCCTTTGAAACCCAGGATTTCGAGTACAGATACGGCATCCATGACCGGCTGGTCCGGGACATCCTGGATTATCCACATGTCACTCTCCTGGATAGGCTGGGAATAGAGCCTCAATGAATGGTACAATTAGGCAATTAACGGAATAATTACCAGCTATAATTTAACATGATGTACATTCAAAGTTGGGGCGATGTCTTTACTCAATCGCTCCAGAGCGTCTGGCTCGGGGTGGCCAATTTCATTCCCGGCCTGGTCATCGCTCTAATAATCTTCGCGATCGGCTGGGTCCTAGCGGCTCTTGTCGAGAAGCTCGTCGAGCACCTTTTCAAGGCGCTCAAAGTCGATGCCGCCCTTAAAAGCGCCGGCCTCGAAGAGGTCGTCAAGCGCGGCGGATACAACCTCAATTCCGGCCTGTTCGTCGGCGCTCTGGTCAAGTGGTTCATAATAGTCGTCTTCCTGATGGCATCTTTCGATGTCCTCGGCTTGACGCAGGTCAATGAATTCCTCCGCCAGGTCGTGACGTACCTGCCGCAGGTCATCGTCGCCGTCCTTATCCTTATGGTCGCGGTCGTCGTCGCCAATGCGATGCAGAGGATCGTCGTCGCCAGCGCCAAGGCGGCATCGGTGCAGTCGGCAGAGCTCTTGGGCAAGATCACCCGCTGGGCTATCTGGATCTTCGCTCTGCTCACGGCCCTCTTCAATCTCGGTGTCGCGCCTGGTTTGATCCAGACGGTCATCACGGCCATCTTCGCTGGCGCCGCTTTGGCTATCGGTCTGGCCTTCGGCCTCGGTGGCAAGGAGACGGCTCAGAAGTTCATCGAGAAGACCACGCGGAATCTCTGGGACTAGTCGCAGGTCAGATCTGAACACCCGATCCCATCGATCAAGCAGAGAAGCCCCCGCATCGGGGGCTTTTCAGTTTGTGCATGAGCGGCGATTGACAGGATCAGTCCGCCTGTTTTTTCTATTGAGGAGTCAGCGCACTGTCCTGCCCGTTATCTATCTTGTCCTGCCCGTTATCTATCTTCCAACATTTTTCATTTACGGATTTTGATTTGCATGACGTGATCAAAGGCTCTGTTGCACGGCCGCAGGGAAAAATTAGAACACACGAGCGACCAGATCGACGTTTCGATCAGATCGATAAAAAAGGGAACCGCTGGCGCTGGCCGGTTTCGTAAGATCTCCCGTGGTTCGCTATCCACAAAATATCCCCAAATCCACCCTTATTTAACAGTCTATTGACATGTTTTTCCCTGTGAGTATACTGTTCATTACCCAGAATGATTACAAGGATCAACTGCATATCGAGGCGGCTATAGCCACACTCTAGCGATAGAGCGTGACAAGGTGCCGCTCAGTAGAGCGGTTTTTCTTTCGCCAGATGGCGATCAGGACGATTGAAGCTTGAAAATCTCATACCTCAAATCCCGATGTTGAATCGGGATAAATCAAGTAGAGCCTGGTGTGCGAAAGCATGTCAGGCGACCCATTCTTGCCCTTGGTCGGGCATGATGGGAAAGCAATGTAGGTAAAATCCGCCTTAAACAAGCGGAAATCCCGATGCAAATCGGGATAAATCACAAGCGGTGTACAGATTTCCTAATGGGAAATCAAGGGCGTATGGTGGATGCCTTGGCTTAATGGAGGCGATGAAGGACGCGGCGTGGCGGCGATACGCTTCGGGGAGGTGCCGAGCAACCTTTGATCCGAAGATGTCCGAATGCGGAAACGCAATATGATGAACTCATATTACCGATGCGATTTATCGCACGGTGCATACCTAGGGAAGTAAAACATTTCAGTACCTAGAGGAAAATAAACCAACAGGAATTTCGTCAGTAGCGGCGAGCGAACGCGAAGTCAGTCTAAACTTAACCTAAATCGTACCGCACGTTTAGTCGTGCTGTGCGATTTAGGTTGAGGGTTGCAAGGTAGAGACGTGACATTTATGTCAGAGAAGTCACAAAATGAGTCGTTAGGAGAACGGTCTGGAAAGGCCGGCCCCAGCGGGTGACAGCCCCGTATCCGAAAATGATCTCATCTTCTTTGTTTCTATTCTTAAGTACCCCGGGACACGAATAGCTCGGGGGAACCCGCCGGAACTAACCGGCAAGACTAAATACTCCATAAGACCGATAGCGAACTAGTACCGTGAGGGAAAGGTGAAAAACAGCCCGGAAGGGCGGTGAAATAGATCTGAAACCATATGCCTACAAGGAGTCAGAGCGGTCTTCGGACCGTCATGGCGTGCCTATTGAAGAATGAGCCAACGAGTTTTAGCAAGCAGCTCGGCTAAAGTCGCGAGACTGGAGCCACAGGGAAACCGAGTCTGAACAGGGCGCTTGTTGTTTGCTAAGGACCCGAAGCCAGATGAGCTTGCCACGCGCAGGGTGAAGTTCCTCGAAAGAGGGATGGAGGCCCGAACCGGTTAGCCGTGCAAAACTATCGGATGACGTGTGGTAAGGAGTGAAAAGCTAATCGAATCTGGTAATAGCTGGTTCTCTCCGAAAGAACTTTTGGGTTTGCGTCGTGTGTACCTCTGCGGGGTAGAGCACTGGAAGATCTCGACAGGCCGAAAGGCCACGAGACCTATCAAACTCCGAATACGCAGAGTCAAGTACGCGGCAGTTAGTCTATGGGGGCTAAGCTCCATTGGACAAAAGGGAAACAGCCCGGATCTCAATTTAAGGTCCCTAAATCGACGTTCAGTGCGCTTAAGGTAGTGAAATTTCTCCGACAATGAGGATGTAGGCTTAGAAGCAGCCATCATTCAAAGAAAGCGTAACAGCTCACTCATCGAGAGATTTCGCGCCGCAGATAATCGGGGCTTAAACGTCGTACCGAAACTGAGGGCTTGTGAACTTCATTGAGGAAAATATCTGTTCTTTTATCGGGGTGTCTTTGCTCGTGTCCCAGCGATGGGTTCGAGCGGAGTATCGGGTCCAAATCCCGGCACCTCGACCATATTCGGGCCTGTTGTTCCTCCGATCGCCGGTTGCATCCCGGCTTGGAACTTTCGCCCGATGCGAGGGGGTGCCTGTGCGCCATAGTTTAGGCACTCCCTCGCTGATTTCGGCTTCCGGGGTAGCTCAATGGTAGAGCAGCCAGATTTAACTGGCGGGTTGCAGGTTCAAGTCCTTGCTCCCGGAGCCAATCAATTTCCTCAAATTTCAGCTGATTCGTATCTTGTATCCCCGTCATCAATAATCCAGATTTCAAAAGTCTGCGATGGAACTAAGATGCATGGGTCAAGCAAGCTGGTCCTCGCGGGGAGGATCCGAATCAGCTCCTCAATGAAGCTCACAAGCGGTAGGAGAGTATTCCATTCGCGATGAAGGGGAAGGCGTGAGCCGCCCTGGAGCGCTTGGAAGTAAGAATGTTGGTACAAGTAACCGCAATGCGGGTGAGATACCCGCACGCCGAAAAACCAAGGTTTCCTTGGCAATGTATATCAGCCAAGGGTTAGTCGGTCCTAAGGGGATGGCGAACGCCGCACCCGATGGATGCACGGTTAATATTCCGTGACTTGCATGAAGATCGATGGAGTGACGAAGCGCTGTATCGCGTGTACATAATTGGATTTGTATTCGGGCCGTGAGGATGGTTCCTGGTAAATCCGGAGCCTCGCTTTGATGCGGTATCCAAGCGGAGCGGATAAGGCCGCAAGGCCGAAAATGCGAGAGCGCGCTTCCAAGAAAAGCTTCTAAGTTCATGTTCGTGCAAACCGTACCGCAAACCGACACAGGTGGTTTGGTCGAGAAGACCAAGGCGAACGAGTGAGAGGTCATCAAGGAACTCGGCAAAAAAGCAGCCGTAACTTCGGAATAAGGCTTGCCCTTCGTTAACTCGAGGGGCCGCAGCTAAAGTATCTCTGGCAACTGTTTATCAAAAACACAGCTCCCTGCGAACTCGAAAGAGGATGTATAGGGGGTGACACTTGACCAATGCGAGAAGGTCAAATAACGGCGGTGCGATTATATCAAGCTGACTGTTATAAGCCCTCGTGAATGTCGGTCGTAACTATAGATTGATCGTTGTAGTTACGCTAAAAAATCTTGCTATATGCTGGAAACTCCGAGCATCTTCCGGTACGACTTTCCAAACGGAAAACGTGACAATTCGGAAGTGCGGACAATCAGCAGGAAAGATTTCTGTTAAAATTGGGCCATGAATAAGGATTGGCTCAATGGCATAGACCCTGGAATCGGCAATTATATTGCTGGATTCACGGACGGTGAAGGAAGCTTCAACGTTTCAGTGATGAAAAGAAGGGATTATGCAGGAAAATGGAAGGTTCGTGCCTCGTTCAATATCTCCCAAAAAGATCGATTGATTCTCGAACGCATTCAGAAAGTCTTTGGATGCGGAACGCTTCGAGAAAGATCCGATGGGGTGGTTTACTTCGAGGTAACGGACATCAAATCTTTAAAGGAAAAGATAATCCCATTTTTCAACCGGTTTGGTTTTCTTTCGGGAAATAAAAAGAAAAACTTTCTCATTTTCTCTGAAATTGTCAGATTGATGGCAAATAAAGAGCATCTAAATGAGATTGGATTCAAAAAAGCCCTAGAATTGA
The DNA here is from genome assembly GCA_018970245.1 of Patescibacteria group bacterium. Lineage (GTDB taxonomy): Bacteria > Patescibacteriota > Minisyncoccia > Phycocordibacterales > PALSA-1337 > C7867-002. Next base: position 11,365 of record JAGWWT010000017.1, read on the forward strand.
GAGAAATCCTCAATGAAGGCAAAGGTAGAAAACGAAAATACAATCTATCTGAATTAATAACAGAAAAATCCTCAGAGGCTATACGCAAGACAGCTTCAAATCAAATTGGAATGCCGACGATTTGAAGGCTGATGATATAGTCCGATCTTCATGGCGACATGAAGCTAACAAAAACTTCTCTAAGTGAAAGGAACATTTAGGCAAAAGAAGAAGATGAACGATCCTAAGGTAGCGCAATTCCTTGTCGGGTAAGTTCCGACGCGTTGAATAGTGCAATGACTGGAGAACTGTCTCGATGACTTGCTCGGTGAAAATACAATACCGGTGAAGATGCCGGTTACCTGCAGCTAGACGAAAAGACCCTAGAAGCTTTACTGTAACTTGATATTGGCCATACGTTTTTGATGCGTAGCGTAGTTGGGAGGATTTGAAGGGGTGCTTTCGGGTGCTCTGGATCCGTCGATGAAACACCAATCTTTAAAAATGTATGTTCTAACCTCAGCGGCATAAACGCTGGGAGACAGTATCTGGTGGACAGTTTTAGTGGGGCGCTATCCTCCTAAACAGTAACGGAGGAGCCTATTAAGTTCAGCTAGGCGCGAATGGAAACCGTGCCGATAGTGTATGGGCACAAGCTGGATTGACTGCGAGACGTACGTGTCGAGCAGATGCGAAAGCAGAGCCAAGTGAACCGACCGTTCGCATTAGATGCGGCGGAAGATTATCGGACAAAAGCTACTCTAGGGATAACAGGCTAGTTCCGCCTAAGAGTTCATATCGACGGCGGAGTTCGGCACCTCGATGTCGGCTCACCACATCCTGGGGGTGGAGAAGCTCCCAAAGGTTTGGCTGTTCGCCAATTAAAGTGGTACGCGAGCTGGGTTCAGACCGTTCAGTCCATGAAGAGATTCGTGCGCTGGACAGTCTGGATCCCGAGGTTGAATGAATGGATCCCACCATTCAATGTGACTTGTTCACGGCGGTCGCAGGGAGAAATCTTTGCAGACACAGATGACTTATATCGGTGAAGCCCGCATCCCCGGGAGGGGAGCGCGGTGACACCTAGGGAACCCCGCTCTTTTGATTATCAATCAAAAGAGCGGGGGCCCGTAGAGACTACACGTCATCCATCTTCATCCGGAAGGGAAAGATGATCATATAGTCCATTCCGCATAGCGATATGCGAAAAGAAGCGTGAGACAGGTTGGTCTCCTATCTACTGCAGGCGTCGATGCTTGAGGGGAATTGACTCTAGTACGAGAGGACCGAGTTGAACGGACCTCTGGTCTGGGAGCTCTGCCGCCAGGTGGAACGCTCCGCAGCTATGTCCGGAACGGATAAGCGCTGAAAGCATATAAGCGCGAAGCCGGCCCCAAGATGAGGCATCATTACGAGACCCGTGAGAGATGATCACGTTGATAGGCTTTAGGTGTACGCATCGCAAGATGTTGAGCCGTGAAGTACTAATCCGTCCATCCCGCCGGGAACTCTACGAATCAGGCTTGTGAAGATCATATACATTTATACGTTTGTTTGAGATGTGAGAGCATCGGATCCCGCGTTCTGGTGGTTCGGCGCCGTGGCAACACCCGTTCCCATTCCGAACACGGCAGTGAAACGCGGTAGCGGCGATGATAGTCCTTCGGGGCGAAAGTAGCTAGCCGCCAGAACAGGGGATCCTATGTTGGACGGATAAGGCCCTATGCCATTAGGGGTTTTTTTGTCCGTGTGCCATAATGGGACCGCGCAGAAAGCCGCATTAGCCTTGTTTAACCAATAACGCATGGCGTCATGGGCAAGACAAAGGAGGTTCGCGTACGGACTGATCGTCATCGGGGCGGTTGCGTTGGCGGCGGGCATACCGATATTCAAGGCTATGTACAAGCCGCCCTCATGCTTCGACGGAGTCAAAGACGGTGACGAGACGGGCGTGGATTGCGGCGGATCGTGCCGGAGGCTTTGCCCCGGCGCGTTCATGGCTCCGATAGTGCCATGGACCAGAATGAGCGAGACCGCGCCGGGGCTGTATAACGTGGCCGCTTACATAATCAATCCCAATACCGGCGTAGAGGCCCAGGGCGTGCCTTACAAAATGATACTGTATGATGCCAAGGGCATACCCGTTGCGGAGGCCGACGGGTCCGTCACCCTGCCTCCGGGCAGGAACACCTTGGCTTTCCAAGCGGCTGTCAACGCGGGCAAGAATCCGCCAATTATGGCCATGTTCCAATTCACCGCCGCCCCGGAATGGTTCGCCGCCCCCGATGCCCTCTCGGCCCTTTCCGTTACGGACAAACGATATTCCGATAGCCAGTCCGGCTCGTCCCTGTCAGTTTTCCTGAAGAACAACGGTCCTGAACCCATGCGCGGCATTACCGTTTATGCCGTCTTGTACGACAAGGACGGCAACGTCGCCGACTTCTCCAAGACAATCCTGGATTACATTCCCGCCGGCGGATCAGTCACGGCCCCGTTCACTTGGCCCGAGAGCCATGCCGGCAGGGTGGTTTCCATAGAGGTCCTGCCTGTGGCACAATAGCCGCATGAGAGAGAATGGCATGGATTGGTGGCTGATCGGCGCCGTCGCGCCCATATTGGCGGCCGGCTTGGCCACCATGTATTCGTTTACCGGCGAGAACACGGCGGCCCTGCACCAGCTCATATGGATTGCCGCGTCGGCCGCGGCCTTCACGGTGTTGAGCCGTACGGACGTCAGATTCCTGCGGTTGTCCAGCGTATCGGCCGTCCTGTTTTCCGGTTCCGTCATTCTCCTGGGCATGCTTTTCGTGGCCGGCAGGATATCGCATGGAGCGGAAAGCTGGCTGTCTCTGGGGCCACTGTCTTTTCAGCCGTCTGATCTGGCCAAGGTGGCCCTGATCGTGGTATTGGCCAAGTATTTCTCCAGGCGGCACGTGGAAATACACGATGTCAGGCACATTGCGGTCTCGGGCGTTTACGCTTTCGTGCTGTTCATTCTCGTCCTGGTTCATCCGGATCTCGGCTCGGCTTTGCTCATAGCCGCTATCTGGCTTGGCATGATCATGGTCTCGGGCATATCCAAGAAACACCTCTTCCTGGTGCTCGCCGCGTCGGCCTTGGCCGCGGCCGCCATGTGGAATTTCGGTTTCAAGGATTACCAGAAGGCTAGGCTGACGAACTTTCTTTATCCGGCTGAGAATCTGCGTTCTACTGGTTACAACGCCTACCAATCCGTGGTAGCCATAGGCTCAGGCGAGATATTGGGCAAAGGCCTCGGCTATGGTACCCAGTCCCGCCTGAAATTCCTGCCTGAATATCAGACGGATTTCGTCTTTGCCGCTTTCGCCGAGGAATGGGGCTTCGTTGGGGTGGTCATTCTCATAGGCCTTTACGGCGTGATCGTCTGGCGCGTCCTTCTCAATGCCGCCAGGGGCGCCACCAACTTCGAGATCCTTTTCGGCGCGGGAGTGGCGGTTTTCTTCATGGCTCACATAGCGGTGAACATAGGCATGAACATGCATCTCCTGCCGGTTACCGGCACGCCGTTGCCTTTCATGTCGTACGGAGGCACCCATCTGATGACCGAATCCGTCCTCCTGGGCTTGGTCGCGGCCCAGCGCCGTTTTGCCCGTCCTGCCCATGCCGCCGTTGCCAAGAATGAATTTGTCGGTCCTAGGTGAACGGGGTTCTAGGTTTCATACGCTTTCTTGACCTCTTCCACCATCCTCTTCAAGGAGAAATCCTTGAGGACTTTATCGTGCAGGGCGGCACCATAGCGGCGGCGTTCTTCCGAGTGCTCGATCATGAAGGATATGGCGTGCGCCAGTTCCGACGGTTTCCCGGGCTGGACCAAAATGCCGGAGCGCATGTCGTCGACCAATTCCGGTATGCCGCCCACTGTGGTGGCTACCGCGGGCAGGGAAGCGGCGCCGGCTTCCAGAAGAGCGTACGGCAGGCCTTCCTTGACCGACGGCAGGACGAAAAGGGAGAAAGCTTTTGCGTATTCGGCGGCGGCCGCCACATAGCCAGCCAGGAAAACGCCGCTCTCGACGCGTTTTTCCTTGATAAGGGCGCTCAGGCGCTCTTTTTCTTGTCCGTCGCCAATGATCACCGACACTGCTTCGGGGTGCCTAGACAGGACTTGCGGCATGGCCTCGATGAGATATGAGAGGCCTTTGTTGGCGTGCAACTCGGCACTGGTCATAATGGCGAACCGCCTGTTGAACTCGACATAGTCCATGCCTATGATCTTGGCCATGAATTGTTTGGCGCCGTCCACCGACATCACGGTGGCCGGCTTCAAGCCCGGCCTTATCAGGATTAGCTTGCGCTTGAGGAAAGGCAGGCGCAGCCCCTGGACCATGTCATGATCCGATATGACCGCGATCTTGTGGCAGAGCATGGCCGTAAGCCATGAGAATAAAACAATGGCGGCTTTATGCCGCAACGGCCGTTCTTCGTTCCATGTCCAGCCGTGGACGGTCATGATTATCTTCTTAACGCCGGAGAGCCGGCCGGCTAGGGCGCCAAGCCCGGCCGCTTTCGGGCTGTGCAGGTGAAGGATGTCGGGGTTTTTGTCCCTGATGATGCGCCTCATTTCCATGAATGAGACGGCGTCGTTTCGCAGGGAAACATCGCGGCCCAATGAGGGCATGGAGAAAGCGTATATACCCGCCTGCTCCAGCTTGTTTATGAGGGGGCCGCCGCCTCCGGCGGCGGCCCAAACTTCATGGCCGGCCTCTTTCATGGCCACGGCCAGGTCGTAAACGTGTTTTTGCGCGCCGCCCCAATCGGATTTGGTGACTATATACAGAATCTTCATGACACTACGCTAGCACGAATGACAGGCAACAACATGCCTTGAACAGGTATAAAATCCATGGTAGAGTATGGCGCATGACCAGGATCGTGAACTCCAAGGCCGCCGCCATTATGGTGGCGGGCGACCTAGTGGCCTATATTTTGTCCCTTATAGCCATGGTGGCGGTCAGATACGCGGTCTTTCCGGGCCAGTCCCTCATTCTGGAACACGTGCAATCCTTCGCCGTGCTCTTCGTCCTGTTCGTCGTCGTCAACCTGGCAACCGGCCTTTACGGCAAGCCGGCCGTGTCTTCCAGGGCGCGTTATCCCGGTCTCATTCTGGCGGCCCAGACGGCCAATGCCGTCGTCAGCATTGCTTATTTCTACATCGTGCCTAGCGTCATAACGCCCAAGACCAGCCTGGCTTTTTTCCTGCTGGTCTCCACTGCCGCGATGTTCGTATGGAGGATGGCTGTCCTGCCGGTTTTGTCGGCGGCCAGGAAACAGCCGGCCCTGATGATAGGATCCGGATCAGACATGGACGATCTGCGCCGCGAGATAGACGGCAACGGCAGTTACGGCCTGGTTTTCAGGCGGGTCATGGATCCGGCCGCCGTTCCGGAGGGATTGCCCTCGGCCTTGAAGAAAGCCGTGGCCAGCAACGGCGCGCCGATCGTGGTGGCCGATCTGGAGGACGAGGCGGTACGGGATGTCATGCCCCAGCTGTATTCGCTTATATTCTCCGGTGTTCAAGTCATAGATGCCGGCGTTCTGTACGAAGCCGTTTTCGGCCGGGTGCCCTTGTCTCTCTTGGGAGAGCGCTGGCTGGTGGAAAATTCCGGCTCTGCCCTGGGCAGCCGGCGCGTTTATGATGCCTTGAAACGCGCTATGGATATCGCCGTTGCCGCCGTACTCGGGATCGTGTCTCTGGTCATATATCCCATTGTCTGGGCGGCCGTGAAGCTGGATGACGGCGGGCCGCTTTTGGTGATCCAGGAAAGGGTGGGCCGCGGCGGCAAACCCATAAAAGTGGCCAAATTCAGGAGCATGAATGCCAATGACGCCGGCGCCTACGGCAGGGACGGCAGGTCCAAGCTTATCGTGACCCGGGTGGGCCGTTTTCTGCGCCTGACCAGGATAGATGAATTGCCCCAGCTCTGGAGCGTCCTTGCCGGCGACCAGTCGCTCATCGGGCCGCGTCCGGAGCTGCCATCACTGGTCAAGGTGTACGAGAAGGAGATACCGTATTATCACGCCAGGCACCTTATCAAGCCGGGTCTTTCCGGCTGGGCCCAGATCCATCACCGCGCCCACCCGCACCATGCGGCCGCCGTAGGCGATACCCGCGACAAGCTTTCTTACGACCTCTACTACGTCAAGAACAGGTCTTTCGTCCTGGATCTCAGGATAGCCGTTCAGACTCTGGGAGCCATCGTCTCCAGGCAGGGGGTGTAAGCGCTGTTAATTCATGCCTTGCACAAAATCTGTTCATTCATATAATAGCTAGATTATGCTGAAACAGCGGGCCAAGGCTTTCTATCTGCTAATCGCCGCCCTGGCTGCGGGCTGGTTCGTGTGGTCTTCGCAGGCGGCCGGAAGCTGGGCCGGCTTTCACCCGTTCAGGCTGGGCCTCGATCTTTCCGGCGGCTCCCATCTCGTCTATTCCGCCGACGTCTCCAAGCTGCCGCCGGGCGATGCGGCCGCTTCCATGGCTGCTTTGCGCGACGATGTGGAACAGAGAATAAATATTTTCGGCGTATCCGAACCCCTGGTCCAGACGGAGGAGAACGCGGCCCTTTCTTCCGGACAGACCGCCTACAAGCTAATCGTGGAACTTCCGGGCGTCACTGACACCAAGCAGGCCGAAGCGGCCATAGGCGCCACGCCGTCCCTGGAATTCCGCCTGGCCTCATCGTCGGCCGTGGCCGCTTTCGTCTCTTCTCCGGCGGCGACCGGCACCACCACGCCGTTATCCGCCAATCCCGGCTATATGTCCCTGTTCGAGCCGACCGGCTTGGACGGCTCGTCCGTGTCCCGGGCTTCCCTGGAATTTGACCAGACTACCAACCAGCCGATCGTGAGCCTGACCTTCAACCGGAGTGGACGGGATCTCCTGGAAAGCGTGACCAAGAATCACATAGGGGATTATCTGGGCATATTCCTGGACGGCAGGCTGATAGAGAATCCCACCATTCGCGACGAAATACCGAACGGCCAGGCCGAGATAAGCGGGGGCTTTACCGTGGCTGAGGCCCAAACCCTGGTCAGGAACATCAATTTCGGCGCCCTGCCCATACCCATCACTCTCATATCGGAGCAGACCATAGGACCATCGCTGGGACGCGAAGCCGTCCGTGGCGGCCTGGAAGCCGGCGTCACGGCCTTTGTCATCATAGGCCTGTTCCTGATAGGGTGGTACCGTTTGCCGGGCCTGGTGGCCGTCCTGGCCCTGGCCATATACGCCGCTATCATGCTGGCCATGTTCAAGCTCATACCGGTCACCCTGACGGCCGCGGGCATAGCCGGCTTCATCATCACTATAGGCATGGCTGTGGACGCCAATATTCTCATATTCGAGCGCATGAAGGAGGAACTCTACCGGGGCCGAAGCGTGGCCGACGCCATGCATGAAGGTTTCGCCCGCGCTTGGACATCCATACGCGATTCAAACGTCTCCTCCATAATCACCGGAGCCATCCTGTACTATTTCGGCTCGACCTCCGTGGTCGTGGGCTTTGCCTTGGTCTTTGTCATAGGCGTCCTGGTGTCCATGTTCACGGCCATTACCGTTTCGCGGCTGTTCCTGTACGCGGTGGCGCCACGGAGAGAAACGAGGGCGGCGAGATTCCTGGTGAGCAACGGCTTCAGAAGGACGGATATTAAGAATTAATTCGGATTTAGGTTTTTAATCGCAATGTGGATCATCAATCACAGGAAAATATTCTACGCCGTATCCGGAACCCTGACGGCCGCGGCCCTGCTGTCCCTCATCGTTTGGGGCCTTGTTCCGAGCATAGATTTCACCGGCGGGGCTCTCATAGACGTCTCTTACGCCGGCGCCAGGCCGGTCCAATCAGCCGTGGAGGCCGCCATTTCGGCCGCGGATCCCACGGCGTCTGTGCGCCCTTCGGGCACGGACCAATACATAGTGCGCATGAAGGCCGTGGATCAGGCGGAGAAGCCGGTGGTCATGAACGCCCTTTCCTTGAACGGCCAAGCCCCCGTTTCGGTAAAGACGTTTGACTCCATAGGGCCGGTATTGGGAGCTGAAGCCCTGCGCAAAGCCTGGGTGTCGATCATTCTGGTCATTGCGGGCATAGTGCTGTACATAACTTTCGCCTTCAGGAAAGTGTCAAAGCCAGTCTCTTCCTGGAAGTACGGCTTGGTGGCCGTGGTTGCCCTGATCCACGACGTCATCATACCAACGGGGGTCTTTTCCGTGCTCGGACATTTCGCAGGCTATGAAGTGGACACCCTGTTCGTCACGGCCCTTTTGGTGGTCCTTGGCTTCTCGGTGCACGACACCATAGTGGTCTTCGATCGCGTTCGCGAGAATCTCAAGAATAACGGCGACCGCGAACCATTCGATCTGACGGTTGGCCAGAGCATATCCCAGACTTTCGTCAGATCAGTCAATACCTCGGCCACCACTCTCATTGCTCTTGTCGTGCTGTATATCCTGGGAGGCTCCGCCACCCAGCATTTCACCCTCGCCCTCATCATAGGCATAGCCGCCGGCACCTACTCCTCCATCTTCATCGGCTCGCCGCTTCTGGTGACCATAGAGAAGTGGCAGGCGGGAAAAGGTCGGTAGGCGGCCGTGAGGTGTTTTTCGATCCGATATCGGCCCTTGACTGTATTCATGGTTCTCTGCTAGGATATCCCCACCTTCCATAACAAAGCATCCGCCTTGTTAGGGAGGCGGGACTTTGAAAGTCGCATAGGTTACGTTAAAGAACGCCCCGCCCTTTCGGCTTTGCCATAATGGCGGGATGCAAGTTCAAAACAATATTCCAAAATGATTCGGCCCAAGTACGGATTCAGTACGTGGGCTCGAGCGGGATCTGAAACGGCGAATCCAAAAATGTCGACGCTCTCATTCATGGTGAATGGCGCCTTCTATTTTGTTCCGTTCGCTTATAGTTAAGAGTTTGATCCTAGCTCAGGATGAACGCTGGCGGCGTGGATAAGGCATGCAAGTCAAGGGCCCCGCCCTTATGGCGCAAGCCAAAAGGGCGGGGACCGGCAGACGAGGTAGTAATAATTAGGTACGCACCCTGGAGTCGGGCATAGCTCGTCGAAAGACGGGGTAATTCCCGATGGTCCCCGCTCTTTTGATCCGTTGTTGCAAGGGAAAATTTCTTGTGACCGCGGATCAAAAGAGCGGGGTAAAGTTTTTCGCTCCGGGAGCGGCCTGATCGGTATCAGCTAGTTGGTAGGGTAACGGCCTACCAAGGCTATGACGCCTAGGGGAGCTGAGAGGCTGACCCCCACCGAGGGCACTGAGACACGGGCCCTACACCTACGGGTGGCCGCAGTCGAGAATCTTCCGCAATGGGCGAAAGCCTGACGGAGCGACGCCGCGTGGAGGATGAAGCGCTTCGGCGCGTAAACTCCTTTTGCCGGGGACGAAGTCTATTGACGGTACCCGGAGAATAAGAGGTTGCTAAACTCGTGCCAGCAGCAGCGGTAATACGAGTGCCTCGAGCGTTATCCGGAATCATTGGGCGTAAAGGGTGCGCAGGCGGCCGCGTTAGTCTCCCGTAAAATTCTCCGGCTCAACCGGGGAGGCGCGGGGGAAACGGCGCGGCTTGAGGGCGGCAGAGGTCTCCGGAACTCTAGGTGTAGCGGTGAAATGCGTTGATATCTAGGGGAACACCGAAAGCGAAGGCAGGAGACTGGGCCGTCCCTGACGCTCAAGCACGAAAGCGTGGGTCGCGAAAGGGATTAGATACCCCTGTAGTCCACGCCCTAAACGATGATCTCTCGCTTTGAGGAGTATCGACCCTCTTCGAGGCCAAGCTAACGCGTTAAGAGATCCGCCTGGGTAGTACGGCCGCAAGGCTGAAACTCAAAGGAATAGACGGGGACTTGCACAAGCGGTGGAACATGTGGTTCAATTCGACGCTAAACGAAGAACCTTACCAGGGCTAGAAATCCATTCGAAGGCCGGCAGAAACGTCGGCCGCCGCAAGGCGGATGGACAGGTGCTGCATGGCTGTCGTCAGTTCGTGGTTTGAACTGTTCCCTTCAGTGGGGTAACGAACGCAACCCCTGTTGCCTGTTACAAGTGTCAGGCGAGACCGCCCCGCCCTTTTGATTTTAGTTTTCTGTGAATAGAATCAAAAGGGCGGGGAGGAAGGTGGGGATGACGCCAAGTCAGCATGGCCCTTGATGCCCTGGGCCACACACGTGTTACAATCGCGGCTACAACGGGACGCAATGGCGACGAAAGCCGGAGCAAACCCTCAGAAAAGCCGCGCCAGTTCGGATTGAGGTCTGCAACTCGACCTCATGAAGCCGGAATCGCTAGTAATCGCGGGTCAGCTATACCGCGGTGAATACGTTCTCAAGTCTTGTACTCACCGCCCGTCAAGCTAAGGGAGTCGGAAGCGCCCGAAGTCCCGCCTCGCGCGGGCCTACGGCGAGTTCGATGACAAGAGCTAAGTCGTAACAAGGCACGGGTAGCGGAAGCTGCTCGTGGAATATTTCAAGGAAAAAACGTCCCACCCTTTCGAGGGCGAGGACTTACAGTCGATCCCGCCCTTTTGACCGTCGGTCAAAATGGCGGGAGGTGATCGCTCTTCGACCGCAAACGGGAGCGCTCAGCCGGAGGCGAACTCCGGCACCACATAGGCAGTATCAATTGAACTGCTTATGGGCGAACGGAACAAAATAGAGCGCGCTAACTGAAAAATACCGCCTGCGGCGGTATTTTTCATAATTCTCATTACTAGAATAATCATGGAAATCGTGTATTATATCCCTTGCGGGCACGTGGTGGAATTGGTATACGCGTACGTCTGATATGCGTCTTCAGAGTCATCGGAGTCTCTTTACAAAATATGGGCACGTGGCGGAATTGGTATACGCGTACGTCTCAGAAGCGTATGGAGCAATCCTTGGGAGTTCGAGTCTCCCCGTGCCCACCAAAGATATCATTCAGATCGTAAATAATGGCATGGACTTGGCGAAACAAAAATGCGTACCGTGCGAAATCGGCGGCCAGCCGATGAAGGCCGAAGAGGCGGCTTTGTATCTGAAAGACGTGCCGGAATGGAGAGCGTCGGCGAACTTTAAAAGGATAAGCAGGGAATTCGAATTCAAAGACTTCAAAGAGGCATTGGCCTTCGTTAACAAGGTTGGAGATATAGCGGAAGAGCAGGGCCATCATCCGGACATAGATTTTACTTACGGGAAAGCGGTGATCGAACTGTCTACGCACGCAGTCGGCGGCTTGACGCCGAATGACTTCATTCTGGCGGCAAAGATAGACAAGATAGGCCGCTGGTAGAGCTAAGCTTTAACCGTATTCACCGGCTTGCCGTCGAGCCAGCCCTTTATATTGTCCACGGTGGTGTCCAGGATTCGCCTCAGTGCTTCATCGGTATTGAAGGCATTGTGAGGTGTGACGACCACATTCGGCATCTTCATGAGCTCGTGATCCTCGAGGAGCAGGCGCTTGTCGGCGGTATTGGCGGGAGCGGCGGAGCCGGGCTTCAAGTCGGATTCGTCTTCCAGGACATCCAAGCCGGCTCCGGCGAGTTTCTCATTCTTGAGCGCGTCTACCAGCGCGTCCGTGTCGACGACCGCTCCGCGGGAGGTATTTATGAGCAAGGCGGTCGGCTTCATCTTGGATAGGGCCGAGGAATTTATGAGATGGTGCGTTTCCTTCATGTAAGGCACGTGGATGGTGGCTATATCGCTCTGCTTCAAGAGCTCGTCCAGGCTGACATATGAGAATCCCATGTCTTTTGCCAGCTTTTCATTCGGGTAAGGATCGTAGGCGATGACCTTCATGTCGAAGCCTTTGGCCATGGCTATGGAGTGGCGGCCTATCTTGCCCGTGCCTATGACGCCTATAGTCTTGCCGGATAAATCGAAACCGCGCAGGCCTTCCGTGTCGAAATTTCCCGTATCTTTGACTCTATAAGTGGCGGCATATAGCTTGCGGGACAGGGTGAGTATGAGGCCGAAGGCGAATTCGGCCACGGTGTTCTCGCCATAGGACGGCACGGTGCAGACGGTAATGCCGCGCCTCTTGGCTTCGGCCAGGTCTATGTGATCGAAGCCGGTCGATAGGGTCACTATGAGCTTTAGGTTAGGGAAACGGTCCATGACGGCGGCATTCACTTTCGAGTCAACGAATACGCCGAGGATCGCGGCGTCGCCTTTGGGCGGCAGATTGTCCGGACCTATGCAGTGCTCATCATAAGTAGTATCGATCTTCAGTCCGATGCCTTTGAAACGCTTAGCCAGATATTCTCGCTCATCCGCCGGAGTGCCGTAGAAAGCAGTGTTAACTGGGATATTCATGGTTATTTTCCCAGCCGTTTCTCCTCTTCGGCGACGGCAATGGTTGTCTTGATGACGGTATCAGGATTCAATGACATGCTCTCTATGCCGGCCTCGACCAAAAACTTGGCGAAGTCTGGATGGTCGGACGGGGCCTGGCCGCATATGCCTATGTATTTCGATTTCGCTTTGCAGATGCCTATGATTTCTTTTATCATTTTCTTGACCGCCAGATTCTCTTCGTTTGCCACATGAGCCACGATGCCGGAGTCGCGGTCAAGGCCCAGGACCAATTGGGTTAAATCGTTCGAACCTATAGACATTCCGTCAAATACGCTCAGGAATTCATCGGCAAGCAAGACATTTGAGGGTATCTCGCACATTACATAGGTGGGGCACTCTAATCCGCATGACTTCATAATGTCGCGGGTCTTCCTGCCTTCCTCTGGTGTGCGGCAGAACGGTACCATCGGAATCACATTCGTCAGTCCCATGCCATCTCTGACTTTCTTAATAGCCTGGCACTCCAACTTAAACGCTTCGGCGAACTTCGGGTCGTAATAACGAGAAGCGCCGCGCCAGCCTATCATAGGATTCTCTTCCTTGGGCTCATATTCTTCACCGCCGAGAAGCGTCCTGTATTCGTTTGTCTTGAAGTCGGAGAAGCGCACTATGACCGGATTCGGATTGAAAGCGGCTCCTATTTTTGCTATGCCGTAGGCCAGATTGTCCACGTAATACCGGACGCGATCGTTCCAGCCGGCCACCTTCTTGTCAATCTTCTTTTTAACGGTTGTCGACTGCGAATCATAGTTCAACAGAGCTAATGGATGCATTCCTATTTCTGATGCGATTATGAATTCCTCACGAGCCAGTCCCACACCGTTGTTCGGCAGGAATGATTTCTCAAAAGCCGTGTCCGGCGTGGCTATGTTGACCATTATGTGAGTCTTCGGTTTTGGAATGCTTGTTATGTCGTGATCAATCACCTCGAACTTAAGGGCCTTATCGAATACCAGACCTTCCGCGCCGCTCGTATCGACGGTCACGGTTTGTCCGGTCGTTAATTTCTTGGTAGCATTTTCTGTTCCTACGACTGCGGGTATGCCTAGCTCGCGCGAGACTATGGCCGCGTGGGAGGTGCGGCCTCCCTTGTCGGTGACGATGGCCGAAGCCATCTTCATAATGGGCTCCCAATCAGGGTCGGTCATGTCCGTCACCAGGACCTCTCCTTGTCTGAATTCATTCATGCGCGAAGAATCGAGGATGACGTGAGCTTGGCCCGTGGCTATTTTCGAGCCCACGGACGCGCCTTTGGTGAGCAGGGTTCCGTCTTCCTTGCGGACGTATTCCTTGAGCTTGGTGAAGTCGCGGCCCGCGTGAATGGTCTCGGGCCTGGCCTGGACTATGAACAACTCGCCTGTCTCGCCGTCCTTGGCCCACTCCATGTCCATGGGCGTCCATTTGCCTCCGTTCTTGGCCGTGTAGTGCTCCTCTATGATGAGGCCCCACTTGGCCAGAGCGCGCGCTTCGTCATCGGAGAATATGAAGGAATTGGCTTCCCGCGCGCTTGTCTTGACTATCTTGGTAGCTTTGAGACCTTTGCCCGTGCCGTAAATCATCTTGCGGTTTTTGACGCCTAGCTTTTTAGATATCAACGAAGACGGGGCGGTGCACAGAGTCTTTTTATAGACTATAAATTCATCGGGCGTCACCTCGCCTTGGACTATCATCTCGCCCAGACCCCACGAGCCGTTGATCACCACGATGTCCTTGAATCCGGATTCGGTATCAAGCGAGAACATAACGCCTGAACAACCCTTATCCGACCTGACCATCTTCTGGACTCCGACTGATAGCGCGATGGCCATGTGATCAAATCCTTTGTCGTGACGGTATGAGATGGCGCGGTCATTGAACAGGGAAGCCATGGCCCACTTCACGGCCTCAACCACGTTCTCCCTGCCGCGGACGCCCAGATACGTTTCCTGCTCGCCGGCGAAGCTGGCGCCGGGCAGGTCTTCGGCCGTGGCGCTCGAGCGGCAGGCCACGTCGCAATCTTTGCCGTATTTGGCCTCCATGTCCGCATAGCCCCTGTATATCTCCTCCTGGAGCTCGGCTGGAAGAATAGCTTTTTCTATCGCTTTCCTTATGTCGTAGCCGCGCCTGGCAAGCTCCGAGAGATCGCCGGTATTCAGGCCCTCCAGCGTCTTGGCGACGAATTCATCCAGTCCCGTCTCATTCATGAAACGCCTGTACGCCTCGGCCGTGACGATGAAGCCCGAAGGCACGCGCACGCCCTTACCGCCGAGCTCTCGCAGCATCTCGCCAAGGCTGGCATTCTTGCCGCCGACTTCGCCGACGTCTGCTATTCCTACGGAATCCATTTTTACGCACAGAGGTTTGGTTTGGGTCATGGGTTTTATTTGACGACTTGTGACCATTGTATCACGAACCGTAAAGATTGCTGTGGGTAGCTATGTCGCTCCTTGGTCTTTTCTCGCACTTTCAAAGGCAATTAATGTCTTGTCATTACCCCTATTTGCCGACGACCGCCATCATCAGATCCGACACATTGGAGCCGGTGGGGCCAGTTTCGATAAGGCCGTCGCCGAGCTTTTCGAAGAAGGCCGAGGAATCGTTGCGGGCCAGGAAATCGGCGGGATCGAGGTTTTGGGATTTGGCGGCTCTGGCCGCGCCGGCGTCGGCCAGGGCTCCGGCATGATCCCCGTTGTCCTTGCCGTCGGACGCCAATGACATTACAAGCCTGCCTTCTTTGACGTGGGGCAGGGCGCTGAGCGCCACTTCCTGATTCCTGCCGCCCCTGCCGCCTTTGCCGCGAAGAGTCACGGTTGTTTCGCCGCAATAAAGGAGGATGGTTCCGGGCTTGGCGGCATTGGCTTCTCCGGCGATCGAGACGCCCGCGTCCCTGGCTTCGCCGGTGATGCGGGCATTGTTGACGGCCACGGCGTATCCCAGGCTTTCCCCGGTCTTCTTCATGGCAGCAAGGGCCGTATCATTGGAAAGAGCCAGTATGTTATATACCCGCTTGAAATATTCATCGTCCTTCGGCGTTTCGGTCAGGCATTCATGGCTCAAGTCCAGGCCGTACTTTTTCATGATAGCCTCGGCATCCTTGACGGTCGTGGCGTCTTTGACCGTGGGGCCGGAAGCTATGAAGCCCATGTCATTGCCGGGCACATCAGAAAATATCATAGATATGACTTGGGCCGGATGAGCCGCTTCAGCCAGGAAGCCGCCGCGGGCCAGCGACATGTGCTTTCGCAAGACATTGATCTCCTGTATGGCCGCTCCCGCGGCAAAGAGGGATTCCATCATGGCTTTCTCTTCGTCTACCAGCTCTGAAGCGCGCTCGGCAACGCAAGGCGGCTGGACCAGAAGGGTAGAGCCGCCGCCGGATACCAGGAATACGACCGTGTCGCCGGAGGACAGGCCGTGAAGGGAATTGAGCATGGCTCTGGTGCCGAGGAGGTTGTCTTCGGTGGGCATTGGGTGGCTGCCCGCGTGATAGATGATCTTATTCAGAACCGGACCGCCGTATTTTCCCACGCCGAGGGCTATGCCGGAATTCAGCCTGTCTCCCAGCATCCTTTCAAATACGGGAGCCGCGCTACCGGCGCATTTGCCTATGAGGACGGCTATGAGCCTGCCTTCTGTAGACAGTTCGAAATCTCTGCCAGACGCGGAGAGCCGATTTCCGTCTGCCCCGAGGCTTTTTTCCAGGACCGTGGCGGTGTCTACGGCTTCAAGGCCAGCTTCCGCCATCTTCAACGCGATCTCTCTCGCCGGCGTCGCCGCCAGCTTCCTGAAATTCCTTATCTTCACGCTTCCATTTTAACTCGGATGGAGCGGCTGGTCATCCACAGTTTTTTCTGGTAGTATCGCGGTTATTCGAGGCCCTGTTGCGCGCATATTTTCGCTTTGATCGATATCCGCGCTTCGCTCGCTCGAATGGCGGGAGCAAGCTTTCGCGATCGAGCTCGCTGGCGCGCATAGCTCAGTTGGTAGAGCATTCGACTGATACTCGAAAGGTCCTAGGTTCGAATCCTAGTGCGCGCACAAAAGTGTGAAAAACTCGGAATCGCCCGAAAAAGGCGAGCGCACATCGCAATGTTGAGGGCGGGGCGGCATTCCTCCCCAGACCCCTCCTGCCGCCCCGCCCGCATTATTGTTGGCGTTTTTGGGGATTTCCGAGACGAAGGCGAAGGGGGCGCGGGCATGCGCGACGAGGGCGCGGTCGCGGAGGAGTGGGTTCGAACCGACCTTTTGGAAAAATTCCCGGATTTTTATCTTGTCATCCGACTTCGCCAAAATACTGGCCTGTCTACAGTCGTTTAGGAAATTCAGCACCGGTTCGAACCGATCGGCGGACATCCGCTCGAATGCGGCCAATTTGTCCTTCAAAAACTGCTTTTCGCTCATCAGTTTGTTCTTGGCATTTTGGTATTCTGGAAGCGTGATAGCGTTCTCTAGGTACGCCGTCATGAGCTTGTCGAGTTTGGCGTCAATGGCGGCAATCTCAACATCCACCTTTTCAATCTGGCCCTCCCCCCGAATTTCATACACCGATCTTGCATAATTAGTAGTGCTAATATATGCAATCATGGCAAAACAACATCGTGTGGCTCCTGACGTGAAGGAGCAGATCATTAATCGCATCAAAA
>JAGWWT010000054.1 GCA_018970245.1 Patescibacteria group bacterium
GCTCGATCTGGATCTACAACAACACAAGGATTCATTCTTCACTCGATATGGCACCGGTTCAGTTTGCTCTAAAAACCGCCGCGGCGTACAATTCTCAATGCAAGATTAGTGTCTGAAGAAAAGGGGGAAGTACACTTCGACCAAAGCTCGGTGGTATTCCTGGCAAAGGGAGATATGGCTAGATGGTTGTATAACTGGCAGCCAGACTTCTGCAAAAAAGCCATTACAACCTGGATGCCCGATCATTCAGCCGTATCAATGCTCATCTTCGAATATACGATCGGCAGTGCTCTGCGCAATCCGCGCAAGCTACTCAAATCGGTCCGGAACAAGCTAATGCAGGCAGTTCGCCAACAACAGCTTGCGTTCGAAGATGAAATGCACGAAGCGACCGGCGGGAATCTCCCGACTGATCACTGTGTATGAGTTGGTGGAACTCTTTCTAAAATCCACGGGGAATCGCAAGATTCCCCACTCAATTGGATCCACGACACTGACGTCGCGAATCCTGAGAGTTCAGTTCTTTGAGTCAACAATCAACCATAGGAGTTAATCGTGAGAAATACTGACTACCCTGACGCCCAATACCTGGCCATTCTGGCCTTGGTTTGCGGCGACATCATGCTCAAAAACTTCCAGTTGGGCATGAAAAAAAAATGGAAGTCGGACGAAACCCCGCTTACGGCCAGCGACGTGGCTATCAACAAGCTCGTCATTGACCGGATAAGCGAGTCTTATCCGAAAGTCCGCATCATCGGAGAAGAAGGTAGTCATGAAGTCCCGGATGCAGAGTACACTGTGCTCTGCGATCCTGTGGACGGCACGATTCCCTTTAGCCTCGGCATTCCCGTGTCGGCATTCTGCATCTCGGTCATCAAGGGCAACCAGCCTCTCTCGGCAGTCATCTACGATCCGTTCCAAAAGCGGATGTGGGTAGCCGAAAAGGGCAAAGGCTGCCGTTTGTATGCCGGCCATGAATGCTCGGTATGCGAGGAAAGCCCTGATCCATCGTATGCGCCTTCAAACGAATGGTTTCCATGTTTGGGCGGCTACGGCGAGCCTGTCACGGTGTCCAAACATCAGACTGTGCATCGTTCCAACATCTGCATGGTCTGGTGGAAAAATTCCGGCTACGAGCTCCATGACGTCTGCAAAGAACTCATGGATGCCGGGGCCAAATGGATGAACCCGTGCTCGATCGCTTATTTCGGCGGATTGGTTGCCTCGGGAGAGCTCGAAGCCACCATCTTCCCTGGTAATTGCGGTTGGGAAACGGCTGCCATGCAGCTCATTGTCGAGGAAGCCGGTGGCAAAGTGACCGACATCTTCGGTATGCCGATGAAATATGGTCCCAAAGGCCAGATCAGTGGGCACATCATCAGCAACGGGTTGGTTCACGACGAACTTGTCGCAATGGTCACGAAAGTCATCGCTGAAAAAGCGAAGGAAAAATTTCGGATCTTTAGCGATGAACCGCCCTCCTGTTAGGGCAAGCACATTCACTTACTGGGCTCCGTCGCAAGATGGAGCCCTTTAACTTATTCAGATTAGAGCTATACTGATTGTATGGACATAGTTAGTGAATTCACCCAGGGTAAAATTCCTGGATCCAAAGGGGCAAAACCGCAACACATAGTTACGGCCATCTCCAACGTCTTTGTCTTCAATGATAAGGTCTACAAGATATACAAGAATGACAGTGACTTTTTCAACAAAAATTTTAACGATCTTTCAAAGAAAGAGAACCGCTTCGCTTTTACACGCAAGGATTTCGAATGGAATAATCGTTTGAGTCCGGAGATATATACCAGATTGCGTGGAGTGACAGCAAAGAATGACGCCGTAGAATTTATCGAACCGACAGATGACGCAGATGAGCTTGTGATAGAGATGAACAAGATCGACATGTCCAATCAGCTCATAAAGCGTCTGGTGGACGGCACGGTTTCGCTGGATGACTGTCGTGAGATCGGTAAGCAATTCGCCGAGCGAGCGGCGCATCTCCCGAAATTGAAACCGACTCAGACGGCTTACCGGGATTTTCTTGCAAGGTATGAAGATCTCGTCCCTTGGATCGGTAGCGTCAAAGCCATACCCAAGGAATCCGCGGAGAAATATCTATCATTCATCAAAGATTTTATTCAGGCTCACAAAAATGAGCTGGACTCCATGGATCTCATGGGTGTATGCATGGATGTTCATGCTGATAATGCCGTGTTAGTTGGAAAAGAATTCATGCCCATAGACACCTATGCCCCGAAGGAGGCGTGGCTTCATGGCTATAAATTCATCAACATCTACAGAATAGCGACAGACATTTACGCCTTTCTTGGCAAGGAGGCTTTTGAGAAGGTTCTCACAGGCTATGAAAAAGCCGCAAATGTGTCTCTGCCGCGCGAATACGACAAATTCCTCGTCATTTATTGTGAGCTCATTACTTGGCCATATCAGTATATGCTCACGGAGAAAGAGCCGTGGAGACTTGATGTTGCTAGGAGGTACCAGGGCTTTATCGAGAATGTATACAACTCAGGCTAGACATCTATCGCATCGCTAATATCCAAATCTCCATCAGCCACCAATTGCTGTATCTCCTCATCTAGATTCTGAAAGTCCTCGACCTGGTCGGGTTCTATCACGCCATCTTTGACTAACTCTAGGATTTCGTCGGAGTCCATAGGATTTTATCCCTCAAAATCTAATTTTCTTAATTGTTTTCCCTCCTCTGTCCGTTGTCGTTCGGACTTTGCGCTTGCTTCAAAGCTTTCTACCATTCTTTTGGCATACTTTTTGACCCTATCGCTTGGATCATTCAAGTATGTACTTAACGTCTTTGCCTTGGATTCATAAGATTCGGCAATTCCATACTCGCCCATAACCACCTCTGTTGAGTAAAGAAGACCGTCAATATGGGAAATTGTGTTCTCGTTATCGGTCCGTCTGATAATTTCCATACAGGTTTTAATATCGGCTTGTCCGAATGCGTCTAATGAATAAGCAGCCTTTGCCAAGCTAGTTTCGTCGCCACGTCCGATCAGTGTAGAGATTATTGGAGATAAACCACCAATGCGTTGGAGAAAATGGCTAATTTCCCATGTCTGAACAGACCATTCAGGAGTTAGTCTATCGATCCAAGGAGTAATCTTTGACACATATTCTGGGTGCTGGCTTATAAATTTGACTAGTTCGTCATTAAAATGATAAGGGACTGCATTATAACGATTTTCGTCAACCAATCTTGTTCTTCTAGACTTCATTTCGACCTCGTGCTCAATCCTTGCCCAGAAAATATCCAATAGGGAGAGAAACAGCTTTTAAAGGACAAAATTGCTCTTTTGGAGAAGAAAAATGTCGATCGGTTCGAACCGGTCGTGGATTTCTTTGAGAGCTGTAAACAGGCCGGTATTTTGGCGAAGAGCGACGACAAGGCGAAAATACGGGAACAGTTCCAGAAATTCGGTTCGAACCCGCTCGTCCTCCACCGCACCCTCGCCGCACAGTCCGCCGCCCCGTACGCCTTCATCCCCCAAATCGCCCAAAAAGCCAGCACTGAAGCGGGCGGCGCGGCAGGAGGGGTCTGGGGAGGAATGCCGCGCCGCCCTCAATTCTGCGACCTGCGTTTTGCGATTTCGCTTTCCGATGCTGATTTTGTTTTGCTGCGGAGAGGGGGGGATTCGAACCCCCGAGACCCTTGCGAGCCTGCCGCATTTCGAGTGCGGTGCCTTCGACCGCTCAGCCACCTCTCCATGAGCCGTGTTCGCGGCCCGGCGCTCCATGATAGCATCTTTTTTGCCGATAATCCAAAAAGATGTTATCATTAACAGTACGCGTGATCCGACTTCGGCCCTATCGTCTAGTCTGGTCCAGGACACGGGCTTTTCAAGCCTGGAACTCGGGTTCGAATCCCGATAGGGCTACCAAAGTTGATTTTCCTAGCAGGAGAGTGGCGACCAGCGCCGATCCATATGACATATGGACTGCCCGATGGGCTTTAATGGCGTAATTGTAACTCTGGTGATAATGGATGCAAATATCGCCCCTTAGCTAGTTAAAACTGCTACCAAGGCCCGTACGGTTAGACAATAAATGGGTTACCGTAGTCGATCATGACTATGGCAACAAAACATGAGGTAATCAGAGAGGAGCTCGGGAGATATCTAGCCGCTTCGAAACGGCAAAAGGGCGAGATACTGGATCGTCTGGAGAAGACCCTGTACATGCACCGGAAAGCGATCATCAGACGCTTCCGAGTCCTGCAGACCAGAAAAGAGGGCGTCGATTGGACTGATCGTCGCGGTAGAAGCGTCTACTACGGCAAGGACGCGACCGAGGTCTTGAGGGAGATATGGGAGATATCCCACGAATGTTGCGCGGAGCGATTGGCCGAGATCAGGGCGGAATACGTTTCCAAGCTCAAGCGGGACGGCATGTGGAAGCATTCAGATGAAGCCACCGGCAAGCTCCTGGCCATGTCGATCGGGACGATCAAGAGCAGGTTGAGTTCATTCGACAGGGTCGTCTCCGGAGGGGGCAGATGCATGACCAAGCCGTCTTCTCTGAAGGAGATCATACCGGTGAGAAGAGGGCCCTGGGAAAATCCTCCTCCCGGCTTCCTTGAAGCGGACACCGTCGCCCACTGCGGCAACGATGCTTCCGGGGAATTCGCGTATACGGACATTTGCCTCACCTGGTGTTTCCTGAAAGCCCAGATGACCAAGGACAAGCGCCCCACCCTGGAGAGCGTGAATGCCATGTTCAGCCGGTCGCCATTCGAATGGACCCTGATCGATCCGGATTCCGGCTCGGAATTCGTCAACTGGCATCTGTACGACTGGTGCTTGAGGAAGCGCGTCTCCATGACCAGGATCAGACCGGGCATGAAGAACGACCACGGTCACATCGAGCAGAAGAACGACAAGAACGTCAGGAAGTTCGCCGGCTATGTGCGCATCGACGACGAGAAGAGGCTGGCGACGTGGAAGAAGCTCTTGGATCGTCTGGAGGTCTATGTCAACCACTTCTTGCCGTCCATGAAATGCGTGGAGAAGTTCCGACTGAACATATCTCATTTCTCGAGGAGATACGACAAGCCCATGACCCCGTATCGAAGGTTCATGGAGCATCCGGCGATACCGCTTGCGGCCAAGGAGAAGATGAGTGCATTCCACGAGACCCTCAACCCGAAGATCCTCCACGACGACATACTCAAGCTCTGTACTTCCCCCTTTTCTTCAGACACTAATCTTGCATTGAGAATTGTACGCCGCGGCGGTTTTTAGAGCAAACTGAACCGGTGCCATATCGAGTGAAGAATGAATCCTTGTGTTGTTGTAGATCCAGATCGAGCG
>JAGWWT010000100.1 GCA_018970245.1 Patescibacteria group bacterium
CTAGGCTCAGGACCTATTAATTTTTAGGATTCCCTAAGGAAAGACGATGTGATTCACTGTGGCAAAGGGAGGAATTTGCCATGGTCGAGATATTTTTGCTAACACGGAAGCAATTTAACCGGATCAAGCCGTACTTTCCGCTGTCACACGGCATGCCGCGGGTAGATGACCTGCGGGTCATTAGCGGGATCATCTACGTGATCCGCAACGGTCTGCAATGGAAGGACGCACCAAAGGCGTACGGCCCGCACAAGACGCTGTATAACCGCTTTGTACGCTGGAGCAAGATGGGCGTGTTCAACCGGATATTCAAGGAACTGGCGGGCAAACAGGGAACGCCCGACCGGCTAATGATTGACGCAACGCATCTCAAAGCGCACAGAACCGCAGCCAGTCTGCTTAAAAAGGGGCGGTTCCCCGCCATATCGGTCGCACGAAGGGCGGACTGAACTCGAAACTGCACGCCGTCTGCGATGGAGACGGCAAACCCGTCGCCATGCTTCTGACTGCAGGGCAAGTCAGTGATTACAAAGGCGCAAAACGCCTTCTGCACAGGCTCCCGAAAGCAAAAGAACTGCTGGCGGATCGGGGCTATGACGCGGACTGGTTCCGTGCGGCGCTGATCAAAAAAGGAATCGTGCCCTGCATCCCGCCCCGAAAGCGGCGCAAAAACCCGTGCGTCTACGATAAAACGCTCTATAAAAAGCGCCACAAAATCGAAAACATGTTCGGGCGCATCAAGGACTGGCGGCGCATTGCCATGCGCTATGACCGTTGCGCACACACTTTCTTCTCAGCCATATGCATCGCCGTCACCGTCATCTTTTATCTCAATTAATGAGTCCTGAACCTAAATCAGCGACAGGGCGCGTGTGACGCAGTTCAGCTACTTTATCTGCAGCCGTTCGGGCGTCAGTGCGCCCATCGCGGCGAGCAGTGTATAGACGGCCGCAGTTTTGTCGCGTTCCGCGCCTGCACGGGTGATTTCCGCATTAATGTATTCCTGCTCCGCGTTCAGGATGTCGAGCGTCGTGCGCGTGCCGAATTTGGCCTCCGTCTTGACGCCGCGCAGCGCCG
>JAGWWT010000018.1 GCA_018970245.1 Patescibacteria group bacterium
CGTCCCTTCACGATCATGCCGAGCTCTTGGTCGAGAGGCACAGCCGATCCTATCTGGATCTTTATGATCTCGGACATATGGTCTCCTATCGCGAGATTGAACGCGTGCTTGATGTAGTCGGCGATCGCGGCGTCGATCTTGTTACCAGCGGCCTTGACTGAGGTTGAGGCGACGATGCCGCCTAGGGAGATGACGGCCACGTCGGTCGTGCCTCCGCCGATGTCGACGACCATGTGGCCTTTCGCTTCATGGATGGGGATGCCTGCGCCGATGGCGGCGAGCACTGGCTCTTTGACCACGAATGCATTCTTGGCGCCTGCGCGGATGGCTGCTTCGATCACAGCCCGCCGTTCTGTCGAGGTGATGGCTGCCGGCACAGACACCATCACTTCAGGTTTGAAAATGTTCCATCGGCCGAGCGCCTTGTCGATGAAGTATCGGAGCATGGCTTCGGTCACACGGTAGTCGGCTATGACGCCGTCCCTCATCGGGCGGTAAGCCACTATGGAATCTGGCGTGCGGCCGACCATCTCTTTGGCATCATTGCCGACGGACAGGACCTTCTTGTCGACCTCCGAAACGGCCACTACAGACGGTTCGTTTATGACGATGCCCTTTCCAGGAAGGAACACCAATGTGTTGGCCGTGCCCAAATCTATGCCTAGCCTGGGCGAAAATATGCTCATAACGGCCAATATATCACAACTCCTTCAATTGTTAACACGTTCGATCTTGGCGCCCAAAGCAGAGAGCTTGGCTTCTATGGATTCGTACCCGCGATCGATCAGATGGATGTTACTCAAAGCAGTCCGGCCGGTGGCGACGAGAGCCGCCATGACCATCGCGAATCCGGCGCGGATGTCGTGCGCATTCAACTGCTCGCCTTCTGGAAGGGCATGAATGTCAGCCGGCCCTTCTATCCGCACTTCCCTTTGGCTAGTCTGCTCTATGGCAGCGCCCATTCTCGCCAGGTCTGCGACATATTTGAAACGGCCCTCGAATATGGATTCATAGACATCGCTCTTTCCCGATGCCTGCGTCAGGAAGACCACAGCCTGTGCCTGAAGGTCGGTCGCGAACCCGGGATACTCTTTGGTCTTCAGGTCGAAGGCCTTGAACGAAGTGTTAGGGCCGTCGTTCCCAACGATCCTTATCGAATCGGCCGTCGTCTCGATAGGCACCCCGGCTTTTTTGAGGAGCTCTATCGGCGCCTGCAGATGGTCAGGCCTGCAGTTCTCAATAACCAGTTCGCTCGCGCATAACGCGCCCAAGAATAGATAGCTGCCAGCTTCGATCCTGTCAGGGATCGTCACGTAGCTGGCGGATGGCTTGAGCAGCTTGCCAGCCGTGCCCACGATAGCGATCGTCGGAGTACCGGCGCCGCGGATGTCTGCGCCGCAAGAATTCAGCCACTCGGCGACATTCACGATCTCGGGCTCCATGGCGCAATTCTTCAGGGTCGTAGTGCCGCGAGCGAGGACTGCGGCCATCATCAATGTCTCCGTCGCGCCGACAGAGATCTTTTCAAATGAGATCTCTGCGCCGGCCAGGCCGCTCGCCGCCTCGATGTCGTACTGTCCATTCTCGCTGACGGCAGCGCCCATCTTCTTGTAGCCTTCCAGGAAAAGGTCTATGGGCCTGGCGCCGATGACGCATCCTCCTGGCGCCGGGAAGGTCGCACGGCCGAAGCGCGCGAGGAGCGGGCCGGTGAGGACGACTGAGCCTCGCATGGTCTTAGCGGATTCAGCATCGATGGCCGTGCCTGCGATCGTCGTCGGGTCTATCGTGACGGTGAATGTGTGGTCCTTTTCGAAAGCGACCTTGGCTCCTAGCCTGATGAGGATCTCGGCCAAAGTATGGATGTCTGCGGTATCCGGGACGTTCTCGAGCGTGACAGGCCCGTCGAATAGGACGGCAGCGGCCATGGCCTTGAGCGCGGCGTTCTTGGCGCCGCTTATCCGGATGGTGCCCGCCAGCGGCTTCTTGCCTTCAAGCCCGGTTATTACTAGCCTATTCTGGAGCAGCTCTTTTTTTGGAGATATCTGAGATATCTGAGCGATGGCCGTTTTCATCTGATTTATCTCGATTTTAACCGTTAATCGCGGTCTGAGCAATGTCAGAGATATAAGCGATCGGCAGGAACGCTGTCGCAGCTCTTCGTTCTGATCTCTCAGATTTATTCACATAAATCAATTTGCATGACATTATTAACGGCCTTGTTGAGCCGTCCCGCAGAAAAATTACGACACACGAGCTACCAGATCGACGTTTCGATCTATTCGATAAGTCAGAGATTAGGAGAGCCCGCTCTACTGCCGCCCGACGCAGCCCATCAACTACCGTCTGATGCGGCGTCCGCTGCAGCACATATGCAAGTAAAGTGTCAATACGATATAAGCCGCCTAAATGATGTATAAATAAGCCATGAATATCATAACGGTCATCCCCCTCTCGCGCGCCAAGGTGACCGAAGAGCTCTCGTATTTCACCTCCGCCGAAGTCCCTGTCGGCGCGATCGTCGCCGTGCCCCTACGGTCGAAGAGCATCCACGCCGTCGTGACCAAGGCCGAAAAAGCCGAGGATCTGAAGTCTTACATCAAGAGCGCACCCTTCCAGATCCGGAAGCTCGGCCGCGTGAAGGCCGCCGCCTTCTTCCCTGCAGAATTCGTCGCGGCGGCGCGCGAGCTCGCAGAAACATACGCCACCACATTGGGAGCCGTCATAGACTCGGTGATCGCCGATGTCCTCCTGGACAACGCCTCGAAGATCCAAGCTCCTCTCCCTCGCCAAGCCAGCCTCATCGTCGGCGGCGACGCGCCCGCCGCGGGCCGCGCAAAGCATGGGAGCGCCGGCTCCGAGAGGATATTCGCTGTGCAGGGCGATGACGCCGACAGGATGAGCTCATGGCGCAGCCTCATCAGGCAAGAATTCGCGCGCAAGCGCTCCCTCGCCATCTATGTGCCCACGATAGAAGATTGCATCAACATCTTCAGCGAGCTCGAAAAAGGGATCGAGGGCTTCATCTTCGCGCTCCATTCTGGCCTCGGGAAGAAGAAGACGATAGAGACTTGGGCCAAGATCGCCGACACTGACCATCCGATCGTCGTAGTGGCGACCGGCGCCTTCTCGCTCCTTCCGCGCGGCGACATAGATACGGTCATCCTCGAGCGCGAGAATGGGCGCGGCTGGATGGGCCAAAAGTCGCCATATCTCGACATGCGCCATGCCATTGAGAGCATCGCCCGCAGCCGCAGGCAGACCGTCTTCCTGGCCGACAGCTATCTGCGTACCGAGACGCTCGCGCGAGTCGACGCGGAAGAGGTGGACCGCGGCTCGCCGTTCAAATGGCGCTCGATCTCCGACGCGCGCGATTCCCTCATAGATATGAAAGCCTACAAGGCTGTCGAGAACCGCTTCAAGGTCGTCTCGCCGGAGCTCGAGAGACTGATCGCTGCCAATCGCGAGGATAGCACTCACCTATTCATGCTGACCCTCCGGCGCGGCCATTCGACGCTCACAGTCTGCGACGATTGCGAGACAGTCGTCCTGTGCCATTCCTGCTCCTCGCCAGTCGTCCTCCACACGTCTCCAGAATCGGGCAAGAATTTCTTCATGTGCCATAAATGCGGCGAGCGCCGCAGCGCCGAGGAGAACTGCGCTGTCTGCGGCGGCTGGAGATTGACGCCATTGGGCATAGGCATAGAACGGACCGAAGAGGAGATCAGGGCGCGCTTCCCAGGGATCGAGCTCTTCAAGATCGACGCCGATGCCACCAAGACGGACAAGCAGGTCCATGAAGCCCTGCAGAGATTCAGGGACAGGCCCGGCAGCATCCTCCTCGGGACGGAGCTGGCCTTGCTGCATCTGACCGAGAAAGTCGATCACGTAGCGGTCGTCTCTATAGACTCGCTATTCGCCCTTCCCGATTACAGGATGCAGGAAAAGATCATGTACATGCTGGTCAGGCTGCGCTCGCAAGCTGCGCGCTCGATCCTTGTCCAGACCCGCAAACCCGAAGAGAAGGTCTTCGAATACGGGC
Organism: Patescibacteria group bacterium; assembly: GCA_018970245.1. Classification (GTDB taxonomy): domain Bacteria; phylum Patescibacteriota; class Minisyncoccia; order Phycocordibacterales; family PALSA-1337; genus C7867-002. The sequence goes on from JAGWWT010000018.1 coordinate 4,040, forward strand.
TCAAGGGGAACCTTTCGGATTTCTACCGGCAGACCATCGCCGACAGGAAGCAGTTCGGCTATCCGCCATTCACGACACTGGTCAAGATAACGATAGAAGGCCGGAAGGAATCCATCGCCAACCAGATGGCCGAGATCCAAGCTAAGCTGGCGCCGAACGAGATCGACATCTTCCCCGCCTTCACTTCCACTCTTAAGGGCAAGTCCGTCATACACGGGCTCATGAAAGTCGAGAGCCACGCATGGCCGGATCCGGATCTGGCCGGCAAGCTCCGCGCATTGCCGCCTGGAGTCTCAGTCAGGATAAATCCTGAAAGTCTGCTATAATCGCCTTGTTCATAAGATAGCCTTAATCAGATGAAGGACATTTTGCAGCGAGAAAACCCTGTTCTGCGCGAGACGGCGCGGTCGGTGCCGCCTGGCGAGATCGGCTCGCCTGCCGTGGCCAAGGTCATAGACGACATGAAGAGAGCGGTCCATTCGCAGAAGGACGGCGTGGCCATCGCTGCGCCCCAGATCGGGTCGAACCTCCGCATCTTCCTCATAAACGGCGAGCTCTTGCGCCAAGCGGACAAGCGCCTGAAGCATGACGGCTCGGACCTCGTTTTCATAAATCCGGAGATCGTGCGGACGTCCCGCGAGAAGAAAGACGTCGAAGAGGGCTGCTTGTCTGTGCGCTGGCTATACGGCAAGGTCAAGCGGTCCGTGCGAGTCACGCTCAAAGCATTGAACGAGAAGGGTGAGCATGTCGAACGCGGAGCGAGCGGCCTTCTGGCTCAGATATTCCAGCACGAGGTCGACCACTTGAACGGCATACTTTTCATCGACAAAGCCAAGGAGGTCTGGGAGATGACGGAGGAAGAGATAAAAGAGCTGGAAGGCCGATGATGGAGAAGCGAAGAAAATCGCGGTTCGCCTTCTTCGGCTCGTCAGCCATGTCAGTATCCGTGCTCGATGAGCTCAAGTCATCGGGATTGGTCCCGTCGATCATAGTGACGACCCCTGACAAACCGCGAGGCCGCAAGCTGATCCTCTCGCCGAACGTCGTCAAATCCTGGGGGCTCGCGCATGATATAAAGGTCTTCGATTTCGCCAAGCTCGATGCCGATGCGGCCCGCGCGCTCAAAGAGGAAGGCTGTGCGGTCTTCATCGTGGCATCGTATGGCAAGCTCCTGCCGCCGCGCGTGCTCGAGATCCCGGAGTTCGGGCTACTGAACATCCACCCATCGCTTCTGCCGAAATACCGCGGGCCTTCGCCGCTCCAGTCGGCTATCTTGGCCGACGACAAGCGCACCGGCGTGACGATCATGAAGATAGACGAAGAGATGGACCATGGTCCGATCGTCGCCCAAAAGGCAGTGGCTGTCGACGAGTGGCCCGTGTACGAGATCTTCGAGGATATGATGGCGCGCCAGGGCGCCAAGCTTTTGGCAGAGATCCTTGATGATTGGCTAGACGGAAAGATCGAAGCCCGCCTGCAGGACGATTCTCTGGCGACATACACGAAAAAATTCGAGAAGGCAGATGGGCTTTTGGATCTCTCGGGCGATCCATACTTGAACTTCAGGAAGATCCAAGCCTTCCATGAATGGCCTCAGGCCTATTTCATGCTCAGCCGCGATGGCCGCGACATCCGCGTCAAAGTGACGGAGGCCTCATTCGCTTCCGGCCGTCTCGAGATCGTGAAAGTCATACCAGAGGGCGGACGCGAGATGAGCTACAAGGATTTCCGATCTGGCTATCAGAACGTCTGATCGCTCGAGACGAGATTGCTGGCTATAGCCTCGGACCTATTGACCAGATAGTAAAGGACGACCCAGAAGCACATGAGCGATATGAGCGCTATGCCGAGCCACTGATTGACTCGCTGCCGCAGGCTGAAATCGAAGAATGTCCCGTTCATATATTCATCCTTTCACTTATGCATATTACCACGGCCAGAGGCCTTTGATCATATTCTTGACTCTGGCCCCGCTGCGGCGCAGGAGAGACACGCGCTTAGCCTTGCCTGCCGTAAGCTCGCGTATGATCTCATCGCGAACGATATCGATGGCGGCGTATAGGTCGTTCTGCTCGGAGCTCGCGTAATAATTCTTGCCGGCGCCGACGACGTGGATCTCGGCCCTGAAGATGTTGCCCTTCTTGTGATGGTCGGTCGTCTTGCCTAGCTCGATGTCGCACTGCGCGGCCGGATCGCTGTCGAGGAGCACGGCGATCTTCTCGAGCCGTTTGTTCGCATAATCGGATATGGCGGGAGTGAGCGAGACGGTGGTCGTCTTGATGTTTGTGTTCATAGCGCAATTTTACAGCCTTCCATACCTGCCCATCAAGCGCGCCTCGCCGATCACATGGCCCTGGGCGGCTTGGAGGACGTCGCTCTTGGCAGAAGCGGGCGGGAGCGACAGCTTCGAATCGAGGGCATACAGCGTGAAGATATACCTGTGGGTGCCGGTTGGCGGGCATGGTCCGACGTACTCGGTCGTGCCGGCGCTATTCTTGCCAGGAATGCCTGTGGTAGCGGTGGTCTTAGGCATCTCCTCGGCTATGGATCTCGTCTCGGCCGGTATGTCATATAGGATCCAGTGATCGAACGTCCCTGATGGCACGTCAGGGTCCTCGAGCGTTAGGACGAATGATGCTGTACCAGAAGGAACGCCGGCTATCTCGAGCGGGATGCTCTTGTTTTCGCCGTCGCAAGTGTACTCTCTGGGGATGTTGCCGCCTTCCTTGAAGGCGCTGGACGTCAGGATCAAGCCAGAAGATTTATTTGTCGGCATATCGATATGCTTATTAAAGCTGCTAATCATTAGAATTACGACGGCTGCCAAAATGACGGTGCAGATGATGATGGCTATCGCTCTCTTCATGCCCGGATCCATGCCTGAATTGTACACCAGCTCGGCCTAAAGCGGCGCGGGACAGATGTAATCGGCCTGTCTTCGCGCCGTCAGCGATTTCATAAGGAAGCTGAATGAATATCCATGGCAACTATCATCAACAACCCGCCCCCGCAACGGACAGATCCGCCTCCCAGCGATTCAGGGGCGGGATTCATCATCGGCGTGATTGCGGTGATAATAGTGATAGTCCTCGTCCTGGTCTTCGCCAGGCCGTTCGGGTACGCGCCGGCAGCTTCGCCGAATGCGATACCGAATACAGTGAATAACTTCTCGAGCTCGACGAATAGCAGCAATAACAGCAGCATCAACAGCACGAGCTCGACCAATTACTACGGCGCACCAGCTGCTTCGGGGACGACAAGCTACTGACAGGCAGCGCCATAGACTAGCCGAACGCCGTTCACCGGCGTTTTTGATTGGAAAAAAAATTTATGCTAGATTTCTCATGCTCGCATCCCATACGGCATCGCCTGGGCCGAGCGATATTCCGGTGTAGCTCAATGGTAGAGCAGCTCCCTGTTAAGGAGTTGGTTGTAGGTTCGAGTCCTACCACCGGAGCACCAAGTTGACAAAAATATTTATATATTCCACTATGCACATGTAGCAGTTTTTTGACATAACAATTGTAATCATAGAAAAATCTATAGACGTCCGCGTTAACTATGCAGATCATAGAAACAATCCTATCGTTTTTTGGTTGCAAAATGCTCGCGCAAGAGCAACCACATAGCCCAAAGACAAATGTGCCAGAATGGATACGTCGCCGTACAGATCCAAGTTCATGGCCGCACCAGAAGGAGTTCATCGATTTCTTCGGGTTTAAGCCGGCCTTGATTGACGATGATCGGTATAAAAAGGAGATCCTACTAAAACTCGGGTTCATGGCGATCCAACTAAATGGAGTCGCGGTGAAGGCTCGCCGATCTCCAGATATTTACCGTAGCGCTTATAAAAGCGCTTCGAGAGAATATTCGCAGATGCTAGAGAGCATCGCGCGTTTCGATCCTCAATTCGAAAAACAAATCCCGCATTGGACCATCTTGCCACAATTCTGTGATGAGTGGTTGAGCGCCAGGAAGTCCGACTCAAAGAACTTTTCAACAGTTACTATCGGTCATTGTGTGTCTGACTGACCCCCCCGCCTCCGAACATGAGCAAACCCGCTCGCGTTCGCTGGCGGGTTTCTCTTTTATGCCTATTTCAGGAAGTTCAATCGTTTCAATAATTCACACGACTGCGCGGTTCTAAGCCCATCCAAAATGGGAGCAGCACAATATTGACAGGCTCATAAGCTTGTAATATAACATTATCGAACATGCGGTATGCAAAATCAAACGAAAGGACTTATGTCAGCTCGATTAGAGTTCGAGAGTTTCCAATGCAGGAACGGCGGATGCACTGAGATGTTGACTCCGCTGAACGTCGCGATCACGTCGCTCCGTGTAAGCTGTCATCGCTTTTCCCCTGCTGTGGCCTGTCCGAAATGTGGACGGCTGCACTGGCCAAGGGGCGAGGCGGTAAGGAATCGCCAGCACGATAACGCGTTTCTTACTGCCGAAGGCGGACTGGAGCACCGGCCGATGCCCGCAGCTGAGAGATCCGCATTTATCCAGGAGGTCATCGCCTCGCTGCCTCCCGATGCGAGCACCGCTGACCTGGATAGCGTTCGTGATCTTTTGGACACCCTCATCGGTAAGGGTCACGCCCCCGATTGCCCCGCTGCTAATGGCAAGGGCGAGTGTGCCTGCGGCCATGCTGACGCAGAGAAATGGGCCTCCGAATATCCTCCGTCTGAAGAGACTGTAGCCGAATAGGCCAGTCACTACCGTCAAGCCACTTCATTACGAAAGTTCTGGGGTGGTTTTTTATATTTTATCGTCAGAGCTTTAGGTTGACAGCAATGCTATGTGTGATATAATTAAGCAAGCTCATTTCGAAAATCAAACCAAAGGTTATCCGAATGATAATAAAAGCGTTTAACGGGATACCCATCCCTACGGAGTACCAGCGCGATGCTCGGCTGATGCAAGCATATCTGCGTGGTTTCCGTGATGCAAAAGCATCGAAGCAGACTCGGTTCCGAACCGTCAAGACAGTCGTCGATTCAAGGCGTTATGAATACTATAAGCGTGGCAACTATCCACAGCCGAAGAAGCCGTGGGAAATGACACCGCAGGATCGCATTGAGGAACAGAGGAAGATGGACCCCGAATTCGAGGCTGTTATGGGATATGTCCCCAACTTGCCTAGGTCATTTGGACCTCCACCACCACCTCAACGAGGAGGAAGCGTCGATTCTTTCGATGACGATCTACGCGGCCAATTCGACACGGTCATTCTTATGAGGTTAGCTCGTAAGAGAATCATCGGACGCAGCTAGGCTGCCACACGATCAAAAGAGCGCACGACCGGAAGGTACGGCGCTTTTCTTTTGGATAATGCGAAGATGTGAATCTCATATGATTGGCGTGATGAAAAAACAGCTCGCTAGAAGCTGTTTTTTGCGTTAGGATCCAACTAAGTAATCTTTCGAACTCTACTTGCTTTGCTTCCCGGCTTTGGGATTTGCCTGGACATAGCTCACACACTGTCCCTGGTTCTTGAAGCTCGGGTCAAAACTCTGCCAGCCACCATTCTTGCACTGATTCATGTTTGTGAGAGTGCTTACCGGCAATAGAGCGTTTATCTGCATGGCTACTGTGCCATACGGAGACCAATTCGTGTCTTCACAGAATGTACCGCCTTTGCAGAGCGGGTTGGTGTAATAGCTGGCAGTCAAGGTGTTCCAAAATACCGAGGTAGTGCTAGCATCGCTTCCAACTGTCACCGGATCCGTCGGCGGAACAGCGATATTGAGGGAGTTGTATGGGCCATCCACTCCCGTCGGATGCGGCCCATAGGTCTGTGTGTTGTAGACGAAACCGACGATGACATCGTTCGGCAAGGTCACCCCGAGATCACTCATGTCGATCGTGACGTTCGCCGCTATGCCGTTGTAGCACTGATTGTCGCTCGCCCTCCAGGCATATACACCGCCGTATGACGAACACGTAGGATCCCCTACAGGACGCCAAGGGATATGCACAGTCTCCGTCTTCGATGCCAACAAAGTGTCCGGCGTATCGCTAGCCGTCAAATGATTGCTATAGATGTTAACGGTTATCGGCCAGTTATAACCGGTGGCATCACAATTGCCTGCGGTCGCACAAAAGGCCTCATTGGCCGAAGTTGACGCGAGCGCCCAGTTGACCATCGTGACGGTCACGCTCTGCAAGTCTCGAGCTGTGCCGCCGAGATGAACATAATCACCGAACTCGGATGTTTGTTGCGCCTGGAACGGCTGGCTCGGATAACTTGGAGCCAGCGTGCTCGGCACGGCATCATACACGACTTCGGCGGAAGCTACGGCTGGAGCCACAAAAGCGAACGCTCCTACGAACATGGCCGCCGAGATCACGGTCGCCATGGGAAGCTTTACTTTGATTTTACTCATGTTGCTTGTCTGATTATTTTTATAATATTGCTAATATTCTGAACCCACACCTTATTTGATACATGATACACCCATTCGTCTTGATTTTGGTCAAGAGCGAAGGTGGCTATTTGGTGCATAACATGTGCATAAAAAAGGACCTCCGTGAGGAGGCCCGTGGGAAACCGAAAGAACAACTGTCGCTCAACAACCATTACTCACCAGAAGATCTGGCGGCTGCCGAGACGACCTGCGCCCATTCTTTGCGGGTTATCTGCCCGGAAGCGAGCATCTGATCTGCCTGCGATGCCACGTCCGTGACATACTGACCGTGGTTCTGTGCCGTGACGGCCGCTCCGCCGGAGCCGACGACCACCGTGATCCCGACCGACACGATGGGATCCGCATTCGGGCTCGCACCCTTCGGGACAGCGAAGATCACATAGTCATAGGTCGCGTTATCGAGCAATGGCATGGCGCCGCCGGGGTAATCGCCGAAGGTGATATTCTCCGAATTTTCAACGACGTTGTACATGCCCGGGAAGGCGATGTAATCGTTGAAACTGGCCGGCTCGACTCCTTGGCCATTCAAGGTGCTGTTGTTCCCGAAAGAATCGTCGCCCCAGTAAAGCAGCGGTTGGACGTAGACGAGCAGCGTGCCATCCGAAGAATCCTGGTCGACTCCGAGGTACCAATCGTACGAGTCGAGCGGGACCACCCCATTCACAACGTCAGAGTTCATGTAGAACTCGTAATTCCACAGTCCGCGCGGTGACGGAGCCGTAGCGAATGAATAGACCCCATTCACATTGTCTGTGGCGCCAGTCGTTCTATTCTTGGCGCGGAGGCCGACTTCGATCTGCCCGTTCGAATCGATGGTCCACCCCGTATCGGGGTTTCCGGTGCCGAAGATCGCTGTCCGGTCCTGGTTGTATTGGACCGCTGTCTGGGCGGAGACGAAAGCGGTTGCCGAAACCATGCATAGCGCCGCCATCAATCTCACACTGGTCATTCTTCTCATAGATACTCTTTCTTCTGTTTTTTGTTGTTTGTTCTACCAGGGATATCCTGGTCTGAAATTCTTAATAACATAATAATCTACAAAAGTAAATACATCCGTAATGGTTTATTTGTGACGGGTCCTGATTATTGCTATATGTCCATAACTGTGTTATTGTTATTTCAGTTTCCGCACATATCACCTGGATTAATAATCCAGACAAAAAGGATACGGATCCTAAACAACGAAAGGCCTATGCGTATGAGAGAAGAATGCTGTCCTGATCCAGATATTTGTCATTGCGCCTGCCATGAACCGAATAGCCACATGATCCACTGCGCTCCGTGTTGCAATACGTGCCCTCATTGCGGGAGGCATATCCGCATCGCAGCATACGACAACCACGTGGCTCATTGCCACATAGCAAAGGAGCGCCCAGCAAACAAATAATGGCGCAGTCAGCTATTTTGATCACCGTTTCGACATCGAGCGTCGGAGCGGTTTTTTGTCTGTGAGCGGTTTCGTGTGCCGAAAAGCCCTCCAGTTTGGTAATATATATGCATGTCCAAGAAGATATCCGGAGGCACAGTCCATAGCCTGCCGCGCGACCTGCGCGATGCGCTCTCTTCCGATGTGCGGTCATCGGCGCTTTGGGAAGACATCACTCCCCTCGCTCGCAATGAATGGATCTGCTGGACGATCTCTGTAAAGACTCCCGAGACTAGGAAAGACCATGTCCGGCGCGTCGTCTCAGAGCTCAAGGAAGGCATGCGTAGGCCGTGCTGCTGGATAGGCTGCATACATAGGACCGACAAGAAGATCAGCCCTTCGGTCCGCGGGATATTGCAGAGGAGAAAGCCTCGGAGGTAGAAAAAACCACAGCGAATGCTGTGGCGTTGTAGTGGGCTCTCCCATTCCTACATGGTTCTGGCCAGATAATAGCGGCTCTCGCTAGTGCGCTGGTCCGTGATGACTGCGCTCGCAGACCCATCTGTCTCGATCGTCTCCAGATGCTGCCATGACTGGCAATCAGAAGACGATTCGATCTCGTAGCTGGTGAATGCCGCTCCAGTGAGCAGGATCGAGACTGAGCTTTTCGACAGGATCAGCTCCATGTGCGGCTGCAGCTTGTACAGGAATGGATGCAGGACATGATCGAGACCTGAATAAGTTCCGACCACATTCTGACCGTCAATGCTGTTCAAGTACACATACATCGCTCCAGGTATATCCACGGTCGTCCAGGTCTTGGCCTTCAAGTTGTAGATGAATGCGTGATTGCCAGCAATTCCACCGATCGACCCATAGTAATTTCCTGCTATGTTAGCCGAATCGATCGCAGATGCGATGGTGAAACTGCGCGAACCGGGCGCATCTAGCGTCTTCCAGTCATGGGACCGGATATCGTAGATCACACCATGATAGCCTCTGCCATCATACGAGTAACCGACCACCAAGTTGCTGTAGATGCCGTAAAACGACGTATCAGAAGAATGCGGGGCCATCAGGAATGCGTTCGTCTTGGCGACGAAGTCGCTCACGGTCCCGAAATAGCCTTGCTGATCCACATAGTAGAAGCCGACGATGTACCGACCGAAAAAATCCGCAGGACTGCCGCCGCAATAGACAGGCGTCCAGGTTTTCGTGGTCTCATCATAGAGCTGAGCGCCTTCAGAGCATGGGTCCGCGAGGATCTGTGTGCCTCGCACAGCCAATAGCTTTGTACAGCCGGCTCCAGGCATATCCAGGACTGCCAAGCTATGATCAGCGATATCGTAGATATATCCTTGATACGCGCCTCCTCCGACGCCTCCGCCGAAGGTGCCTACTATCTGATCGCCTGACGAGCTGCAATCCATCAACGGTGTCGGCAGATCGAGTTTAACGAACGCTTCAGCGGCTGAAGCACAGGTAAGGTGAAAGCCGATGAAGACAGCCTGAAAGGCAGCCGGCAGCAGCGTACGATTTGATCTCATATTGTCCTTTCGAAGATCTTGTTTCCCTATTTCTACAATTCTTGAGTAGGTTCGTCAATTTGACAATTTCGTTTGTTTTCATTATGGTTTCGCCAGACTGAAAACAAAAAGGACAAACAATGAACGATGACTACATGCGGCGCGTCGCACGGACCGCGTACGGACCGGCATTCGCCCGCACCTTCACACGCATCCCTCTTGCCCATGAAACGAGGGCTGAACTGAGCTTCATGATAAAAAAGAGCGATCGCCTAGTCCAAGAGAACGTCATGGAGCCGCGCTTGATCCCATACTTCGAGGCACGTTACCTCATGACCGACCACATCATCAAAGAGGCGATGGGTCGAGATAATCTGATCCATCAAATCGTCGAGATAGCGGCTGGGCTTTCATTCAGGGGAGCGCTTATGTGCGACGCCTGTGAACAGCTCATATATCGAGAGCTCGATCAACTGAGTATGGTGACGCTGAAGAAGAGCATCGCCAGCTGTCTAGCTAAATATTCAGACTGGCATAGCGGCCTCATGCATTGCAGCAATTGGATGATATGGCCCGGAAACGCTCTAGATCGCAATACATTCTCGAACGGGCTCTTCTCGGACTTCTACCGACGCCGCAAGCTCATATTCGTCAATGAAGGGCTGTTAGTCTATCTGACGCACGATATGATCGCCCAATTAGGAGGACTGATCCATGCTCGGCTCTCGAAGCACGGCGGAGGCTTATGGATCACGCCGGATATCATGCTCAGACGGAAGTTCCGGATCGCAGGATCGAAGAGCCGGCGCGCTTGGTACAGATCGGTCGGCCGATCCCTGGAACAGAACGCGTTCGACGATGTGGAATCTGCCAAGCTCTTCTACGAGAATATCGGCTTCAGTGTGACGGTGAGATCGCTGACTGAGATCGCAGATTCGCTGGTTTCGCCGCTGCGCCTGGGTCTGCTACCGAAAGAGGTATGCAAAGCTCTCACAGCTCAGCCGTACTTCGTGATGAAACCCCGATGACCGCTCGCGCGCCAGAGGACATGCAGTCTCTGGCGTTTTTTATTCCTTCCCTTTCTTCCTGATCAAGCAGAATGGCGTGAGCTCGTCGTCTTGGCCCATCGGATTGTCTCTGAGGAGGCCTTTGATGAGCCTTTCGGTTATGCGCCTGGTGGATTTCCCTAGCGAAAAGACTCCTTGGTAGTTGGCATCGACGATGATAGTCTCGCAGCCTGTCGCCCGCGAGAGCTTGGCTGCCACGCCTTCCGGATCCATCGGCGCCAGCTTCGCATACATCGTATACGGATGGATCGCGAACGACATCGGGCAATCCACTGATTTGCTCCGCTTGCCGCAGATGAGATAGAAGGCGCCTTTTATGCCGAGCGGCCTCGTGAGCGCCGAGACAGCAGCGGCGAACAGCGCCCGAGGATAGCCCGCTTCGCGGATAAGCAGCTCCATGCCCATGGCTGTGCCGTGTCCGAAGCCTTTGAAGTCCTTGGTGCCGTAATTGTTGCGGACGCGCTTGGACAAGAATCTCGCCAGGCGGCGAGGCTTTATGCTGTCGATGCGCATGATCCTCCCTTGCGTGAGCGCAACGACCTTTTCGCTGACGGCCAGGATATCGCCCGGCTTGGCTTGAGGTATCACATATTCGCCGACTAGGCCCAGCAGATCGTCCTTCTCGTTTATGACCCGCGTCCTTATGGGCAAGCGAGCATAGGTCTCGCCGCCGATTTCGATGTCGAGGCTCTTTCCTGGATTCGGCTTGGATTCTTGGGCAGCCATTGGTTGGTCGTCTATTAAGACAATGTCCGGCATTATACTACACATTCGGGTTCCTCTCTACTTGGACATTCCATGATCTTCAGGTAGACTATCCCCATGTACATAAGAGCATGCATGGCCAAGATACACAGGGCCACAGTCACTCAAGCGGAATTGAATTACGTCGGCTCCATTACCATCGATGAAGAACTGCTGGATAAGTCTGGCATGAAGCCATTCCAGTATGTCAACATCACCAACGTATCCAACGCCGTCTTTTGGCAGACATACATAATAGCCGGGAAGAGAGGCAGCGGAACCATCTGCCTGAATGGCCCGCCAGCCCGCCTCTTTCAGCCGGGAGACAAGGTCATCATAATCGCAGAGGCCATGATCGAACCCGAGAAGCTGAGCAGCTTGAAGCCCACCATCGTCTTCGTGGATGACAAGAATAAAGTCACCAAAGTCGAGACGCACGGCTCCAAGGCCCAGCACTGATCGAGAACGCCGCCCAAAAGAGCGGCGTTCTCTTTCGCTGCGGCCGGCTCGCTGTAGGCTATTTTGGGCTGTTCCCTCTAGCGCAGGCCTGGATCAGCGAGCGCGAGCGGTCCGGAGCACATAGGCGGCTCCAAGGACGCCGATCATGCCTGACGCGGCGAGCATGGCCAGATTCGCGGCGGCATCGCCTCCTGCGCCGGTGTTCGGCGCTCCCGGAGTGCTCGTAGCCGTGCTCGAGCCTGCCCCAGAAGGCCTCGTTCCAGCCGATGCCAGACAACCTGAGTAGGCGCTAGGCAATGGCATTCCCGGATACCACGGGCCTACATTAGTGCCGCAGATATTGGTTCCAGCTGGATATGCGCTCTTCGTCTGCGCGCCTGCGTATGGCACGCCCAAAGCGATGACCGCCAGGAATGACGAGGCGAAGATCAGGGCTTTGTCCATCTTGATGATTTTATTCATGTGATTCATATGCGCCATTAATATCGGATGATCTTTTATTCCGACCTTTACCCTGCTGACGGGTTTACCGCCGAAGATTTACAGGCTCGGTAACGTCCCGCAAAGGCGGCCGTCAATATGGCTATGGCAGACTCGATCAGATCGCGCATATTGCCGGCTTCCATTCTAGGGCTGTTCATAGCGGTCGGCGCCATCGCCTATTCTATGGCGCAGAGCTCCGCTGCCCTGCCGCAGACCACAGATATACCTGATGTCGTGGCCCGGACCAATCCGGCCGTCGTCTCCATCGTCGGCACAATGACGCAGAACGCCATCGATCCGTTCACGGGAAAGAGCCAGCCGGTGACGCAGACGTTGGGCGGGAGCGGCTTCCTGGTGAGCCCAGACGGGCTGATCGTCACGAATAAGCATGTGATAGACTCTCCCGACATAAGCTACAAGGTCGTGACCTACGACGGCAAGCAGTTCCCGATGACGGTCGTCGCCAAAGATCCCGTGCTAGATATCGCGCTGGTGCGCATAAAGGCAGGCAGCCTGCCTTACCTCTCCTTCGCCGATTCGAGCAAGGTTCGCCTGGGCCAGACGGCCATAGCCATCGGCAATGCCCTCGGCCAGTTCCAGAACACAGTTTCTGTCGGAGTCATTTCGGGCCTTTCCAGGTCCGTGACGGCCTTCGACCTCTCGGGCCAGCCCGAGCAATACGATGAGCTCATCCAGACCGACGCCGCCATCAATCCCGGCAATTCCGGCGGCCCTCTCCTCGATTCGAACGGCGACGTCGTCGGCGTCAATGTCGCCGAAGCCCAGGGCTCTCAGAACATCAATTTCGCCATACCTTCGAATACCGTTTCCGCCGACGTGCAGTCCGTCCTGGCTTCGGGGAAGATCACCAGGGCCCAGCTTGGAGTCAGGTACGTGACCGTCACGCCCGCCCTGCAGCAGGCGCTCGGACTGGCGGCGAGCTACGGCGCGCTTGTCTCTGCTGGGGTCAGCGGCCAGCCGGCGGTCATACCCGGATCGGCAGCGGCGAAAGCCGGCATCCGCGCGGGAGACATTATCCAGTCCATAAACGGCATATCCCTGAAGGATCGCTCGCTTTCGACGGCGCTTCAGGGATTCAAGCCTGGCGATAAGGTATCGATCGGCATGGTGCGGAATGGCAAACCGTTCACGGTCCAGGCGGCGTTGGGCGGATTCTAGCGCTCCCCAGGTCGCGCGCTTCCATAAGCTTTCCTTAACGGCTATAATTATCGCATGGTAAAGACCCACACCTACCGCGGGGTGGCTTGGATAGATCTAGAATCGCCTACCGACGACGAAGCCTCCAATGTAGTTAAGCGCTATGGCTTGCACCCTCTCGTCGGCGAAGAGCTCAAGCGCGCGTCGACCGTCGCCAAGGCAGAATTCTACGACGACTACTCCTTGATCGTCCTCACTCTTCCTGTGCGCAAGAGCAAAGGCTCCGGCTATGAGATCGCCAACCGCGAGATCGACTTCGTGATCGGCAAGAATTTCCTCATCACATCGCGGACCGACACTATCGACCAGCTCGAATACTTCGGCAAGGTCTTCGAGGCCAACTCCATACTCAATAAGGACGACCGCATCGAGCATGCAGGGTTCATCTTCTATTACATGGTCAAGCGGATCTACGCGGGCATGATCGAGGACCTGGAGAACATCCGCGACTCTCTCCTTCTGGCAGAAACGAGGATCTTCGCCGGAGACGAGCGCAAGATGGTCGAGGTCCTTTCCGGGCTGTCCCGCGAGCTCATAGATTTCAGGCAGATCGTCCGCGTCCACAGCGAGGTGTGGCAGACGATGGTCGAGAAGGCCGGCGGGTTCTTCGGCGGCGACTTCGGCTCGTACATCAGGGACATCCGCGACGAGTTCAGCGCGATACACGAGCTCATCGCCAACGCCCGCGAGCTCCTGGCCGATCTCAGGGAGACCAACGACTCCCTCCTTTCGACCAAGCAGAACGAGATAATCAAAGTCCTCACGCTCGTCGCATTCATCTTCTACCCTCTTACGTTCATAACTGCGATATTCACCGTCCCGGCCCAGAACGTGCCGATCATCGGATCGCCGTGGGGCTGGTGGGGCCTTGTGATCGCTATGGGGCTTCTCACCGCGCTCATGTGGTGGTACTTTAAGAAGCGCAGATGGATATAAAGCTGTACAACACCTTCTCGCGCACGATCGAAACATTCAAGCCCCAGAAAGCCGGCCGCGTTTCCATGTATCAGTGCGGGCCCACCGTCTACGACACGCCCCATATCGGGAACTACAGGACCTTCGTGATGGACGACTTGATCCGCCGCGTTTTCGAGTACAACGGCTACGAGGTCGACCAGGTCATGAACGTCACCGACGTCGATGATAAGACCATACGCCGCAGCCGCGAAGAAGGGACGCCGCTGCATGAATTGACCTCGCGATACGAGAAGCTGTTCGTTTCCGGCTTGGAAGCTCTCGAGATCCTCCCGCCGAAGCATCTCTTGCGAGCCACGGAGAACATCGGGGCCATGGTCGAGCTCATATCCGATCTTCTCGCCAAAGGAGCGGCTTACAAGGCCGATGATGGCGTCTATATGGACATATCGAAGGTGGCCGGTTACGGCCAGCTGGCCCACATAGATTCCGGCAGGATCTCGAAAGAGCGGATCAGCAATGACGAATACGACAAGGAGAATGCGCACGATTTCGCCTTGTGGAAATTCAAGACCGATGAGGGCAGCGACGCCGTGTGGGAGGCCCCATTCGGGGCAGGCCGGCCGGGCTGGCACATCGAGTGCTCTGCGATGTCCATGAAGGCTCTCGGGCCGACTCTAGACCTGCACACCGGCGGAATGGACTTGATCTTCCCGCACCACACCAATGAGATAGCCCAGTCGGAGACCGCCACGGGCAAGCCTTTCGCTAACTATTGGATGCACGGCGGATTCATGACCATCAAGGAGGAGAAGATGGCCAAATCCAAGAACAATTTCCTCAAGCTGGAAGACCTCGAGAGCGAGCGGATCTCTCCTCTCGCCTTCCGGTACTGGCTTCTCACGGCCCACTACCGGTCTCCGATCGATTTCACCCTCGAAGCTGTGAAGAGCGCTCAGAACGCCCTCATCCGGCTGATGTCTGTCATCGGAATCCAGCCAGAAGGCGGCAAGGCCATTCAGGCATACAAGGATAGATTCCTGGGCTTCGTGAATGACGATCTGAACACGCCTAAGGCCGTAGCCCTCACGTGGGAGCTTCTGAAAGACGGCTCGCAGCCAGATGCCGACAAGCGAGCGACCATACTGGATTTCGACCGCGTCTTCGGCTTGAGGCTGGCGAGCGGCCCGCGATTCCATGCGTCGCCAGCCGACATACCGGCTGAGATAACAGCTCTGGCCGAAGCTCGCGAAGAAGCCCGCCGGACGAAAGATTGGAAGAAAGCCGATGCCCTGCGATCGGAAATAGAGAGCCGGGGCTTCCGGATATCCGACAAACCTAAAGGGTATTCTCTAGAACCGGCATAGGCGGACAGCCTGGCGCTATCTCAGTCGTATTCGGCCTGCAGCCGGCTATGGGCAATGTCGCGCATCCCTTCGCGGACTTCGCCGATCGAATCGGATATGTCCTGCCTGGAAGACTCCACCCGATCCTCGACATCGGACATCCGCGTGTACAAGCGGGATTCGGCCGAGTCGATCCTTTCCTCCAGCCTCTCGAAGCTCCTGGCGATCGAAACCGCCACGTCGTCGTTATTTTTGAATATGATGCGTTCGATGGCCTCTAGGTCCTTTTGCTCTAATGGCATGATTGTATTTGTTGGCTCATAATGGCAGAACTCTATCACCCTGCCATGAAGGACCAGTGAAAGATCGCTGAAGGACCGATAAAGAGGCGATGAAAAAACGATAAAATGCCCTGCCTCTAAAATGCGAGGCCTCCTTAAACGATGGGGTTCTGGCCCCTTATCACCCGGATGAGCAGGATGATGATCGCGATGATCAGGAGTATATGGATATACCATCCGATGGTATAGACCCCGATCACGCCGAGGAGCCAGAGCACCAATAGTATTATTGCTATTGTGGTCAGCATGCAGATTCAGACGGCTCGCTCTACGGGCTATTACAGCCGCAATTCGGCGGTCACTGCCAGACGGTGGTCATATGTCCTGTCCTTGCCCACCCATGAGCCGACACATGTTATGAGCGTCAGCCTGGATGTGCCCGCATCCGTGAAGACCGCAGAGCCTGGGAAGTCCGTATACGGATATGATGACGTCGCCGTGACCACGAAATGGATCCGCCGGCCGGTCTGATCGACGACGTATATGTCCGAGCCGATGGCGATGGAATCGAGGTGCTTGAAGACTCCTGGCAGCGACAGCCCGTTATCGACATGTCCGTCTATGACCGCATCTCCGAGCTGGCCGGGCGCAGGACCGTATTTGTACCAGGCTGTGTCGGTGAAATTGTCCGGTGTCCCCATCTTGCCGGCCGGCGTCACGCCGACTTGCTGGACATTGGCGTCGATCCCCAACGACGGGATGATCAGCCTCCTAGGCCTCTCTGCCTCCGGCACGGAGACGATCGGGACGGCTCCCGCGCTGCTCAACGAGGCGACCATTGGAGGCCCGCTCTGTTCCGGAGCATAGATGGTGGCTCGGACCAGAGTGATCGCGAATAGCGACATGGCGCCGATGGTGACGGCGCCTGCTATCGCGATCTTGATCCGTTTTCCATATGCTCGCGCCATATGATTCCATCGGCTATTCTGCTTCTGCAGCGTACCTGCGGCGGATCAGATATGTCGTCCCGCCGATGGCGGCGACTGCCGAAGCCATGAGTATGGCGATGTTGGTTGCTACGTCTCCACCCGCTCCGGTGTTAGGCGCGCCAGGGACAGTCGAGCTGGAAGATGTCGTCCCGCTTCTGGTGGAGCTGCCGGTCATCGAGCTGCTGGCTGAGCTCGAACCAGACGTCCCGTAGAGGCTAGAGCTGTACCCAGTGGCGGCCGGTGAGGCAGTCGCAGTCGGACTGGCTGTCACTGTCGGGGTCGGGCTGGATGACGATCCATACGGATCGCTTACGGAAGAGCTCGTCTGTGCATAGGCGGCGCTCCCTATGGCCGTGCTGGCGATCAGAGCGGCTGTAGCGATAGCTGATATCGATTTATACATGTGTGATGCGGTTTATTCTCTTAATGCGACCTAACAAAACTGACGCCAGCGGCGCCATTATCTTACACATGCTATCTGTCGAAAGCCGCGGATCAGGCTGCGCGATCCTTCAGCTTCTGGTGGATCTTGGCAGCCACCTCATCGATATCCCAATCCTTCTTGAGGAGATATTCGAATGTGTCCAAGCCCATCGCTTCAGCCACGCGCTTATTGTCGGCGAGGTTCGTGAGTATGATGACTGGGGCTGTCTTTCCCCACGGGTCCTGGCGGAGCTTTTTGAGGAATTCGATCCCGTCGAGCTTGGGAAGCACGATATCTAAGAGGATAAGGTCGGGGTGGTCTTTTAAGGCCAGATCCAAGCCAGCCTGGCCGTCCACGGCCTGAATCACCGCTATGCCTTCTGGAAGAAGCCGCTCGAGCAGAGACTTTTGGAGTGCGACCTCGTCCTCGATGAAGAGGATCTTCCTGGTCATGTATCTATCATACCACCATCCCGTTCGGCTAGGAAGTGGCTAACTTCGCCCGCACGATCAGGCGGTCGTCATATGTCCCTTTGGCTGGATCCCAGGTACCGGCGCAGGTTATTAGCTTCAGGTATGCGCCATCATGCTCCTCGAACAGATCCGTCGTGGGAACTGCTGCATAGGCGTAGGACTTGGAATCGACCACAGTGAAGCGTATCTCGCTTCCATTGGACTCGACGACCAGGACGTCATCGCCCGCCTTAAGGTCCTTCAGCCTCTTGAAGACGCCTGGGATGCGCGGATGATATCCGCCGCTGTCCACGTGCGCATCTATGACTGCGCTGCCCATATTGCCAGGAATGGTCCCGTTCTCATACCAGCCAGCTTGGACGAAATCATGGGGCGTATCGAGGATGCCGGAGGAGGTCACTCCCACCGGTATCACGGGAGAATCGACGCCTATGGCCGGAATGACTATGCGGATAGGAGGCGCCGTCCGGATCATAGGAGACGAGGATGCGGCTGATGCGAGCGATAGCGCGGGCGAAGCTGAGGGCGGTTCTACCGGCGTTACGGCCGGGACGAACGGGACATTCCCTGCCTGCGGGATGGATCCCCCGGCAAATGCGGCTTGTCCGGATGCTTGGCCGGATGCTTGGCCGGAAGAGGCGGCATCGCCTGAATGAGCGGATGCGCCGTACGCGTAAACTGCCCCGGCAATGGCCATGACGGCGGTTATCGAGACAAGTGCGGCGCGGGAGCGGGCTCGCGAGCGTCGAAGGTGATACATCAGACCGGCAACATATCATACCGCCACGATAAATCTAGTGACTCGCGCCCCTTTATGTGGCGTGGTTTACGATCACTCTTCTCGCACGCCGATAATGGCCATATACAGCCGCTGGCCAGTGATGGCTCGGCCAGTGATGGCTCAGGGATTCTTTGCGCGATCGCGCCGCTCGATGCTTCCGATCTCCCTCGTCAGCTCGGCTGGCGTGGCGTAGTCCTTCTCAGGTATCCTCGCCAGAAGGTCGCTGATCTCGGACGGCGCTTCGTTCTCCTTCGCGCAATCGACGACATCCTGCTTGGAAGCCGGATAGCTTATCCCTTTTAGATAGGACTGTATCGCTACGGGATTGACGCTTGGCATATGGAAAATGACGTCAGCAAAACCGCGCCCTTACAAGCGCGGTTCTGCGGCTAGATTAGGCGTGCTGGTGCCTGTGCTCTCCGTGGGCGGTCTCGACGCCCGCTGCCCAGAATCCGAGGATGGCTACGACGATGCCGACGATGACCATGTTAGTTGTCATGCCGCTGCTCACATCGCCGATGCCGATGAACGGGGACACCAGGATCCAGAGGCCTAATACGCCGTTTAACCAGCTTTGCCACATGGTTTTTGACGTGTTTAGGCGGTTAATCGCCTTTGGGCCGACCCGTTCCAAAGGTCTCTATTATTGGTACGAATCCCTCGCCGTAGAGGTGCGCTTCAGGCAGCTTCTTCAGGACTTGAGCGGGCTGCTCCGCGATAGGCAGAGATTTGTCCCGGATAGTTTCGAGCACGATCTTCTTTGCACTGTCAAGCGCAAAGGCGTATGCAGCGTGGATGCCCAAGATGGCCTTTATGGTCAGAGTTATCCTAGAATATCGCGACGTGCCATAGCCGCAGACGAACTCCTTCGATTCTACTGCAACGGAGTGAGGATGGATGCCAGCGATATGGCCGTCAGAGCCTATGCCGAATTGTCCGATGATGAGGTCGTTGCCGCCGAAGGCTCGATGGATCTTTGAACCCCAATCGCTGATGGTCTCCTCATAAGCGGATCCGCAAAGTACAGGGATGGAGGCCGCGCCACCTGGATCGAATCCAGCATCCAGAAGCTGCTGCCAATTGGAATCGACATGGCCGACGCGGCCATAGCGCTCGTCCGTCAGGCTTATGGTCAGCCGATGCATCTCATCGCGCCCGACTGCGGCCTTTATATAGTTCATCGTCTCGACGGCCAAAGGGATATTCGATCCGCCAGGAACTAGCCACAGGACCTTCTTCCCTGCGGATAGCTCTTTTATTATCCTATCGCTTATGTACCGCATGTCCGCCGAATTGCTTGCGCAAGAGCGCAACGATCTTATTGGAGAATTTCTTCTGATCCTTGGCAGATGATGACTCTCTCCTCACGGCAAGAGCATCTTCGATGACGCGTACGTCCACGCCTAGAGCCTTGGCGGTCTTGACCGTCCACTCGCCCTCGCCTGTCGCATCGATCTTGCCGGAAGTCCGGCTGATATCCTCATTCTCGAATATATTCCTGGCGAGATCGATGAGCCAGCTCCTCACGACGGATCCTTTTTGATAGACCCTGGTCACAGCGGCCAGATCCAATCTGAAAGGCGACGCTTCGAGGACAGCATAGCCCTCGCCTATCGCCTCCATCATGCCGTATTCGATGCCGTTGTGGACCATCTTAACGAAATGCCCGGCTCCGGCCTTTCCGAGATAGGCGAAATTGTCGCCGGATGACAGCGCCTTGAATATCGGTTCGACCAGAGGCCATCGGCTTCTGTCGCCTCCGACCATGAGAGCGAAGCCTTCCTTCTCGCCCCATATGCCTCCGCTGGTCCCGCAATCGAAAAAATGGACGCCCTTCTTGGCCAGTATGGGAGCCCGGCGCATGGAATCCTTGTAGAAAGAGTTGCCGCCATCGATGACGATATCCCCTTTCCTGAGATGCGCGCCCAGATGGCCATCGCCCATCACGAACTCGTCGAATATTGCATGGGGCAGCATCACCCAGAATATCCGCGGGCCAGAAGAGATGCCGTCCAGCATGGCTACAGCTTCGGCGATATCGGCTGATGCCGGTATGCCTGAGCGGCTCGCTTCATTCACGGGATCGGGCGACCTATTCCAGGCCACGACTCCGAAGCCCTTCTTGTCCAGTCTGCGGGCGATCTGCGAGCCCATACGGCCGAGGCCGAAGACAGCCAGCGCCGGCTTGGAGGAGCCCTTTCGATGCTGCTGCCGCTTCATATTGGTATATTATACCGCAAAGATATATAATCTCGCACATGACTGGACATATGGACTTGTTCAACAAGAACAACAGGAAGCTCACCATCGGCTTCGGGCTCACGGCTTTGGCCTTGATAGCCGCCGCCGCATACGGCTTCATAAGGCTGAATGAGATCTCTGCGAGGGTCGACGTTCTGTCAGCTGACATCGTAGAGGTGACATCGGACCTGTCTTCGACCACCGTCGCGCTAAAAGACTACGTCAACCAGAACGACGCCAACCTATCCAGCTCGCTCAATAACAACGTCAACACCATCCAGCGGCAGCTCGGCAGCTTCCAAAGCCAAGTCGGCTCGATCAGCGGCACCGTCACGGACCTGCAGAAGCTCGCGACGCTGGACCCGGAGCTCCTCAAGAAATACTCGAAGGTCTACTTCTTGAACGAGAATTATGTCCCGCGCGACCTGACGGAGATCCCCAAAGACTACCAATACACCGACAATACGCAGATGCTCTTTGTCACGCAGGCGCTCCCGCATCTCGAGAAGATGATCGATGACGCATCGTCGACAGGGATAAAGCTGTACGTGTATTCCGCCTATCGGTCATTCGACGACCAGAAGGCTCTCAAAGGCAAGTATTCGATGGTCTATGGCGCCGGCACGGCCAACTCGTTCTCGGCCGACCAGGGATATTCCGAACATCAGCTCGGCACGGCCGTGGACCTCATAACCCCGGGGCTAGGAGGCGTCCTCGATGGATTCGATGGCACTGCGGCCTATCAGTGGCTCCTCCAGAACGCCTACAAGTACGGCTTCGTCATCTCCTATCCGAAAGGCAACGGATACTATGAGTTCGAGCCTTGGCACTGGAGGTTCGTCGGCGTGCAATTGGCGACCGACCTCCATAACGACGGCAAATACTTCTACGACGTAGACCAGCGGACGCTGGATTCGTATCTGGTGGATATCTTCAACTGAAGCTATAATGTGCGCATGAGCGAACCGTACGCTGCGCGCACTCATGACAAGATGCGGGAAGTCCTGATGGATCCCGATGCCCCGGGTCCGGCGGTCCATTATCATATGGTCCGCGGCGGCCCTCTCAAATCCAATATCACCATCTGGGAGCCCGGCCAGGTCGGCGGCGAATACATAAAAGCCTACGGCCATTACCACGTGGACGATCTCCCTGAGACTTATCGGATCCTTCAAGGCGAAGGCATCCTTCTCACCCAGCTGCGAAGCGGCTCGGACGGCGAGATATCCGAATTCAAGGCTTTCAAGGTCAAAGCCGGCGACGTCGTGGACATCCCTCTGAGGAGCGGCCACACGCTCGTGAACACAGGCAAGACTTGGCTGGTCACGTCCGACGACAGCCCCTGGAGCCCCGAAGATTCCGCGAGCATGCCCCAACACGCCGATTACGAGCCGATGAAGAAGCTCCGCGGCATGGCCTATTATGTGGTCGAAAAGGATGGCGCGCCCGCCCTGGTCCGCAATCCGAATTACTCTTCAGCGCCCACCGCGGCGATCGAGGTCGCCGAAAGCCCCTCCAATGGCTGATCTATTCGACAAAGCCTATATAGTGGCCGTCGACATGGGCTACGGGCACCAGCGAGCCGCATTTCCGCTCGCGCGTTTCGCCGCCGTCCCGGACGGCTGGGACGTCGATTCGAAGATCATTTCCGCGAACAGCTACCCTGGGATCCCATTCTCGGACAAAGCCCGCTGGAATAGCACGCGCAAGATATACGAGGCTATCTCCCGTGTCCAAGGCTTCCCGTTCTTGGGCAAGCGCATTTTCCGTCTCATGGACGCGGTCGAGATCATCCATCCTTTCTATCCACGCCATGACCTTTCTGATCCGACCTTCGCGCTCAAGATCATCCGCAACCTGATAAGCGGCGGATTCGGCATGCACCTAGTGAGCCAGCTGAACCGCAAGCCGCTTCCCCTCATCGCCACATTCCCGATCCCGGCATTCATGGCCGAGATGCACGGCTACAAAGGCGATATCTATGCGCTATGCACGGACACGGACATCGCCAGAGGCTGGGTGGCCGTCGACCCGAAGCAGAGCCGGATCAAATACCTTGCTCCGACGATCAGGGTCAAGGAGCGCCTGCAGCTATATGGCGTACCCTCTGAGAGGATCACGGTCACAGGATTCCCTATCCCAGAAGAGCAACCGGCAGCGCTCGGCAAGAGGATCATTAGGCTCGACCCGAAAGGCGGATACAGGAAGAAATACGACAAGCTCATCTCTCTGTACCTCGACCCCGACGATCTAAAAGGCTCGGATAGCCACCCGGTCACTTTGATGTTCGCGATCGGCGGCGCCGGCGCGCAAGCCAGCATCGCTACGAAGATAATGAGATCCTTGAGCTGGGAGATATCGAAGGGCTCCATCCGCCTCATCCTTTCCGCTGGGACCAACGTCCGCATCCGCGACAGATTCGATGCCTGGATA
Source organism: Patescibacteria group bacterium (assembly GCA_018970245.1). Lineage (GTDB taxonomy): Bacteria > Patescibacteriota > Minisyncoccia > Phycocordibacterales > PALSA-1337 > C7867-002. The sequence continues at coordinate 27,220 of JAGWWT010000018.1, forward strand.
AAGGAGCTCGGCCTAGGGCAATTCGCTGGCACGAACGTCGATGTGCTCTACCAGTCCGACAAATACAGATACTTCGAGGAATTCAATAAGGCCCTGAATGAAACGGACATCCTCTGGACCAAACCTAGCGAGCTGTCCTTCTACGCAGCGCTGGGGCTGCCGATCATCATGGCGCCGACGCTTGGCGCCCAGGAAGAGAGCAACCGCTCATGGCTCCATATGATGGGCGCAGGCTTCGAGCAGT
>JAGWWT010000019.1 GCA_018970245.1 Patescibacteria group bacterium
CGGGAGCTTTCAAGCCTGAAATTCGGCCGTCCCCGCGCCGACGTCGAGGCAGAGATCATGAAGAAGTATGAGAGCTTAAAGAAGTAAGATGTCATTTGAATCGCCAGAGCAATCCGATCAGGACCCTTTGGAGCAATTCCAGAATGAGCGCATGAACGCTATGCGATCGTACCTGGATGATGAGCTTCAGAAGCTCCGCGAACAATTGAAAGGAGCAATTTCGGATGTCATAGAAACAAAGATCCAAGAGATCCGCCGATTCATAGAAGATTCGAATGAGAAAGCGGCCAAGAATTTCGAGCTGCGCACATCAGAGATCGAAGCGCGCATGAATGACGCCAAGCCGTTCATCAGACAGCTTCAGGAACGCGAATTGAAAGCTGAAAAAGACGCTTTCGAAATGACGCTCGAGGCCAGCAAGAATGCACTAGACTCGTTCATTGCGAGCGTCAAGCGCTAGCGCCGACACGCTTGTCTTCGCTTTCCGTCATGATAGAATATGGCTAAGAAAATGATGGTGAAAATCTCAAAGAATAGAAAGGAAAGGACGGTCTCTGTCAGTTTTGATGCTGATCGCTTTGAGCGTGTAGCCGCCGATTTCGGGCTTTTTAGTAGGTCCTTTATCAAGAGTCTTGACCAAGCCGAAAAAGATATCAAATCTGGAAAAATAACTCCTATAAAAAACTTGTCTGAATTGCGTTGATTCCATGTGGAAGGTCGTCGTCACAGATGAATTCAGGCGCCGCTACTCGTACCTGCCAGTCGAGATCAAAAAGAAAGCCGAAAAACAGGAGCGGCTTTTCAGACATAATCCATTCTATCCTTCGCTACATACAGAAAAGATCGAACCGAAAGGCAGGCAGATTTGGACTATTCGCATCGATTCAAGCTATAGGATCGCTTTCAGATTTATCGATAAAGATACGGTCGCGTTCTTAACTATTGGCACCCATGACTGGATCTATAAGATCTGGCTTGATAGAAATTGATCGAGCAAAGTTTTAGGCGGATAGAGAGCGAGTCTCTATCCGCCTGTGCCGGTTTACGGCGATCTTTTCTTCTTGTGCCCGCACGCTCGCGCCAGGGCTTGGAAGAGTTCTGCTAGGCCCAGGAACATGTGTTTCAAGAGCCATAGCCCGATGCGCTTTGCGAGAGCCGCTTCGCGCTGGATGATCTTCCAAGCCTTTCCAGGATCTCGGTAGACTATTAGCCCGAGTGCGTAGGAGAGCAGAAAAAAAACGATCGCATATGCGAAAAAGATATTTAAGGAGCTCATTTTTTATAAATTATAGCACACTCGAAAGCAGAAGTCAATATGTTTGCGCCAAGAATGCGATATGTGATGTTTTTCTCAATGTTGTACAATATCCTCATACCAATTAACTAACCAACATGAGCGAAGCAGTCTTAGAGCCCGAGGCAAAGGCGCCGAAGGCGGAACAGAAGCCAGAGCCCGACAAGGTCGATCAGATGATGAATGACGCAGGGTTCGTCGAGTTCCTGGCCCAGCACAAGGCGCCAGAGACGATCGATATCGGAGAAGAAGGCCTGCTCGAGAAGCGCTATGAAGCCTTCAAGGCGAAGGAAGAGGTCAAAGCCGCACTAAAAGAGGCCTATGCCGGCCAGATCAAGAAAGAGACCGGCATGACCTTGACCGATGCCAGATTCAGCGAAGTCGACACGGAGATGGAGAAGATGGCCGTAGAAGACCCAGACAGATTCATGGGCTTGAAAGCGAAGCTCGAGGCCATGAAGCGCCTGCCTACGGAGATCGCCGCTCTCGAGAGCAATCTCAAGAGCATCGGCAAGAAGGAGGACTTCGAAAGCCAGCTCTCGGCTCTCACTGAGAAGAAGGACCGCATAGCGAGCGTGGCCGATCATGCCGGGCGCTGGGGCCGCGTCAAGCTCTGGAGCTCATTCATCTGGAACAGCTTGCCTTCATATGCTTGGGCCTTCGATCCGAAAGCTGCCAAGGGCATAGACATGGAGTCCAAGAAGGACGCCGCGAGATCGAAAGAGGCTATCGACGCTATCGCCGGCCTCGAGCAAGAGAAGGGCGGCGTGACGCTGTTCAGCGGCGAGATGGCCGAATTCGGCAAGACGGTCGATGCCTCGATAGAGGAGGTCGAGACGAGGCTTTCCGCTATAAAAGCCGGGGAAGATCTGAAGAAGGCTTCGGAGCAGGCGTTCAGCGTTCTCCGAAAGGATGTGCTCAGCGGATTGGCCGATCACAAGGAGATATCTGACCTGATCCAGAGCGCTTTGGCCAAGAATTTCGAAGACATAATCGTGAGAGGGGACCTGAAGGCCCTTGATAAGGCCCAAAAGTATTATGAGGAGATATCGGAACGCCAGAAGAGCGCAGAATCCGGCATAGATGCGCTGGCTGGATTCAAGGACGATTATCAGGAAAGGTTGGATAAGGCCATCGAAGCGAGGGTTTTCGAAGAGATGATGGGTGCCGTCATGCATTCCAGGCTCGGCAATAATGCTCTAGGCAACATGGAGCGCACTCTGGATAGCTGGCTCAAGCGCACGAAGATCGGCTCAAAGGAAGGCGACCAGGCTAGGAGATTCCTGAGGACGACATTGCAGGAAGTCATGGAAGGGCTTTCGACCGATGCGGGCGACCAAGCCAGGAGATTCCTTGTCTCTAGGATCATTATCAAGCTAAGCAGACAAAATGGCTAACATCGAAGACATGAAGAAGTCGATCGAGAGAGGCGACCTTGAGAAGGCCGGCGCGGAATTGAAGGAGCTTTTGGCGGTCGAGCCGGGGCCTGAAGCAGAGGCTGACGCGTATATCAATGCCGCCGAGGTCTATGCCACCGCTGTGAATGCGATAAATGAGAGGCGCAAGGCGGCTCTGGAGAAGGCTATCGAAGCGATCGAGGATATCGATTCGGCCGAGAAGAGGTTCGCGAGCCAGGCCGATGACGCAGCCAAGCTCGCCAAGGTCCGTGAGGATCTCGATCAACCGAGATGAGCATCGCCCTTGGCCAAGAATACCGGTTGGGCAGGAAGGCTTTCGCTATCAAAGCCTCTAAGAAGATGGCTCCTGGAGCGATCGGATTCCTGGCCGTGATCGTCCTCTCTTTGATAAGGCCGCTCGTGCTTTCCGGCCTGAGCTCGGGCGTGGCGGCTGCCGGAGCGCGCCATAGCGCATCCATTCTCGGCCAGGTCGGCCTCTACTACTCGTACATGATAGGGGCCATCTTCCTCGTTTCAGCCGTCATACTGCTCATAGGCCTATTCGTGGCTTGGCTAGAATACAGGAACTACGCGTTCAGATTCGAAGAGTTCGATCTGGCCGTGAGGCGCGGGGTGATCAGCACCGAGACGGTCTCGATACCTTATAGGCAGATACAGGACCTCAATATACAGCGGGATCTCATCTATCAGATCCTAGGGCTCTCCAGGCTGGTGATCGACAGCGCCGGGCATGAAGAAAAGGGGGAGAGGAATGAGACTGACATCATTCTCGAGCCGCTATACAAGGAGACGGCGGAAGAGATCCGCGGATTTCTGGAGAGGCGCATCGGCGTCCAGGTCGTCATAGACGAGAAGGAGGCAGATCGAGAGGCGGGAGCAGCCTGACGTGGTATAATCGACGGATGAAGCAAGGATTCGGCCATAGCTTCGAAATGGGATTGCGGCAGGAGATGCCGCATTCTTTGGAGCTGGCCCAGGAATTAGAGGATTCAGACGACGAAGAATTCCTCCAAGAGAAGATAGGCGTCCTTTTGAGATCCATAGAGGAGGACACCGGCTACTCATTCGAGTCCGATGTCGGCAAGTTCTACAACGATATGAAACGGGAGAATTGCTTGGTCAGAGTCGAGAGGCTCTCTAGGGTGCTTGAAACCGTTGAGATGGAGCAGCCGCTCACGATCTCTGACGAAGACGAGTCCCATTATGCCAATGCCGTCATACCGGAGACGGAAGGCATAAAGATCGCGCTATCAGAAGGCCAGGCTCCTGGACCCATCAGGATCGTCGTCGGCTTCGGCAAAACCATAATCGGATTCAAGTCTGACCATCTCAAGGTCGACGAGATCGACTTCAGCGAGACCGATACCAGAGACGCGCAGGAACGGAGATATCTCTGCAGGCATGTGACAGGCGAATTGGACAAGGACGATATACGGTATCTCATAATCAGGATACCGAGCCATCTCGTATCAGAGGATCTGATGACCGAAACTGAAAAGAAGAGGCGCTTGCCGTTCATCTTCCGTGGGATGAAGCTATCGGATTGAGTGCCTATTCTGTCCCGCTCCGCGACTTCTGGAAGAAGAAGCCGACGATGAGGAAGGTTATTGCCGGCGAGACCCAGCCCGGCACGGCGACGCCGAAGGCGTCCAGGGCCATGATCATACCTAGGAAAAGGATGGAATACATGGCGCCGTTCTTGAGGTAGACGAGGCGCTTGATGCGCTCTATATTCCCGACTGTGAGCTGCCGCACTATGCACGCGCCGATGCCGTTGCCTATGATGATGAGCGGCACGGACAGCGTGAAGGCGAATGCGCCGAGCACGCCGTCTATCGAGAATGTCGAGTCGATGGCCTCAAGATAGAGGATCTTTGATATATCTGATCGGCGGCTTTCGCCGCTGGCCAGCTCTTCCTCGGCCTTCTCAGCTGTTTCCTTGAATCCATGCGTTATGAAGAAAGCCGTCGAGCCTACGACCGCTCCGAATGCAGCGTAGACGTTCACGTGGATGCCGAGCCAGACCACGCATAGAAGGAAGAGCGAAGCGACGGCATAGAACCAAGGCGAGAGCTCGGCGAAGAATCGCTCATGAGGGAGACCGAAGCGCTTGTCTTCTATGAAGAGCCAGTGAAGGAATAGCAGGATCAAGAAGGTGCCGCCGCCTAGAAGGAGGATGGGCGATGAGGCATCCAATGCCTGCTTGATGGCGGGATCGCCGCTCCATGCGGCCGTGAATGAACCGATCACTCCCAGAGCTGGATTGCTGGCGTAGACGATGACCCAAGGCAAAAGGCCGCGGATGATGAAGACGGCGAAAAGCAATCCCCAGAATAGGAACCACTTCTTCGACTTCTCGGACATCGTGTGGAGAACCTCCGCGTTGACGATAGCGTTGTCGATGCTCGAGATGATCTCGAAGAGGGCCAAGCCGGATATCGTCAGGATGAGAGTGATAGGGTCCATGGCAGCGCGGGAGATGTCTGGATCAATTGGTGTCCTTGATCGTCATGGCCGGCCAGAGAGCGATGAGGCTCATGGCTCCGATCACGACGAACATCATCTGCGCGCTCACGAAGTATGATCCGACTATCATGATGAGCGGAGCGATGAAGTACGACAGCGGCCTTGTGATCCGGAACGACCCGAGCACAGCCGAGTCGCGCGGCGAGACGGTCTTGAAGAAATACGTCTCCATCATTATCTCGGCCGCGGCCGCGCCGATCCTCGTGATGAAGAACAGGATGGACCAGACTAGGATATTGGCCACGGTCGGCAGAGACAGGAACATCGTCGATATCCCCATGATCAGGAAGCCGATGGACATGATCTCTTTTTCGCCGTACTTCTTGTCTGCCAGCCGGCCGAGCGGATACTGGATGAGAGGAAATGGGATCAGCATGACTACGAGTATTATGCCGATATCCTCCCAGCCGAAGCCTATCGTCTTGTTCAGATATATCGGGCTATAGACGACCATCCATGAATAGAAGGTTTGGAGGATGACGTTGGCGAAGAAGAGCTTGACCCAATTCCTGTTCGAATAGACGTGCTTGAAGAGCTGCACAGGCGACAGATGTATATAATTGGGGTCTCTGAAGCGCGGGAAATTGCGGTAGATGAGGTAAAGGAGAGGGAAGAGCATGGCCAAAGCGGCTATATATGTGTTCCTGAATTCATTGGTGCCGTTTATGAGGAGCGAGCCTATGAGGGGCGCGACGACCCATGAGGCGTTCAGGGTGGCTGTATAGAGGCCGCGGACTGCGCCGACCGAAGAGCCGTCTGTGTAGACTTCGAGGAAGATGTCGAGAGTCAAGCCGATGAGCGACACGACGCCGGACTGGAGTATGAAGGCGAGGGCTAGGACGCGCGGGTCTGTCGAAGCTATGAGGATCCAGAATAGGGCGATCTGGATGATGACGAGCCCTATGGCGGCGCGGTAATTGCCCATGCGCCTGATCGCGCCTGGAGCGAGGAGGAAGCCTAGGATGGAGAAGGCCGCTCCGGCCATATAGATGAAGCCGACCGTCCGCTCATCCGCGAAGAGCGAGAGGAAGCTCGAGTTCGAGTACATCGGGATGACCGCATGCAGCACATATATGAACCCGATGACGGCGATCGTGTAGATCGTGTGAGCTCGTGGCAGGGTCGAAGTACGGGTAGCCATTTGCTCACCATTATAGCGTGAATCATGGAAAAAATTGCTGGGATAGCCGTCTAGTGATAATATGAAAAACGTGAAAAATACGCTAAAAAAGGAGCTATCAGAAGCATTGTTTTCAAGGAAGACGACACCTGGTACGGGGTCGGTCTTGAATTCAATATTGTAGTTGAAGCCGATACTCCTGAAATCGCTCTTTTTAATCTCCAGGAAGCTATTGTTGGTTATCTCGAATCTCTGAGGAAGAGCGAGATCGGCGGTCTACGAACTGGCGCGATCCTCAACCAGAAACCTGATTCCGAGTATGAGGAGCTGTGGAAAGCCTTAGAAAACAATAAGCCCATCCCTTCTCCTTACCGTATACACTTCTTCGGCCGAATGCTCCTGCCGGCCTGATTCCATGCCGCACGGACTAATGAACTGGACGTTCGATGACGTCGTTAAATTCCTAAAAAAGAACGGAGACCGGAGCATTTAGGAAGCAAATCTGCGTGCAATGGAGCATATCAGCCCTTAACAAAATGCGATCTGATCTTAATCTTCCATTTATGCATGGCCACGTTACCACTGCAGATGGCTTGGTTTTTTGTGGGATTTAGGGCTTGTATTCCCACCAAATCCATGTTAATCTCTCATTCTATGAAGAAAGACATCCACCCGAAGAACTACCGCCCGGTCATCTTCGCCGACAACTCGAGCGGCGAGAAGTTCTTGATCTCCAGCACGATAGAGGTCAAGGATGGCGCCAAGGAAAAATGGTCCGACGGCAAGGAATATCCTGCTTATCACGTCGAGATATCCAGCGCCTCGCATCCTTTCTATACGAACCAGGAGAAGACGATCGACACTGCCGGCCGCGTCGAGAAATTCAAGAGCCGCCAAGCCAAAGCGAAGAAGTCTTAAAGTCGAAAGTCGAAAGTCGAAAGTCCTTAAAGGCCGTAAAGTCTAGAATGATCGGGCTTGTGCATTCGTTTTTGAATTTATAGACTTTAAGGACTTTATAGGCTTTCGATTATTTGCTATGAATCTAGACGAATACAAATCGAATCCAAAAACGTCATTTATGGCGGGAATGTATGAGAAGCTGATCCGGGACGAAGCGGAGACGAGAGGGATGATAGAAGCCGATCCGGCCATGAAGGAGATGGCCGAGCATGAGCTCGCGTCCATTCTGGAACAGAAGAAGGGCTTGGAAGAGCAGATGAAGGCCATTTTGGCCGGAGAAAAGGAAGAAGACGAAAAGACCAATGAGATCATCCTCGAGGTCCGCGCTGGCGCCGGCGGCGACGAGGCGGCTTTGTTCGCGGCCGAGCTCCTGGAGATGTACAAGGCCTTCGCTGCGTCCAAGGGCTGGGGCACGCGAGTCGTCGACGAGTCGAAGAACGACATCGGCGGCTACAAGGAAGTGTCCATGGAGATAAAAGGCAAAGGCGTCTATGACGACCTTCGCTGGGAGACAGGCGTGCACCGCGTTCAGCGCGTCCCGGAGACTGAAAAGTCCGGCCGCATCCATACATCGACCGCTTCGGTGGCCATAATGCCCATCCGCAAAAAATCGAAGATCGTAGTCAATCCGGCCGATATCGAAGTCGAATTCAGCCGATCGGGCGGCAAGGGCGGCCAGAACGTCAATAAGGTCGAGACAGCCGTCCGCTTGACGCACAAACCGTCCGGCATAGTGATCCGCTCTACTGCCGAGCGCAGTCAGAATGCCAATCGCGAGAAGGCCCTCCAGATCCTCATGGCCAAGCTTGAGGCGGCCAAAGAAGAAGAGGACATGAAGAGATTCGCGGCTGAGCGCAAGGGCCAGATCGGCACGGGCGACCGCTCTGAGAAGATCCGCACGTACAATTTTCCCCAGGACCGCGTGACAGACCATCGCATCAAGGAATCGTGGCACAATCTGCCAACGATCATGGAAGGGAAGATCGAGCCTATCATCGAAGCTCTGCACGAATTCGAGAAGACAGGAAAGGTTGGCAGTGAAAGCGACGAAAACTAAGGTGCCGCCGGCAGGAATCGAACCTGCATCTAGGGCTTAGGAGTCCCTTGTTCTATCCATTGAACTACGGCAGCATTGAAACGTTCCTTTATCACCTCTATAGAGCTCAGGATCAGTTTAAAGTATGGCGCGCTTTTTGCAACCCGTATCCGGCACATTCCGTATTTTAGCTTGCCCTTCTTCTTTCCTCTTATGATTTCGATATGGCCGATCACAGACTTCTTCACTGACAGGAGATCTTTCCAAAATTCAATAGACTTCTTTCTGTTGACGTCCTTATGAAGCCTGAGATTAACTTTGATCATTTCCTTGGGAACGCCTATATTGATAAGGCATTCGACGAAGACTTTGATTAAACCCGGATCAGAATTGATTAGGCTCAATTCACGCTTGTTTCCCTCTCCCCAATACAGGCAGGCCAGTATGCACAGTCGCATCTCGAAAGAATCATTTCCAAGCATGAGATCTGCGTCTTGTTTTGATTCTTTCCACTTTAAATCGGCTCTAGTTTTACTGCCGCCTTGCTTACATTTGAGTCGTTCTGAGTACTCTGGCAGAACTCGTATATCCTTTGTGCATCTGTAAACCGTGCCATACCCGCGCCGTGTAAGCTCATATATTTCAGGCAAACTATGCCCAGTCTTTCTAAGGCTGATCATTAATTCTATCTCTTCCTTTGTTAGCCGAGTGCCATTCATGTTTTGAATATAAGCATTATGCTTCCGGTGGACCGATAAATCTGTTATAGTATCGCCCATGACGCCTGAGGAAAAGTCGCTCCTTCTTCGAACGCATGAGCTCGCAGAAGAGAACAATGCGATCCTGCGCAGCATACGCCGCGCCAACCGCTGGTCGACATTCTTCCGGATCGTCTATTGGGTGATCATCATCGGCGCCGGCATAGGGGCGTATTACGCGCTACAGCCGTATCTCATGCAGGCCGCCGACATCATACACCAAGGGCAGTCTGTCCTTAATAACCTGCCGAAATAGCGCATGCCGAGGTAGCTCAGTTGGTAGAGCATTCCCCTGAAGAGGGAAGGGTCACCAGTTCGATCCTGGTCCTCGGCACAAGACAAGAATGGCCCGCGCTCACAGCCCTTCATAGCCCAAGGCCCGTCATGGGCGACACACCCATGCCCGAAAAGGCGTTGTTGAATTCGTTCATGTAATAGGGTATGACGAACGCGAGCGCGATGAGCGGAAGGACGAAGACTATGACCGTGCCCCACATAGTCCAGAGGTAGTACTTGCGGGTCTTTTCGGCTGAGACATAGATCTTCTCTAGCAATTCGCGGTGGGCGGCAAGCTCTCCTTTTATCTTCTCGATCTCTTGTTCCATGTCTCAATGATATCACGGATGCGGTCCGGACAAGGGCGCCATCTCTGTGAACAGATCAGCCGCTCGCTTCCTGTGTGCGAGCGGCTGGGCGCTTTTGGCGCCGGGGTTGTCGGGACCCTATCTGCGGAAGTTGCGCTTTGGAAGTTTCGTCGCGAAAGACGGGTTCATAAGCAGTTATGTCGACTGCATAACCTCTCCAATGTTATCAAGAGCGCATGAAGGAACGATGAAGATCGGATGAAAAAACGCTAAAAAAGGACTGAAAAATAGATAAAGCCGAGGGATAGGCAGATAGATGGACAGATAGATCGGCAGAATGGAGCTAGTGCGAAGCCGGATACATCTTAAGATTGTTCGGCGCATCCATGATATAGCCTCTGCCCGGTATATTGATTATGAGATCAGGCTTCTTTCCGGCGTTTATCTTCCGGCGCAGGTTCCTGATATGAGCCTCCACGGTATTCGAGAACAGGCTGCTGTCCGCCGTCCAGACATGCTCCATGATGAGCGCTCTGGACAGCAATATCCCGATGTTCTTCATGAAGAATTCCAGCAGGCCGAATTCCTTTTTCGTCAGGTGGATATGGGCGCCTCCCCGCGAGACCAGGCTCCGCTCAAGATCGAGCTCCAGATCGTCCACTCTGAGCAGCTTCCTTTCATTCAAGGCCGGCCGCCGAGCCAAGGCATGCAGCCTGGCATCCAGCTCGCGAAGAGAGAATGGTTTCGTTATATAGTCGTCGGCCCCTTGGCTGAAAGCCGCCAGCTTGGTGTCCTGATCGCTATCAGCTGACAGGAATATGATCGGCGTAGAGCGCCCCGAACCCCTCACTTCCTTGCACACTACGATCCCGTCCTTTTTAGGCAGGGAGTAGTCAAGGACGATGGCGTCGTATTCGTAATTCCGGCCTAGATATGAGCCTTCTGCGCCATCCGACGCCAATTCCACGGTGTTATTGCCAGAATTGAGGGAATTCTGGAGCAATAGCGCGGTATCGCGGTCGTCCTCGACGATGAGGATTTTCATGTGACGGATAACCAGCCTGCGAGGTTGACTCACGGCTCGAGTTCTGATAGTTTACACCTACATCGATATGAATACAAACCAGACCATCGAGACCATGTTCGCAGCCGGCGCGCATTTCGGATTGGGCCGTTCCAGGCGCCATCCGTCAGTTAGCAGCTATATCTTCGGCACGAAGAACCGCACAGATATCTTCGACCTGGAAAAGACCAAGGATCTCCTGGCCAAAGCCAAGGAGTTCGCTTCGGCGCTCGGCAAGGACGGCAAGGTCCTCCTTTTCGTCGGAGGCAAGAAAGAGGCCTCTGAAGCCGTCAAGCACGCCGCCCAGTCCCTCAACATGCCATTCGTGGACGGACGCTGGATCGGCGGCACTATCACGAATTTCATCCAGATCAGGAAGCGCATCGACCGCTATGAGAAGCTCGTCTCCGACAAAGAGAAGGGCGAGCTCGCCAAATACACCAAGCGCGAGCGCATGCTCATAGACAAGGAGATCGCCTCTCTCGAAAAGATGTTCATAGGCATAGTCTCCCTCAAGAGGCTTCCGGACGCGATCTTCATCATCGACCCGAAGCACGAGAAGAATGCCGTTAGCGAGGCTGCAAAGTTCGGCATACCGGTCATAGCCGTAGCCGGATCGGACTGCGACATCTCGGAGATACGCTATCCGGTCGTCGGCAACGACGGATCGAAGGGCAGCATCCGATTCTTCGTCGACGAGATAGCCAAGGCTTATCAGGAAGGCAAGAAGGCGTCATGATCGGGCCAATTTTCTCCTTCAAGAAGCGCCCCGCGCCTCCGAGCCTCGCATCATCAGAACCAAAAGATCCCGTTCCCGATAGGGCATCCGCTAAGAAAGCACCAACCTATAATAATATGTCAGCCTCAATCTCCACAGACCAGGTCAAAGAGCTCCGCGACAAGACGGGGGTATCAGTGATGCAGTGCAAGAAGGCCCTGGAAGAGGCCAAGGGCGACATGGAAAAGGCCCTTGTCATCCTCCACAAAAAGAGCGGCGAGATAGCCGCCAAGAAGGGCGACCGGACATTCAAGGCCGGCACTGTCCAGGCCTACATCCACTCGAACGGCACCGTCGGCGCGATGGTAGAATTGGACAGCGAGACAGACTTCGTCGCCAACAACGACGAGTTCAAGGCGCTTGCGCGCGACATCGCCATGCATGTCGCCGCCTCAAATCCGAAGTTCCTCAGATCCGACGACATCCAGGAATCAGACAAGAAGGCCGCCCGCGAAGTCTTCGAGGCCGAAGTCAAAGGAAAGCCAGAAGCGATCAAGAAGACGATCCTGGAAGGCAAGCTCAAGGCATATTTCAGCGAGATGGTCCTTCTGGATCAGCCTTTCATCAAGAATCCCGAATCCACCATCCAGCAGCTTTTGGATCAGGCTGTCCAGAGATTCGGCGAGAAGATAGCCGTAGGCAGGTATTGCCGTTTCAAGGTTTTGGGTTAGAATTAAGACGCCGTGTACATACTTATATCGATATTCTACATATCGCTCCTGGGGATGGCGGCCATGCTGCTTCTCAAGCGCCGCGAGGTGGTTTCCGGTCGCCAGACAGTGGTCTCCCGCATGGGGCGGGTCAGCGACCATTTCTTCATGTCCGTATTCGGATCGGTGCGTAGGGTCATTTCTCATATGAACCGCCGCACCTTCATAAGCATCGCCCAATGGGCGGCTTATCACATCCTGATCCGCGTCCGCGGCGTATATGTCGAGATCAAGCATCAAGCTCTGTCCAACCCCCACTCCAAGAAAGTGATAGACGCCGTGAGGGGCCGCGGGGAGGTATCGGATCACGGGGCTTCGTTCTATCTCCGCCAGATCTCGGAAAAATAGGCATGGTGCATGCCGCCTTAGCTCAGCTGGTTAGAGCGACTGTTTTGTAAACAGTAGGTCCCCAGTTCGACTCTGGGAGGCGGCTCAGGGTGAAAAAACCTCTTCTATCTGCTAGGATACCTGGCATGAGAAATCTCATAAAGATACAGGATCCGCTGGAAGAGAAGCTTCTGGCCGATCTCGAGAAGAAGACCGACTTCAAGAGCTTGCGTCTGAAGCGCCTTTTGGCTCTTCCCGACCTGACCAAGAAGCCTGATTCGCCGGTCAAGATACTCTTCGACCAGATACTCGGCCTGCCGCGATTCAAGAGCTTCGATGTCGTCGAATTCCCTAAGATCATAACCGTCGAACAGGATTTCGACCTCCTCAATACGCCCAAGGACCATCCGAGCCGCAGGGAGACCGACACATACTATGTCGATGGAGAGCGCCTTTTGAGGACCCAGATGACCGCATTCTGGTCGTTCTACCTTAGGGATAAGGAGGTCCTGGCTAGGCTCGAAAATGACGGAGAGATAAAAGCCCTCGCTCCAGGGATAGTATTCCGCAAGGACGAGATCGACCGCCATCATTTCCCGGCCTTCCATCAGATCGACGGCCTGCTCATCTGCAAGAGATCCAAGAAGGTCATAACCCAGGACGACCTCAAGGAGGTCCAAGCTGACCTCGCCAAGGGCATATTCGGGCCCGGCATCGAGTACAAATTCCTCGATGATGATTTCCCGTACACTGTCCAGAGCTTGGAGATGGACATCATGTTCAACGGCAAGTGGCTGGAAGTGAACGGCGCCGGCCTGGTCAATCCCGTGGTGCTGAAGAACTTCGGGCTCGATCCGGAGATATACAACGGCTGGGCCTTCGGCTTCGGCGACAGACTGGCCATGATAAAGATGGGCATCCCGGATATCCGCATCCTCTGGTCCGACGATCCGCGCATCACCAGCCAGTTCAAGGACATCGATTCCAAGTTCAAGGAAGTCAGCAAATACCCGGCCATCGTCCGCGATATCTCGTTCATCGTGGATTCATCGGTCGGGATCAATAGCTACTTCGAGATAGTCCGAGAATGCGGCGGCAGCCTGATCGAAGAGGTGAAGCAGATCGACAAATATGAGAACGCCCAGAAATTCGGGGCGGGGAAGACAAGCTACACTTTCCGGGTCACTTACAGATCTTTCGAGCGCACGCTCACCAACGACGAGGTCAACGCCATACACGAAGATATAAGAAAAAAGACCGCCGATGAGCTCAAAGCGGTCTTGCGCTAGCCGGCAGAGCCGCCGCTAGTCGTCTCTGAACAGGTCTTTGGTAGGCGGAATGAACGATAGCCGCATCGCCACCTCTAAGAGGGCTTCCGGAGAGGGCTCCGATCGGCGGCCGCATTCGCACCAGCCTCTTGCAGGGAGGAGCGATCCGCATACGCAACGCTCTTCTGCTTCTGATAGAGACTGGTATGATCCGGGTTCCGTCTGGTCTAAAAGGACTGTATCCATATCACCTCCTGATTATAGAACGGCTATTTTCCGGGCATGTTACAAGATTAGGAAAGATATCCCGAGCCGAGGCTCAATTGAGCGCTATTTTGGCGATATATTGCGTGCATTCCGGCCTGGATTCTGGTATACTGTAAGAACGAAAGCAGCACGCTTTTTTATTGTATGGCAGACAAGACGAAAAAAGGCTACGACGCATCCTCCATCACAGTTTTGGAGGGTTTGGAGCCCGTCAGGAAGCGTCCCGGCATGTACATCGGCACGACCGGCCCTGACGGCCTGCACCATCTCGTCACCGAGATCTTCGATAACTCCCGCGATGAGGCTATGGGCGGATTCGCGAACGACATCGAGATCGCCCTCCTTCCTGGCAACCGCGTCCGCGTCGCCGATAACGGCCGCGGCATCCCTGTCGGCGTGCACAAGCAGACCAAGCTCTCCGCTCTAGAGATGGTCATGACCATGCTGCATGCCGGAGGCAAATTCGGCGGCGAAGAGAGCGGCTACAAGGTCTCTGGCGGCCTCCACGGCGTCGGCGCCTCTGTGGTGAACGCCCTCTCGACCTACCTCAAAGCCATCGTCCATACCGATGGCGGCATTTATCTGCAAGAATATAACATCGGTAAGCGCAAAGCAGCCGTCAAGAAGATAGGTTCGACCAAGCTCCACGGCACCATCGTCTTGTTCGAGCCCGATCCGACCATCTTCAAGGAGGGCATCGTCATGGATTTCAAGCGCATCGTGAACCAGATGCGCCAGCAGGCCTATCTCGTCCGAGGCCTCCGCATCACAGTCATCGACGCGCGCGAGCAGGCAGCCAGCTTCGGCGAAGACGACGAGCTCTTCTACATCCGCGACACCGGCGCCGATGTGCCGTCATTCTCTTTCTATTTCGAGAACGGCCTCATCTCGCTCATCAAATTCACGAACCAGCTCCTGAAGCCGATCCACAAGAACATCTTCTATATCGAGAAGAAGGTCGAGGGCGTCGAATCCGTCGAGGTCGCGCTGCAATATGCCGACGATGTATCGTCGCATATCTTGGCGTTCGCGAACAACATCCATACGCCGGAGGGCGGCACTCATCTGACCGGCTTCAAGACGGCTCTCACCCGCAGCCTCAATGCGTATGCAAAGAACAACAACCTCGCCAAGAATGGGGACGACACATTCACGGGCGATGACGCTCTAGAAGGCCTGACCGTGGTCATATCGGTCAAGCTTAGAGAGATCCAGTTCGAAGGCCAGACCAAGGCCAAGCTCGGTTCGACCGAGGCTCAGACGGCCGTGAATACCGTCTTCGGCGACGCCTTCGCCGCTTTTCTGGAGGAGAATCCGGATGACGCGCGTGCGATCGTGAACAAGGTCATCCTGGCCATGAAGGCCAGGAAGGCCGCCAAAGCCGCCAAAGATTCCGTCCTGCGCAAGGGGGCTTTGGAAGGCATGACTCTGCCTGGCAAGCTGGCCGATTGTCAGTCGTCCGACCCGGCCGAGTCCGAGCTGTTCATCGTCGAAGGAGATTCTGCCGGAGGCACAGCCAAGCAGGGAAGGGATCGCCGGATCCAGGCTATCCTGCCGCTCCGCGGAAAGATCCTCAACATCGAGCGCGCCCGCCTGGACCGCATGCTCTCTTCCGAGCAGATAAAGAATCTCGTCCTCGCTTTCGGCACGGCCATCGGAGATACATTCGACATCTCCCGCCTCCGCTATCACAAGATCATCCTGGCCACCGATGCCGACGTCGACGGAGCACATATCCGGACGCTCATCCTGACTCTCCTATATCGCTATTTCCGGCCGCTCGTCGACAATGGCTATGTCTATATCGCCCAGCCGCCTCTTTACAAGGTCAAGCGCGGCAAGGAGATCCTGTATTTCTATTCCGAAGAAGAGAAGACCAAAGCCTTGGGCAAGGACATCGACGAGAAGATCGCCGAGCAATCCGAGCTTGAAGAGGCCAAGGAAGCCCTGCTCGAGGCAGCTGGCGCTTTGCCAGAGCCAGGATCTGGGGAAGCTGAAGAGCTCGCCGAAGAGGCGGAGGCCGAGATCGGCAAAGGAGCTAAGTCCGCCAAGATCTACATCCAGCGCTACAAGGGCTTGGGCGAGATGAACTCGGAGGAGCTTTGGGAGACGACGATGGATCCGGCTAGGCGCATCCTCAAACAGGTCGCCATCGAGGACGCCCAGGAAGCCGACAAAGTCTTCGACATGCTCATGGGCGACGACGTGCCTGCCCGCAAATCATTCATCCAGTCCAACGCCAAGCTAGCGACGCTCGATATCTGATGCGATCTTGCCGAGGTCGGTCCAGGTTTTTTCTAGGTAAGCCAGCCGTTGAAAGCCCTTTTGAGAGAGGAAACAGCATCGGCGCACATTGCCCTCATCCATCTCATCTGGGTGGTGTTCGACGCAGCCATTTCTGACAAGGCCGTGAATGGCTGCGTAGAGCGTACCAAGCGGGATTTCGAGGCCGCTCTTTTTTAGCCTGTCGTGGAGGATGTTGGCCGGGTCCGGTAAGCGGCGGATCAGTTTTAGAATCATCATATCTAGATAATCTTTTGAGCTTATGATTTTTGAGGTTTTTCGCATGTTGTCTTATCAGTGGTCCTGCCAACCTGGCCATTCTGAATATGTGTTCTGAATATGCACGATTCCAAATCCTTGTATTTGCAAGAACGTGTCGATCAAATGGCAAAATACACTTGCTACCTCTGGATAAAAAACGACTCTTGGCTGCCTCCTTTGTAAACCCAAGGATTTAAATTACCCCATATGTAGAAGGGTATGAGATTCGAGGCCACGCCGCCTAGATGCTAGACGGTCTTGACTTTGAGCTTGGACTGCCGCTTCTTGTCGAGCTTCGGCAGCTTCAAGATGAGCAAGCCATGTTTTTCAACAGCTTCGGCCTCATCGACGTCTATCTCCTGAGGAAGCTCTATCGTGCGGGAGAACGATCCCCAATACAATTCGTGAGCGAAATAATCCTCCTCGCGGGCGACGCGCTCTTCCTCGCGCTTGCCGCGTATGGTGACCTGGTCGCGGGTGATAGAGATGTCTAGGTCGTCAGGACGGACGCCAGCGATCATGGATTTTATGACTATCATATCTGGCGTCTGGTAGACATCTACGGTCAGTTCGCCATCCGGCTCGGTCTCTGTTTCCATCCAAGAACCCATCTCCGAGGCGCCGTCGTGATCGCGATGGCTGCGCTTGGCCGGCTTGGACATCTCGTCCGCCTCCTCTTCCATGCGGACCGTGCCCGTCAAGCGTTCGAAGAAAGATCTCTTGTCTTTAGCCATAGTTTATGAAGGTTTTAACGGATACCGGATAATTATATCTGACGCTGGACCGGCTGAAAAGGGGAAAACTCGAAAAAACATTCAAGGAACCAGGGTTTTCGGCCGCACGCTCTTTATCTCCTCGAAAAGGACGATGAGAACCACTACGGCCGCCCAGACCCAGCCGAATACCTTGAGCGTATCGAGCGAAGAAGTGTTTATGATGGAAAGATTGAATGCGGCATGCAGAGAGATGGCTGCTCCCAGGCCTATGACGAGGCCCACAGCCTTGGCTAGATAGCCCCGATAGAAAGCCATGCCCAGGCCGAAACCGACGCATGCCGAGCTCACGATGTGCACGAGAGTGGCGCCGACGAAGCGCATATTGCCCTCTATGATGCTCTGGGCTATGGCTCCCGTCGAAAGAGGCTGCATGATGAATAGGGCATTTTCTAGTGCGGAAAAGCCGAGGGCGGCGACGATGCAGTACATCATCGCGTCTATAGGCTCGTCATTGAAGTCGGTATTTAGGGCGATCACAGCTACGACGAGGAATTTTATGCCTTCTTCTATGGCGGCCCAGACCGTGAATCGCAACTGGCCATTCGAGATGATATCGCCGGTATACCTTTCGGCCACTATCGCTGCTGCCACGCCAACCATGCCTCCCACGAATAGCAGGATGACGAGCAATCTCGGCTCCGGGTTGGCGTCCTCTCTCAGCCAGAATATCAGCCAAATGAGCGACGGCAGGATGCCGGCCAGGAGGGCATAGACCAATGATGTGTTAGTATTCAGATCCACGTCTTTCAGGTGTCCTTCGCCATGAATTATATCGCAGGACGGCATCCTTGACTATTGCCGCTCATGGAACTACATTACGAACAGGGTAGAATCGATTTATAAGTCAAATAATCACATGCAATCGAACACCATAAAGAAGGGCATAGCCATTCTGGCATTCCTGACCGCATCCGTACCTTTTATCAGCTCTGCAGAGACCGCATCGACTACGGCTTCGTCAACGGCTTCATCGACAGCTGTGGTCGCCATAGCTGCATCCAGCACGCCAGTCGCTGCCACGACGACCGTTCCGTCTGTCGTCAAAGTTACGATTTCTTCGTCTCCGATCGTCTCTGTTGTCACTGTCAGACCGGCTACGACCACGTGCCCGGTCGTCAGCGCTTTCATGAAGATGGGAGGCGACAACGATCCTAAGCAGGTATCCAGGCTCCAGGCATTTCTCGGCGTTCCTGTGACGGGAACATTCGATCAGGCCACAGAACAGGCGGTCGAGGCATTCCAGCGCAAGCATATGGACATGGTCATGGGCCCATGGGGCGCCACCCGTCCGTCAGGATTGGTATATATAACGACTGCCAAGGTGATCAACCAGATCGCTTGCGGCACGGCTCTCAGCTTAGATGCAAAGGAAGAGGCGACGATAGCCGCCTACGGCAAGACCGGCGATATGAGCTCTGCCAATGGAACGCCGATCGTGGCTTCCGTGGCCGTTGCGACTTCTTCGGACATGGATTCCAGCACTACGCTCACTTCTACATTCACTGGTCAGACGCCAACTGGCAACCCGTCGATCTTCGGCCGCTTCTGGGGCTTCATAGTCGGGCTGTTCCGCTAGCCTTCATGGCCCTGGGCTCTGCAGGGTGCAGCGCCGACGCAAGGGCGATCATCAAGGCATTGTCCCCGGATACATGGCTAGAAGGCATGTATAAAGGCAAGTCGAACTCGGCAGCTAGAGCCTGGAAACGAGAGCGCAAGGCATGATTTGCCGAGACGCCGCCGCCGATTATGACGGCTCTAGCGCCGGTCTTCTCGATAGCGGCCTGAAGCTTTGAAACGAGCGTATCTGAGACAGCCTGCTCGAATTCGCGCGCCAAGCCCTTCCTGAATGCATCAGGGAGGGCTTTGCCGTTTTCGGTGCCGGTCTCCTTATAATGGTCGCGGATAGCATAGAGGACGGCGGTCTTAAGGCCAGAGAATGAGAAATGGAGATCGCCGCTGGATATCATCGGCCGAGGCAGCTTGATCGGGGAGGAGATACCTTCCTCGAATGCTTCATGTGACAGTTTCGAGACATGCGGACCGCCGGGATATGGCAGGCCGAGAAGACGCGCGACTTTGTCGAAAGCTTCGCCTACGGCATCATCCTTGGTTTGGCCGATGATCTTGTATCGGCCGACAGATCCTATCTCTACGAGCTCGGTGTGCCCGCCGCTTATGAGCAGCGCCAAAGCCGGCGCAGGGAGAGTCCTCAATCTCTGCCACCCTGCGGAAGGCGAGTCTTCGGAAAGAAGGGAACCGACGATATGGCCCTCCATGTGATCGACTGGCGCGACAGGGATGCCCCAAAGCTCGCCAAGCATCCTGGCCAGGTTTATGCCGACCCAAAGAGCCGGTTCGAGGCCAGGGCCTTCCGTGACAGCTATTCGGTCTATGAAAGGCTTGTTCTTGAGGAATCCAGCGGCAGCGAATGACTCAAAGAGCTCGGGATTTTGGGGCTCTATCTCATGACGGAAGCTTTCGATGGTCCTAGCGTAATGGCTCGGTTCTACAGGCTCCTGCACCGGCAAGCCTTCGAGGATCTTGTGGAGGAGCGGCACGAGGTTCCGGCCGTGCTCGCGCTTGGCCAGAGAAGGGTACACGCCGCCGTATGCGTTGTGGAGATCAGCCTGAGAATGGACCAAGGACGAGATCACGCGGCATTCTATCCCGCCCGGGGCGCTTTGTTCTGCTCCGGCTGGTCTGGTCTCGATGAGAGCCAATGCGGTCTCATCGCAGGATGTCTCTATTCCAAGTATGATCATGCAGTGTGCGCGCTAAGGGACTCGAACCCCTGGCCCTTCCCACGTCAAGGGAATGCTCTACCAACTGAGCTAAGCGCGCATTTCTTACGCTATGAATATACCAGAAACCCGGAAAAAATCCATTTCCGATCTGGCCTTATTGTAGCCCCACGGGGATTCGAACCCCGGTTAACGGATTGAAAACCCGCTGTCCTAGGCCTCTAGACGATGGGGCCGCGTATGAAAAAGAGTCTATCATTTTCACGGATATCAAACAATATGCAGAGTGGTTAATGTATAACAGCTCGAAAATATGATAGCATGTCGAGCGTGAACAAAAATGATAGAAATAGAAAAGGAGGGCTTGCCCGCATCCGAATTCACGGAAATCCTGGTACGGATGCGGGTAGGAGGCTTGGTGGCCTGAGAGCGATTGTGTCGCATACGGCGAGCTCAGGCGCTTCCTGTTTCAAAAAGCTTATCAAAATACCTAGATTGCGCTACTCGAGCGCTCTAGCAGAAGCATTTGGGATTTTGGCAGGAGATGGCCATGTGGGTACATACCAAATCTCAGTCACGACAAACTCTCAAACTGATCTGGAACATGCAAAATACGTGCGCAAGCTGTTCAGAAAGTTATTTAAGCTCAGAATATCTTTTAGATTGCGAAAAAAGCAGAATGCTTGCGTCATTTATGTTTCGTCAAAGAAATTATGCTCGACTCTAGGCTCTATGGGTCTGATTCAAGGAGATAAAATTGCAGCGCAGCTGAGCATTCCAATATGGATAAAACAGAATCGCATGTATCTACATAATTTTATACGCGGTCTATTTGATACTGACGGTTGTGTGTACATTGACCGTCACATGATCAGAGGACGATCATATGCACACCTAGCGATTTCATTTACTAGTAGGTCATTGCCGCTATTAAGTGATTTCAAACACTCCTTGGAACAGTTAGGCTTACACCCTACCCAAAAATCGAAATTTGCTGTATTTTTAAGGCGTAGGGAGGAAATTAACACCTACTTCGCAGTTGTGGGCTCGTCGAATCCAAAGCATCTGCGGAAATACCGGAATTTTTCTAAGGAAGCTATTCGGAGAGGTGTCAGAGTGGTCTAATGAGCCGCACTCGAAATGCGGTAGGGGCGAAAGCTCCTCGGGAGTTCGAATCTCCCCCTCTCCGCACGTGATTTTGCGATTTCGTTGTCCTCCGGAAGTACAGTCTTGATGTATTCGAGAATGACCTAGGATGTAGCGCTCTAACGCGGTTTAATAAAAAGCCATCACCGCTTGCGCGATGATGGCTGCGAAAAGGATCAAATGATCTCTTCAGCTTGCGTCCGCCCTTTTCTTAGGGACGTGCCTAGCCACTTACCCTGGCAGATTTTGTTGCAGAAGTGCGTAGTCTTGTTAGGGTGTTTCTTCTTATCACGTTCTACCGAGACTTTGGCACGCCAGAACGATGAATGGCAGAAACTGCACTTTAGCTCGACGAGTTCGCCGTGTGATTTCTCCAAGCCCGTATCGAGTTCCAGACGGTAGCGGAGATATGTCGAGAGCCTTCCGAAGGTCACGCCTAATTTAGCGGCTAGAGCACGTAATCCGCCAGATTCGGCCAACTGCTTTGTCACCCATGACTTATCAGCAAGGTTACGAGCCAGCTCGTGGTTTTCTATCCCGACCAGGGTATGGGCGTACCAGAGCGGCTTACGCTGATTGGCCTGCCCATTTAACCCATACTCGCTGATGATCTGCCGTGCTCGCTCTCGACTTATGGGAAGTTTCTTTATCCGCACGATGTCGGACATAGTCTGTCCGCCTTCCGTGAGGGCATAGCGGATCTCATCGACTGTACCTAGCTCACACGGGTCGACCTTTTTATTGCTATGCCCACCACCACGAGAACGTCGAAAGCCGAGTTTGATCCGAAGTCTCTTATAGTCGGTGGTTTTCAAACCGACTTTACTAGCGCCGATGACGTCGGTCTCGGCGATGGAGTTCTCAAGCATGTGCTTCTCGGCCAGATCAAGCCGATACCGCTTTATCATGCCGATCGGTTTGCGGAGGTTTTGAGATAGAGTCTCATGAGAACATTCGGGCTTTGATAAGATCTCGGCTTTTTCTTCGCCTGTTAGCTCTTTCACGACTTCCAGACGCGAATGACGATCCGATGCTCGTTCCAGCCGTGTCAATCCCATGTTGCAGCGGTATTGACGTATAGTGAGAGACGAAAGCCCGAGTTCTTTCGCCATCTCCTCATCTGACATGATCGACCAATTTCCCTCGATGAAAGATGCTATCTCCGCATTCGGCAATCTCTTAGCGCGTGCGGGTCTTTCGCCCTCCATCACTTCCAATCCTTTGCGGTAGATCTCGGAGAGGATGTTTACTGCGTCACATTGTAATTTGCTTGCCAAGGAAACTGTCCTCTCGAGCAATTTACCCGTTATTTCAAAGTTCATTCGGCAGTCCTTTTGTTGTTTTGTGTCTGTTTAAATCTGAATTCAAATTTACACGAATTTGCCAGCTTGTCAAGGTCGAGCCTGCGCAGGAATGGCCTGATCTATATGGACATATGGTCATGAATAGGATAGTTTTCTACGTGGAACAGCCCTTAAAATGATCTATGGATGCTAGGCCGCATGGACAAGGTATTCCGCGGGCTCGGCTTCATCCAGGGAGTCCTGTGGTCGCAGAAGGTCTATACTCTCTCTGAGCTCAAGGATCATAATCGCCCGCATTGATTCGCGAGCTGACCTGTCCAGCCGCTGACCAGCTCAGCGGCTATTTTAATGATCCTGTCTCGTCACAGCTGTCGCATTCTGGACAAAAAAGCCGCTCTGAATTTCTTCAGAGCGGCGGCGATTGAAACCGTACGCTAGCACTCGTTTAAGAATATCATAGATTCTCTTTATCCAGGCTGATTCTTGCCCTTTTCGTTCGGGAAGACCCGGCGGATCGTCAGCCATTCGCTCGCATGTGATATTATGATGTACATGGATAAAAGAACTGTCATCGACAAGTCATCGACGGCGTTGGTATGCATCGATCTTCAGAAGGGCATAGTCGGAATGCCGTGCGAGCCATATGCTGCGAAGATGGTCGTTTCAAATGCCGCCAGACTGGCCGAAGCTTTCAGAAAGAACGGCATGCCGGTATTTCTGGTCCGTGTCACGCCGTCTCCCGACGGGAGAGATGCTCTGAAGCCGACGGCCGATATCGCCGCGTCTTGGAATGGAGCTAGGCTTTCAGATTGGGCAGACATAGTGCCTGAGCTCGGCCCTAAAGATGGTGATCTCATAGTCACCAAGCGCCAGTGGGGAGCATTTTACGGGACCGAGCTGGATATGCAGTTGCGCAGGCGAGGCGTGACGACCATCGTCCTGTGCGGTATTTCGACCAATATCGGGGTCGAAAGCACCGCTCGTTTTGCTTACGAATATGGCTACCAGCAGATATTCGTCGAAGACGCCTCTTCAGCCAGATCTAAGGAAGAGCATGAGCACGCCATGAGATATATATTTGCGAGAATCGGCAGGGTGAGGAAAACGGAAGATGTCATGAATGCTCTAGATACGGATCAATAACCCAGAAATGGATCAAAAAACTCATAAAGACGCTAAGGCTACGATCGGCGACGCTGAGTCTGGCGTCTCGGATCACGGTTTGAAGAGCGGCGATATCGCGGATCTGCGGTCGCGCTACGGCTACAACGAGCTGCCTGAATTCCATGAGAGCTTGCTCACCCTATATCTCAAGAATTTCTGGGGCCCTCTGCCATGGCTAATGGAGCTTATGGTCATCATCACCTACTTCTCGGGAAACCAGACCGAGGCCTTCATCATCGTCGCATTGCTTCTCTTGAACAGCGGCATCAATATATTGCAGCGCCGTTCGGCGGAGAAAGCCATGGCTACATTGCGCCAAGCCATCCGAGTCATGGCACGCGTCATGCGTGACGGCTCGTGGAATGTCATCTCGGCCAGGGAATTGCTGCCTGGAGACTCTGTGCGCTTGCGAGCCGGGGATGTGGTGCCGGCTGACATGAGAATATCAGACGGGTCCATCAGCGTGGATGCATCCAGCTTGACCGGGGAATCATTGCCGCAGGATATGGAAAAAGGGGGCATAGCCTATTCCGGGAGCATCATACGCAGAGGAGAGGCGACCGCGGAAGTGACGGCGATCGGTCGAGAGACTCGTTATGGCAAGACCACGGAGCTCCTGGAAACCGCCCACCCGCCGACCCATATGGAGAAGGTCATATTCGGTGTGATCAAATATTTCTTCGTGATCAATGTCTGTGTGGCTATAGCCATAACCGTATTCGGCTTGGCGGTCAGCGCTCCAGCCATACAGATAACGAATTATGTCATTGTCCTTTTGCTCATGTCCGTGCCCGTGGCTTTTCCGACTATGTTCGCTGTGGCCCAGACCTACGGAGCGCTCCAGCTCAATTCGGATGGTTCCAATCCGGCCGACAAAGGCAAGAAAGTCTTGACCCGCAGATTGGGTGCTGTCCAAGAAGCGGCCGTTATGGACGTACTGTGCAGCGACAAGACCGGCACCTTGACTATGGACAGGATGGCTGTCTCGAGCATGACCGTATACGGAGGCATCGATGAAAAGAGGTTGCTGGCATTCGCTTCGGCGGCTACGAATGCCGCGGATCAGGATTCTATAGATCAGGCGATACTGGACAAAGCCATTAAGGAAGAGGTCGTTATGCCGGATCGCCTTTCGTTCACGCCGTTCGATCCGTCGACGAAGCGCACAGCGGCAGAGATAGCCGAAGGTTCCGAGCGGATAAGCATAGATATGGGGCTGCCGGGTCTCTTGCTTACGGATGACGTTCGGTATGCCGATCTGGGCATCAGAGATGTCGCCGACATGAGCGCCAAAGGGCTGCGCGTTCTGGCGGTGGTCGTCCGAGACAGAAGCGGCAAATGGTGCGCTGGCCTCATAGGCATGAGCGATCCGATACGCCCTGATGCGCCAGCTCTGATACGTGAGCTATCCGATCTCGGAGTCAGGGTAGTGATGATAACGGGCGACGGCAAGGTCACGGCCGGAGCCGTGGCTCGCAGCTTAGGTCTAGTCGGGGATGTGCTTACGCCAGCTGATCTGAAGAGGGATCCGAGCATAGCCACGACGGGCGCCGTATTCGCGGAGGCATATCCGGAAGACAAACTGGCCATCATAGAGGCATTGCAAAATGCCGGACATTCTGTCGGCATGACTGGCGATGGCGTCAACGACGCCCCGGCTCTGCACAAGGCCGAAGTAGGCATAGCCGTTCTTGGTTCTACGGAAGTGGCGAAGCAAGCTGCCAGCTTCATATTGACCAGCGCTGGATTGGAAGGCGTGAGGAGGGTAGTCACAGCCGGAAGAAGGGTGTACATGAGGATCCATACCTGGATATTGAATAAGATCATCAAATCTGTGGAGTCGCTTTTCATAGCTACAGTCATATTCGTCATGACCCATTCCTATATACTGTCGCCGCTCATAGCTATACTCATCCTGCTCTCAAACGATTTCGTGACCATATCGTTGGCTGCCGACCATACCAGGCCGATGTCGAAGCCGGCTAAGTGGAACATACCCCGCCTGGTCATAGGATCATTCCTGATAGCCATAGTGCCATACGTCTTCACTATGTGGTTATACCTGCTTGCCAGCCGCGAAGGCTATCAATTCGATACGATAAGGACTGTCATGTATGTCTCGCTCATATATCTGGGAGAAGCCACTCTCCTGGCCATACGAGCTTGGCCGTACAGCTGGAGCGTGCGGCCGAAAGGGATACTGGTGGTCGCCTTGGCGTTCTCGCTCGCATTCTCATCGTTGGTGGCGGGATTCGGCATATTCATACAACCGTTGCCGGCTTCGATCTTTCCTCTGATCATCGGTAGCGCTATCGCCAGCTTCTTTTTGATAGAGGCGGTCAAAAGGATACCGTTTGTCCAAAGATTCGTGGGCGTGTGACATCGCGTAACGTGGGAGGATTTAGGAGGATCATCGTCAATGACCTCGTGTCTAGTAGGTATGAAGGCGATTTCTCTTCTGTGGACAAAAAAGCCGCTCTGCTTGAGCAGGCGGCAAAAGGGGACAGAGCGGACAAGCTCAATCCAGGAATGGATCATCAGGAGGCTCGTATTCGATCCCGAGCGACCCGGCTATGATCTCGAGCTGTTCGACGCACTTCTTATGTTCTTCGATGGCCTGATCGGAGGCCGCTTCGATCATGGTGCCATTGACCAGGTTCTTGTTCCAAGCGACGAGCTCGGAATGAAGGCATCTGAAGAGCTTGGCATCAGGCGCGTCATCGAGGTCTTTCGTTCCGTCCGTGAGCATGTCGATGAGCAAGCTGGCTCGGATCACATGAAGCCCGCCCAGATTCTCAGGCGTGATGTGAGCGAACGACAAGCCAGTGATAGGATCTGATCTTTCGACCAGGCTAGATCCCGCAGGGACATTGCAGCAGGCGACGTTTTGAATGATCTCTTGTTTATTCATGTTTATTCATAAAGCGATTCTCGTCGCACCCTACCGTAAAGTTTCGGCTTGGTCAAGCTTTACCTTAATAGGCTTATCTAGCCATCCAGTTCCTATGTATATGCAAAAACGTCGAGATTTTCGACGAATTTGCATAGGGACGTGAGAACGATATGCCGAGGCCGCCGGGCCGC